>NC_020126.1:7282500-7605000 GCF_000331735.1 Myxococcus stipitatus DSM 14675 | reverse complement strand
CGAGGGCCGGCATGAGGGGTACAGCCCGGTGAGTCCCGAGGAGCGCGAGGAGATGCGCGCCTTCCTCAAGCAGAACCACTACCGCTGGTTCGTCGCCCACTACCACCACCCCGCGCGAGAGCGCTTCGTCGTGGAGGAGCTGGGCGGCGAGCGGGCCTACAGCGACGGCTACGTGACGGTGTACCGCTTCCCGTGACGCGCGCTACCGCCCCTTGGGGCGGCGAGGCTTGGTGGGGGCCGGAGTGCCCGCGCGCTTGTTGCTGCTCGCGGTGGCGGCGGGACGGGGCTTGGGGAGGACCTCGTGCGTGTCCGGAGCGCCCGCGGGCTCGGGCGGGGCCACCGCGGGGGCTGATTCGACCGAGGCCTCCGTCGTGAGGCTCGCCTGACGGGCGCGCAGTTGCTCCACCTCTCGCCGCAGTCGGATGACCTCGGCGGAGAGCTGGGCATACGAGTCACGCACGTGCCCGTTGAAGACGCGCTGCCGGCCGAGCGTCTCGTTGATGAACACCTGGCACGACTTGCGGAAGGCCCACTTGGCCACCACCACGAGCTGACCCACGCCGCCCCGGTGCGTCTGGAGCGGCAGTGCGCGCGTGGCGTCGGCGTTGTCCTCCAGCGCGTGCAGGTTGAAGGTCAGCGGCTCCACGCGGGGCTCCACGCCCTCGGCGGGAATGTCCACGGCCTCGGAGGTGGGGAGGCCTCGCGTTCGCAGTCGCTCCTCGATGCGGGCCATCAACTCCCGCGCCGGAATGTCGCGTCCCAGCAGCTTCATCGGTGCTTCTCCTCGAGGATGCGTTGCAGCTCTTCTTGATAGGCGGCGACCACCTGCGGCCACCCTTGCTTCTTCACGTAGGCCAGGCCCTTGGCGCCCATGGGGCCTCGGGCTTCGCCGACTTCACGCAGGCCCTGGATGAACGAGCCCAGGTCCGTGTACGCCCGTCCCGCTCCGCTGCGCGTCACCTGTCCCACCAACACGTCCGAGCGCCCGTTCACCAACACCGGCGTGCCCTGCGCGAAGGCCTCCAGCGTGAGCAGGGACAGGCTCTCATAGCGGGAGGGCACCACCACCGCCAGCGCCCCGGCCAGCGCGTCGTGCTTGTCCTGCTCCGGGATGCGGCCGAGGTAGCGCACGCCATCGCCTTCCAGGGGCATGCTGGCATCGCCCGCGAGCACCAGGTCCGGCGCGTCCGCGTACTTCTGCTTCAAGGCCTGGTGGTGCTGGAGCAGCTCGGGCACGCCCTTGCCGGCTTCCTGTCGGCCCACGTAGAGCAGGTAGTCGCGGTGCAGCCCGTGCTTCTTCCGGAAGCGAGCGCCATCCGCCGACGGACGCTCCACGCCGACGCCCACCACGCGGGTCCTCGCGTGTCCGGGGAAGTACTTCTCGATGATGGTCAGCTCCTCCGGCGTGAGGCAGAGCAGCGCGCGGGGACGCTCGAAGACATCGCGGTACGCATCGAAGCGGATGGGGGCTTCGTCATGCGTGGTGGGGACAATCAGCGCCCGGTCCGCCACCAGGGGCAGGCCCCAGACCGTCGGCGCGTAGAGGTACGTGAAGAACAGGTAGCCGTCGTACTCGTGCTGCGTGGAGGCGAGGTGGCGCAGGAGGCCCGGCGACATGGGGCCCTGCTCGGCCACCCACTGCTCCTCGCGCAGCCGCTCGTTGCTCTTGTCGAAGACCCGGCGCGACAGCCCGTTGAAGCCCTGGATGTTGCGCGTCCGTGTCGTCGGGAAGCGCAGCACCTCCACGCCGCGAATCCGGTCCGGCCCTTCCGGGAAGACGTTCTCCCAGGACAGGTGGTCCTTCGCGCACGTGGTCAGCACCGTGATGTCCCAGTGCGGGCTGAGGCGCTCGGACACCTGCGCGGCCAGCATCTCCGAGCCGCCTGTCACCTCGCCGTACCGCTGCACCACCACGGCGACGCGAGGCCGCTTGGGCGGCGCGCGCCGAGGCCGAGGCGCGGGCAGGAAGCCCTCCAGGGCGCGCGACAGGGCTCCTTGCACGGAGGCGGCGGAGAAGTGCTCCAGGCGGCGACGCTGGCCCGCGATGACAGGCTCGCGCAGGGACAGGTCCTCGCTCAGGTCCACCGCCAGCTCGGCGAGGAACGCGAAGCGCTTCTGGTCGAACGCGACGCCCGCGCCCCCCAGCGTCTCCGGCACCGCCGCGGCGCCGTACGCCAGCACCGGCACGTCGGAGGCCATGGCCTCGATGAGCGGGACACCGAAGCCCTCGTGCTCGCTCATCGACACGAACACGGAGGCGGAGCGGTACGCGGCCACCAGCTCCGCGTGGTTCAGTCGGCCCAGGAAGCTCACGCCGCTCAGGCCACGCGCCTCCCGTTTGAGCGCGCGGAAGTAGCGGCTGCCCGGCTCATAGCCCCCCACCATCAACAGGCGGGCCTGGGGACGCAGGCGCAAGAGCTCTCGATGCAGCGCGAGCAGGTCCTCGAAGCGCTTGTGAGGCATCACCCGGCTGACGCCGAGCAGCACCGGGCCCGGGCCCGACAGCTTCTTCAGCATCTTCGCGTCGGCGCGGTCGCGGCCGAAGCGCTCGGGCTCGATGAGCAGCGGCACGGTGTGGACGTTGCGATAGCCCGCGACGCGCAGCTCCGCGGCGTTGTAGTCCGACACGCCGATGGCCACGTCCACGAAGGGCGCCATGGCGGCGAGCTGCGCGCGTCCCGCCACCAGCGCGTTCTCCAACGTCGTCCCCGTGTAGAAGCGCGTGGGGCTGATGTTGTGGAAGACGAGGCCGCGTCGGCAGTCCAGGTGCATGAGCCGGCTGCTCAGCGGAGAGGCGATGCCGTGGTGATACAGCACCAGGTCTCCGGGCTCCGGCTTCAGCTCGGACGCGGGGCTCGCCAGTCCCTCCAGTCCCGCGCCGACCTCATCGGCGTACAGGCCTCCCCACACGCCCATGCGGCGCAGGAGGAGCTGGAGGTGCAACGCCGCCTGTCCGCTGGCGTCGCCGGGCACGAAGCTCGCTATCAACTGGTGAATCGCCATGCGCGCCCTGCCTATCACACGGCCGTGCTATGAGGCGCACCGTGTCCACTGGCCCCATCGCTTTCGACGCGACACTCTGGGATGAGCCCACCACGGGCATCGGCCTCTATACCCGCTGTCTCGCGGGGGCCCTGGAGGCCCAGGGCGTGCGGCTGGAGAAGCTGGGCGCACGCGACTCCGGCGACCACCCTCGGGGGAGCGGCAGCCGCACCGCCTGGACGCTCGCCCGGCTCCCTCGGGTGCTCGAGCGCTCCAAGCCGCCGCTGTATCACGCGCTGGGAAACTTCAACCTCCCGCTGATTCGCGTGTCAGGCACGGCCTACGTCCTCACCGTGCTGGACCTGATTCCGCTCATCATGCCGGACACCGTCTCCGCGAAGTTCCGGTGGCAGTTCCGGCTGTGGTTGTCGCGCAGCCTGCTCCTGGCGGACCGGGTGGTGTGCATCAGCGAGCGCACGCGGCAGGACCTGCTGGAGCGCTTCCCGGAGGCCGAGTCGCGCGCGGTGGTGGTGCCTATCGGCGTGGACCATGTGCACGCGCCCGTGCTGGATGCGACGAGCGAGGACTTCCTTCGCGCCCTCTCGCTGCCCAAGGACTATGTCCTCTATGCGGGCTCGCTCGATGTCCGCAAGAACGTGGACCTGGTGCTGGATGCGATGGAGCGCCTGCGCGCGCAGGGGCGTCCCGCGTCGCTCGTGCTGGCGGGGCAGAGTTGGTTCGGCTCGGGGCGCGTGGAGTCGCGCATCGCTCGGTTGCGCGCGGAGGGGCATGACATCCGTCCCCTGGGCTATCAGGCGGAGCCCGTGTTCTACGAGCTGATGCGGCGCGCGGCCGTGTTCGTCTTCCCCTCGCGCTACGAGGGCTTCGGGCTTCCTCCGCTGGAGGCGATGCGGCTGGGCACTCCCGCCATCGTGTCGACGGCGGGCTCGCTGCCGGAGGTCTGTGGAGACGCGGCTCCCGCGGTGCGGCCGGATGACGCGGAGGGGCTCGCGGAGGCCATCCATCGGTTGCTGCGCTCGCCTCGGGAGCGCGAAGCCTTCGCGGTGAAGGGGCAGGCTCGCGCGGCGCAGTTCACCTGGGAACGGACCGCGGAACAAACGCTGGCGGTCTACGAGGACGTGCTCCGACGCTGAGGAGTAGACCGAGCTCGGCGGGGCTGGCCGCCGACGAAGCACGAGTGGAGGTGTTGGATGCGAAGGCTCATGTGGAGTGCCCTGGTGGTGAGTGGTCTGCTCGCGGCGTGTGCGCATGCCCCCGCGAAGGACGAGCCCGCCGAGCCCTCGGCGGAAACGGAGTCCCCCGCCGAGCAGAAGCCGTCGGACGGGGAGGCCCTCCTCGTTCGCTCGAATCCCCAGCCGCAGGACCCCCTCAGCATCGAGAGTGGCCGCGTCGAGGGGAGCACGCTGGTCCTGAATGTCTCCCACGGAGGCGGCTGCGCGGAGCACTCCTACGCGCTGGCCTGGGACGGCACGTTCCAGACGAACGCGGCGGCGGAGCCGGTGGCGAACCTGGTGGTGATTCACAACGCCAACGGGGACCGCTGCAAGGCCATCAAGTTCGCGGAGCCTCGGTTCGACCTGAGCTCCCTCACCCGGGCGTTGGCGGACAAGTCCGGCAAGGGCTCGGGCTCGGTGGAGCTCGTGGTGCAAGGGCTGGCCGAGCCCGTTCGCTACACCTTCTGACCGAGCCGCCCTCCGAGGGCTCATGGACCTGGACGCGACATGAAGCTCTCGGAGGCCCTGGTACTGTTGGAGCGCTCTTTCGGTGGTCAGGAGGAAGGCGCAGCCCGCCTCGTCGAGGCGGAGGATGAGCGCTTCGCCCTTCGCCCCAGCGCGGTGTGGCTGGAGTATCGCTGGTACGTGTCCGGGCGGGGCATGGCCGAGGTGTTCCTCAAGTCGGAGCGTGTCCGCCCCGACGCCCGCGCGGACGCGGAGGCCACGGTGGTTCGAGTCCACCTGCTCGGGGCTTCCGCGGATCTGGCGGAACGCGCCGAGCGGCTGCTGGTGGGCGGCCGGCCCGCTCCCGAGCGCCTCATGGGCCTGTTCGACAATGATGGTGTGCGCCGGGAGTGTGTCGCCTTCGCGCGCACGAGCGTCACGGTGGAGCACTGGGACACGCCGGGCCCGCGCCCCGTGCTGAAGGAGGCGCGCTTCGCTGCGCTGACGGCGAGGTTGGCGGACGCGGGCTCGACACCGGAGGAGCGTCACGAGGCGGTGCAGCGCCTGGCCGAGGAGCGCAGCCCGCGTGTCGTGGAGGCGCTGCTGGGCCTGCTGTCGCGTCAGCCGTCGCTGATGGCGCTGCGGGTGTTGTCCGAGTGGGGCGAGGTCCGCGCGAGGGCCCCGCTCCAGCAGGCCCTCGCGGTGGTGCGGCCCGACAATCCGTCGGACCTGTGGAACCTCACCGCGCTGGACCGCAGGCTCGAGGCCTGGACGTTCATGGCGCGTCAGGCGACGGCGCGGTGACACCCGCCGCGAGCAGGTCCTCACGCAGGCGCGTCAGCACCTTGCCCAGCAGATTCAAGCCACGCCACTGGGATGGGTCCTGGATGCGAGGGTCCTCCATCTTCAGGCCCACGCCCCAGATGCGGTCCATGGGACTGGCCTCCACCAGCTCCGTGCCGCGACTGGCGAGCAGCGCTTCGAGATACGACGCGTTCTGCGTGAACTTGGCGTGATTGCCCGCGTAGACGATGCGCTCGCGCTCACGCTCCCACGTCGCCACGTCGAAGCCGCGGACCTTCCGCCCCAACGCCTTCTGCGCGCGCGGCGTCTTGGCCAGCATGATTTCGGCCTGGATCTCCGAGTCACCGAAGATGCGTGCCTTGCCCGCCATCATGAACTGCTCGGCACAGATGTAGCGGACGCCCTCCACCACGAACGTCACGCGATTGAACTGGGAGAAGGGAGACTCCTCCTTCCAGAAGAAGGTGAACCGGCCCTGCCGTTGCGTGCCCGCCATCAGATGCCTCCAGGTTGGTGTTGATTGTACACCAACGTCGGGCGCGGGGCATCCTGACGGCGCCGTCCATCGAATCAGCGGTTCGGATGGACGGCGGGGGAGGGGGGCTCAGGCCTGCGTGCGGGCGGCGCCGGGGACCTTGGGGCCCAGGACGTCGCGCAAGGCGTCCGTCACCGTCAGCTTGGGCGACCAGCCCAGCGCGCGGAGCTTGTCCGGAGAGCCGATGAGGCTGGGGATGTCGGAGGGGCGCAGGCGCGCGGGGTCCAGCTCGATGCGCGCATTCACGCCCGCGAGCAGGAGCATCTCCTCCAGCAGCTCGCGGATGGTGCGGCCCTCGCCGCTGCAGATGTTGTACGCCTGCCCGGGCTCACCCTTCACGAGCAGCAGCCGGTACGCCTCCACCACGTCGCGCACGTGGGAGAAGTCGCGCACGGCATCCAGGTTGCCCGTGCGGAGCACCGGGTCCACCGTGCCCAGTCCGATGGCGCGAATCTGCGAGGCGAACGAGGGCACCACGAAGGTGGGGTCCTGTCCCGCGCCCAGGTGGTTGAAGGGCCGGGCCATCATGACCTCCAGCCCGTAGCTGCGATGGAACTGGACCCCCGCCAGCTCCGCCGCGGACTTGGAGGCCGCGTAGGGGCTCAGCGGAATCGCGGGCGTGTCCTCGGTGGCACGGGTCCCCACGGGCACCGGGCCATAGACTTCCCCCGAGCCCACCAGGACGACGCGCGTCTTGGGCGCGTTCTCCCGCAGCGCGGTCAGGAGGTTCACCACCCCCATGGTGTTCACCGCGAACACGCGCGAGGGGTTGTGGTGGCTCTTGGCCACCGAGCTGAAGCCCGCGAGGTGGATGACCCCGTCGGGCTTCGCTTCGGCCACGGCGGCCTTCACCGCGGCCTCGTTGGCCACGTCGAAGTGAAGGGCGCTGCTGCTGACCCCTTCTCCGCGTGGCCCGTGTGCTTCGACGACCTCGTCACCGGATGCGCGCAGGAGCGCGCAAAGATGCCTGCCGACGAACCCATCCGCTCCCGTGACGAGAATGCGCATCTACCGCTGCCCCGCCTTCACGCGCTCCAGGTCCGCGTCCACCATCATCTCGATGAGCTGCTTGAAGCGCACCTTCGGCTCCCAGCCCAGCTTCTCCTTGGCCTTGGCCGGGTCGCCGATGAGCAGGTCCACCTCGGCCGGACGGACGAAGGCCGGGTCGATGACGACGTGCTTCTGCCAGTCCAGGCCCACGCGGCCGAAGGCAATCTCCACCAGCTCGCGCACGGTGTGCGTCTCGTTGGTGGCGACGACGTAGTCCTCCGCCTCCGGCTGCTGGAGCATGCGCCACATGGCGTCCACGTAGTCGCCCGCGAAGCCCCAGTCGCGCTTGGCGTCCAGGTTGCCCATGGGCAGTTTCTCCTGGAGGCCCAGCTTGATGCGCGCCACGTTGTACGTGACCTTGCGCGTGACGAACTCGAGGCCGCGGCGCGGCGACTCGTGGTTGAAGAGGATGCCGCTCACCGCGAAGAGGCCGAACGACTCGCGGTAGTTCACGGTGATGTGGTGGCCGTAGGCCTTCGCCACGCCGTAGGGGCTGCGCGGATAGAAGGGCGTGTCCTCCGTCTGCGGGACCTCCAGCACCTTGCCGAACATCTCGCTGGAGGACGCCTGGTAGAAGCGCGCCTGCGGACGCGTGTGGCGGATGGCCTCCAGCATCTTCGTCACGCCCAGCGCGGTGAACTCGCCGGTGAGGACCGGCTGGTTCCAGCTGGTGGGCACGAACGACTGCGCCGCGAGGTTGTACACCTCATCGGGCTTGACCAGGTTCAACAGCGCCGCGAGCGAGAACTGGTCCAGCAGGTCGCCCTGGTGCAGCTGAATCTTGCCGTGCAGGTGCTGGATGCGCTCGAACTTCTCTTCCGACGAGCGTCGCACCATGCCGTGGACTTCATAGCCCTTCGAAAGCAGCAGCTCCGCGAGGTAGCTGCCGTCTTGCCCCGTGATGCCTGTAATGAGTGCGCGCTTGGTCGCCATGGCCTTTTTCGCTGTTGGCTGGAAGACGCACTTTGTACCTGACGCGGTTGCCCGGAGCCAACCGTTCCCGAAGCCTTCGGACTTGAAAGCAACGGGACGCGTGCGAAGTTACGTCGGACCCACCTGTCCGGAGCCCGGTCATGCGTCACTCCATCTTCGTCATCCTGGCGGCATCGCTGTCTGGCGCGGTCGCATCCGCTCAACCCGCGCAGGTTCCCGCTTTCCGCCAGACGACACCCGGACCCACCACCATCGGTGGTTCCATTCGAGACGTCGCCCTCTGGGTCGCACCGAGGAGTGCCGACGCGGGCACGGACGCGGGACCGGGTGGATTGCTCCTGACGGCCTACGACAATCAGAACGCCGGGCTCGCCACGTTTGGGTTGGATGGTCAACAACTCGAGGATGAGCAGCTGGATGGACCGGTGGCCAGCGTCGCGGTTCGAGATGGCTTTCGTTTGGGGGCGAACACGCTGTCGGTGGCCGTGACGAGCAACCTGAATCGCGGGCTGACGGCCTACTCCGTGGACGGTCTGCGCGCGACCGACCGCGTGCAACGGATTGGGACCGGCCCCTTCCTCCTCACCAGCGCCGGCTACACCTCCGTCGCCTTCTATCGGAGCCCCAGCTCGGGCCGACTCTTCGTCTTCGCGAGCAACGACGTGGGCTCTCTCTCGCAGTTCGAGATGTCGGGAGAGGATGGCGGCGTGTCCGCCACCTTGGTGAACCGGCCCATCAGCGTGGGTGGCGCCGTCACGGGCATGGTCGTCGATGAGGAGCGTGGCCACCTGTATGTGGTGCAGGCCGGCGCGGCCATCTGGCGCTACGCCGCGGAGCCCGACGGTGGCGCCACGCGCACGCAGGTCGTCTCCCTGACGGCGACGGACAGCAAGCTGTCCCGGAATGTCAACCGACTGGCGCTGTACCGCGCGGCCGGCACGGAAGGGTATCTGCTGGCGGCGGACACCCAGGCTGGCACCTTCGCCGTGCTGGACCGCCGCACCTATGCCTTCCTCGGGTCGTTCACCGTGGTGCCGGGCGATGGGGGCGTGGGTGGAGCGGTGGCGCCTCGCGCGCTCGCGGTGACGTCGGGCCCCGTGGGGGCGTTTGCGGACGGTCTGTTCGTCGCGCAGAGCTCCTCCGGCACGGGGACGGATGACCTGAAGCTCGTTCGCTGGGAGACAGTGGCGCAGGCCTTCAACCCGCCGCTGCGCATCGACACCCGGCCGACGCCCTCGGATGGTGGCGTGGACGCGGGGGTGGACGCGGGCTCGGACGGCGGTGGTGGCGGGGGCGTGGGGCCTGGGCCGCTGCCGGGCGGGGGGATTCCTCCCGTGGATGCGGGCTCCGGGTGCACCTGTGCCTCGGCGTCCGTGCCTGGCAGTGTGCTCCTCGGCCTGCTGGCCCTGGGGATGTCGCTGCGCCGCCGCCGCGAGCGTTGAAGCGCGTTGCCTCGGGGCTCGGGGCGCGGTGAAGTGGGGCGCTCATGCGTTCACCGCGTCCCTTCCTCATCGCGCTCGCCACGTGTGCCGCTGCTTGCGCGAGCACTCCTTCTTCCGCGCCGTCCTCCCCTCCGCCCCCCGCCCCCGTGCGAATCACGCTGGTGGGGCTCAATGACTTCCACGGCCACGTGGAGCCTCACGTCAACCGCTTCGGCAACGGGCAGGTGGTGGAGCAGGGCGGCGCCGCGATGTTGTCCTCGTACGTCGCCCGGCTTCGCGCGGACAACCCGGGTGGTGTCCTCGTCCTGGATGGCGGCGACATGTTCCAGGGCACGCTCGCGTCCAACCTCACCGAGGGCGCCATCGTGGTGGACGTGTACAACCACGTGCAGGTCACCGCCGCGGCCCTGGGCAACCACGAGTTCGACTACGGCCCGGTGGGCCCCGCGCCCATGGCCTCGGGCTCAGGAGATGACCCGCTGGGTGCGCTCAAGGCGCGCGTGAAGCAGGCGCGCTTCCCCATGCTGTCCGCCAACCTGCGAGACGCCGCCACCGGCAAGATTCCCGCGTGGCTGGGCAACGACGGCACGCACCTCGTCACGGTGAATGGCATCCGCGTGGGCCTCGTGGGGCTCACCACCGAGGAGACGCCGCTCGTCACCAATCCGGCCAACGTGGACACGCTGCGCTTCGCGCCGCTGGCGTCCTCGGTGCTGGAGTCCTCGCGCTCGCTGCGTCAGCGCGGCGCGGACGTGGTGGTGGCGGTGGCGCATGCGGGGGGCAAGTGCGGAGACCTGTCCAACCCCCGCGACACGTCGAGCTGCGAGCGCGGCGACGCGGAGATTCTCGACATGCTGGAGGCCGTGCCCCCGGGGACGGTGGACGCGGTGGTCGCCGGGCACACGCACCAGACGATGGGCCACTTCTTCGGCGGCGTGCCCGTCATCGAGACGAACGGCCTGGGGCGCTCGCTGGGCGTGGTGGAGCTGTTCGTGGACCCGGTGAGCCGGAAGCTTCAGCCGTCCCTCACGCGCATCCAGGCCGCCATTCCGCTGTGCGCCCAGGTGGACTCGGTGCACGGCGACTGTGACGCGCGCAGCCTGCGCACGCGCGCCGACGTGAAGCTCGCGCCCGCGACCTTCCTGGGCGCCCCCGTGCCCCCGGATGCCGCGGTGACGCAGCTGCTGGCACCCACGCTCGCGGAGGTCGAGGCGGCGCAGCGGCGCGGCCTGGGCGTGTCCTGCGCCTCGCCGATGTCGCGCGGCTTCCTGGAGGAGAGCGTGCTGGGCAACCTCATGGCGGACGCGCTCCGCGAGGCGGCGGGCGCGGATGCGGCGCTGATGAACCCGGGCGGCATCCGAGCGGACCTGCCGGGTGGGGCGCTGTCCTTCGGCCACGTCTACCAGGCGCTTCCCTTCGACAACACGGTGGCGGTGCTCACGCTCACGGGCTCGGAGCTGAAGCGGCTGCTGGAGCTGGCGCACGCCGTGGACAAGGGCGCCGTGTTCGCCGTGTCCGGGCTGGAGCTGACCCTGGCCCGCTGCCCGGGGCCCGGCCGTCTCCAGGGCGTCACGCTGGAGGGCGGAAAGCCCCTGGTCCCGGAGCGCACCTACCGGCTCGCGGTGCCGGACTTCCTCGCCCGGGGCGGAGACGGGGTGGACGGGGTGACGAAGCCCCTGCCTCCCGAGCGCGCGGAGCTGGCGCCGTTCCGGGGCATGGACCTGCGGGAGGCGCTGATCTCCTACGGGAAGACGCATGGGGGGGTACTCCCCAAGCCCGCCCTGGGCCGCGTGCGCTACAGCGGTGTCGCGGACACCTGTCCCACCGCGGCGCGCTGAGGGAATCGGGGCTGAAAATTCAGCCCGGACCTGATCCGCTGGGGGTGAACCGCGCGGCCAACCCTTGGAAAGATCAGCGAAAACGCTCCCGGGCCGAATTTTCGGCCTGGGATCAGTTTTCAACGGAGGCAAGAGTCCTTACTCTAGGGCTCGCGGGGATTCGCGCCGAGGTGGCCCCATCAGGGACTGCGTGCGCGGGTGCCCGAGAGCGGGAGGGACCGACATGCTCTACAAAGTGACCCCGATGATGACGCCGCCGCCGGAGAAGGCGAAGCCGCGTGAGCCGGGGCAGCCTCAGCCGAGAAAGCGGCGCAAGTCCGCCGTCTACGATGCTGATGGTCACGAGGTGCTCATCTCCCTGATGTGTATCAAGTGCCGCACGCTGAAACCGCTGGCCCAGTTCGGCCTGCGGAAGATGGCGGACGGCGCCATCCGGAATCAGCCGTGGTGCCGCACGTGCCGCTCCGGCGCGGGGACCAAGAAGCCCAAGGCGGGCAAGGGTGAGGCCGCCGCGCCCGCCGAGGCCGCGCCGGTGCTCCAGGTCGTCGACGCTGGGGCGCCCGCCGCCAAGTCCGCGGACTCCGTGCCCCAGGCGCCGACGCCGGCCGCCCGGGGCTGAAGTCACCGACCGTCGACGGTCACGACAAGCGCAGTCCCGCGGGGAGCGTGTCGCCGAGTGCGCGCGCTTCGTCCGCGGCTTCCAGCGCCACCACTTCGCGCACCATGCGGACCCACGTCTCCGACGCCTTCGCCGAGACGAGGGCCTGCGCCGCGCGCTCGCGCAGCGCCGGGTCCACGTCTCGCGTGCGGTCCCCCGTGAGCCGCGCCAATTGCGCCGCCGCGAAGGGCGCGCCGTCGATCTTGCGCAGGTCCAGGTCCAACAGCAGCGTGAGCCACGCCTCCGCGGTCTCCACGTCCACCACCTTGTGGCTGCTGCCGTAGAGCGGCACTCGCGCGCCCAGCCGTCCCAGGGACCAGGCCCAGGGGCCACCGGAGCGGGCCTCCGCCTTCAGCCGCTCGGCGATCCACCGCCCCACCTCCGCCTTGTCGCCCGGTGACAGGTGCTCCAGGGAGGCCGCCGCGCGCACCATCTCCTCCAGCCCCTCGGGTTGGATTCCCTTGACCTTCCCGGCGGCGGGCGCGTTGGGGGGAACCTTCCGGGCCAGGTGCGGCTGGAGGTAGGCGTAGAGCTTCTGCTGCTGCGCCTCCGTCAGTCCGCCGGCGATGCGGCGCCACATCACCCAGAACTCCGTCCACACCGCCTTGTCCTGGTGGTGCTGCACCAGCGCGTCGAAGAGGCTGAAGGTCTGCTCCGCGCGCCAGCCGTCCAGCGGATAGCCGAAGCCCGGGCGCAGGGTGAAGCCCGCGAGGCTGTAGAAGACGCGCTCGTGGTCCTCGGTGCGGCGCCGCTTGCTCGCGCCCGCATAGAGCGTGCTCCACATCTCGCGCAGCACCGGCACGCGCCAGGTCTCCCGAGGACCCAGGGCCTTCTCCAGCGTCTTGCCCAATTGCTTCACGTCCTTGGGCCCCAGCGGCAGGGGCTTGTTGCCGTAGACGCGCTCGATGTTCTCCTTCGCCTCGGCGAAGCGCGCGGGCATGGACTCGGTGACGGTCAGCTCGTGGGAGCCGCCCGTGCCGCGCAGCTCGAACTCCAGCCGCCACCGCTCATCCGCGACGTCGGAGACGCAGTAGAGCTCCAGGGTGCCAATCTCCGTCAGCACGGCCTGGAGGTGCACCGGCACGTCCGCCACCTTGCCCGCCGCGCCCTTGAGCAGTGTGTGGATGGGCGGCAGCGGCTTCAGGTCCTCCGCCAGCGGCACCAGGTCCCCGGGCTTGTCGATGCGGTCGCTCGTCGTGGAGTAGAGCTGGAACTGCACCGGCCTGCCCAGGGTGAGCGTGAAGGGACGGGCGCCCAGGTCGACCTTCTGTCCTTCCTCGAAGCCTCGGGGGATGAGGCAGAGCGCGGGCTGCTCCGCGCTGTCCGCCGCGCGCTGGAGGCCCACGTAGTACGCCCGCGCCGCGCCACCGCCGATGCGCAGGCCGTGCCCGCGCCGCACCAGTCCGTAGTACGCCGCGCCGCGGGCCACGGCGAGCTCCAGGGACTCGTGCCGCAGCAGCGAGATTCTGGGCGACTGGGGCCACCACGCGGAGACGGCCTCCACCAGCCGCTCCGAAATCCAGGGCGAGTTGAAGACGCCGCCGTTGAGGAGGATGGCGTCGGGGCGGGGCAGGGCGCCCTCGAAGGGAGGCGTCTCGCCGAGCGCCGCGAAGCCCGCCGCCGCGTGCTGCGCGAGGAAGGCCGCCAGGTGCCGCGTCACCGCCGCGTCCTGCACGTACGGCAGGCCCAGTTCCTGGAGCGCCATGCGCGCGGCGCGCCGGGGCCGCTCGGTGGGCGTGGAGCGAGGGAAGAAGCCATCGAGCACCAGCGCGTGGGCCTCCTCGCGCGTCAGCTCCGACGACAGCGTCCCGCCCAACAACCGGCTGCCCTCGCCCGCGAGCGACACGCCGTACTTCTCCGGAGGCGCCTTGCCCAGCAGGGCTTCCTTGGCGGTGCGGGCGGCCTGAATCGCCTGCGTCCACTGCGTCGCGGACAGGCGGCGTCCGTCCGGCAGCAGCTTCTCCTCCACCCTGCGGGCCAGCGCGGCGTCCATGTTGTCGCCGCCCAGCATGAGGTGGTCGCCCACCGCGAGCCGTCGGAGCATGGGGCCCTCGGGGGACACCCCCGCGTGGACCAGCGTGAAGTCGGTGGTGCCGCCGCCCACGTCCACCACCAGCACCAGGCGGACGTTCGCGAGCGTCTGCTCCAGGTCCGAGCGGTGGCGGGCCGTGTAGTCGTAGAAGGCCGCCTGCGGCTCCTCCAGCAGGGTGAACTTCTCCAGCCCCGCCTTGCGCGCGGCGCTCACCGTGAGGGCCCGCGCGGCCTCGTCGAAGGACGCGGGGACGGTGATGACCACCTCCTGCTTCGACAAGGGCGCGTCCGGGTGCGCGAAGTCCCAGGCGCGCGCCATGTGCGTCAGCAGGAGCGCGCTGGCGTCGACGGGGGAGAGCTTCTGGACGTCGGCCGGAGCACCCCACGGGAGGATGGGCGCGGAGCGGTCCACGCCCGGGTGGCACAGCCAGCTCTTGGCGCTGGCAATCAGCCGGCTCGGCACCCGCGCGCCCTGCCAGCGCGCCAGCTCCCCCACCACCCACGGGCCACCGTCATCACCCCAGGGGAGGCGCAGCGAATCGGCGCTCAGCTCGTGGCCCGCGGGCACGTACACCGTGGAGGGCAGCAGCGCGCGCGGCGCCACTTCTCCCTGACGGACGAGCTGCGGGACAGGGAAGTCCTCCACGGGCGCGCTCGCGCCCCGGGAAGGGTCCACGGACGCCACCGCGCAGTGGGTGGTGCCCAGGTCGATGCCGACGATTCGCATGCTCCTCCGGTTGCCGGTCGGCGTTCTACTCCTTCAACCGGACGTTGAGCTCCAGCTTCCAGCGCCCGGGGCCACCTTTCTCCAGGCAGCGCAGCTCGAGCGTGCCCACCTCCGTCACCGCGGCCTGCAGGTTGACGGGTGTCAGGTCTCCGAAGGCCGAGGGCTGTCCGGACATCGTCGTCTCGATGGGCGCCAGCTCCTCCATCTCGCCCTTGGCCAGCTCGTCCGCCACGTCATCCACCATGACGCCGACGGTGTCGTCGCGTCGCATGGAGGAGGAGAAGAAGCGGAAGCTGGTGGGCTCGCCGGTGACGAGGCCGAACTCCTGCGGCGGTACATCCGCCTGGGTGCCTTCCTCCATGCCGAAGGGCGCCACGCACAGCGCCTTCACGGGGGGCTCGAAGCCGGGCACCGCGGGCATCGCCGACTCCACGCCCACGTAGTACGCGCGCGCCGTGCCGCCTCGGATGCGCAGGCCATGTCCCTGCTTCACCCAGCCGTAGTACGCGGCGCCACGCGCCACGGAGAGGTCCAGGTCCGCGCCCTCCAGCTCCTTGGCGGGCTCGCCTCCGTCCGCCTTCAGCCACAGGTTGAGCACCTCCATGACGCGCGCCTTGAGCGGGCCCGCCTTGAAGACGCCGCCGTTGAAGAGCACCGCCGTCGGGTGGAGGAACGACTTGTCGCCGATGGCCACCGGCGCGTCGTGGCTGCTCGCGAGCGCCTGGGCCTGCCGCGTGAGGAAGGCCGCCAGGTGCCGGGACACGCCCGGGTCCTGCGCGTAGGGCAGCGCCATCTGCGCCAGGCCCGTGCGCCGCGCCGTGCGAGGCAGCTCCGCCAGCGGCGTCACCGGGAAGAAGCCATCGGTGAGGACGCGCTCCAGCTCCTCGCGCGTCAGCTCCGTGCGCAGCGTGCCGCCGATGAGCGACGAGCCTCGGCTGGGGACGGAGATGGACACCTTGTCCAGCGACGTGTCCGCGTACAGCGTCTCCTTGGCCTGGCGGCACCCGTGGGTGAGGGCGTTGAACTGCCACGGGTCCAGCTTCTTGCCCTCGGCCGTGAGGCGCTGGTTGAGCGTGTGCGCCAGCGCCAGGTCCATGTTGTCGCCGCCCAGGAGGATGTGGTCGCCCACGGCCACGCGCAGCAGCTCCACCTCGCCGTCGCTGTCCCGCACGGTGATGACGGAGAAGTCCGTGGTGCCGCCGCCCACGTCCACCACGAGGATGACCTCGCCGGGCTTCACCTGCTGGCGGAAGGACTCACCCATCGCCTCCAGCCACGCGTACAGCGCGGCCTGCGGCTCCTCCAACAAGGTGAGGTGCGCGATGCCCGCAGCCTTCGCGGCCTCCAGCGTCAGCTCCCGCGCCGCCGCGTCGAACGAAGCGGGCACGGTGACGATGACGTCCTGCTCGGCCAGCGTGTTGCCGGAGTCCTCCTTCTCCTGGGCGAACGTGGCGTCCCACGCCTCCCGGAGGTGGCGCAGGAAGCGCGCGGACGCATCCAGCGGAGACACCCGCTGCACGTCCTCCGGGGCCTGCCACGGCAACATCGCCGAGCGCCGGTCCACCCCCGGGTGGGACAGCCAGCTCTTGGGCGAGGACACCAGCCGCGTGGGCACCTTGGCCCCGTGCGAGCGCGCCAGCTCTCCGATGATGGAGGTGGCCTCCGGGTTCCACGGCAGCGCGAGGCTGCCCTTGGGGAACTCCTGCGCGGCGGGCAGGTAGAGGAAGGAGGGCAGCAGCGGCCTCGCCTCCACGGTGCCGGGCGCGGTCAGCTGGGGGATGGGCAGCATCGACTGCGCGCGGCCCCGGGACTTTCCGTCCTCCAGGTTGAAGTACGACACCGCGGAGTGTGTGGTGCCAAGGTCGATGCCGATGGAGTAGCGGGCCATATGCTCCCTTTAGAGTCCGGTCTGCGTGTGCGCCGCGGGCGCTCAGGCGAGCTCGACGTCCGCCGGAGCGAGCACCCGAGAGTCCATGGCGGGGCTCACGGTGGGGAACTTCACCTCGGACACGACCCATCCATGGTGGCGGAGCGTCCCGGTGTGCGGCGGCTGGCCCGTCACGTTGCCGCTCAGGCGGATGCGCTGCGCATCGAAGCCCGCGGGCACCGTGACCCGGTCCCCTTCCGACTGGGGCAGCACCGGCTGGAGGGTGAGGTACTGGCCCACCACCTTGCGGCACCCCTCATGGACGATGCGGCAGGCGGCGCCCACCTCGGCGTCCGAGAAGGCGGCCACGTTCTCCTGGAGGAAGTCCACCAGCCGGCCCTCCCGCTGGAGCATGGAGAGGAGCGCCAGGGCGCTGGCGTGCTCGCGCTCGGGGGGCGGGGCGGGAGCGGGCTCGGGCGGCTTCACCGCCACCGGAGGAGGGGGGGGCTGGCCCGAGGGGAGCTCGGCGAGCTTCCCGGCGTCGTACGCCTTGCTGGCGGGGAGCACCGCGCGGGCGAAGTCGCCGGAGACCAGGCAGCGCCAGAAGCAGAGCCAGGCGAGCCAGACGCGCGCGAAGAACGACAGGGAGGCGGACGGGTCAGTCATCGGCTCCGGATAACAAAGCCCGCCTGCTTTGCAATTCGGCAGTTGCCCGAAATGCCCCAAATGCAAAGGGCCTCACGGTTTCCCGTGAGGCCCTTCGTTTTCAGCATGGTGGAGGTGGACGGGATCGAACCGACGACCTTCGCATTGCGAACGCGACGCTCTCCCAACTGAGCTACACCCCCACAACGGGCCTGCGCGCTGCGCCTCGGGGTTTGGGGCCGCCGAGGTGAACGGGCTAGTACCGGACCCCCACGCAGGTGTCAAGCGCAAGCCTTCACAACTCATCCGTGCGATTGACGTGCCGCGCAGCGGATGCCATAAAAAACCCTCTTCTCCGGCGTACCCTTCCCGCCAGGTGCAGTCCCCCCAGGTAATGTCTACCTCCCCTTCAAAGACGTTGAGCCCGGCCGAGCTCGCGAAGCTCGAACACGCGTTCGCCTCCGATCCCTCGTCGGCCGCCTACAAGCCTCTGGCTGAAGCGTACCTGAGCATGGGGCGCTTCATGGAGGCGATGGTCGTCTGCAAGAAGGGAGTGAAGGCGCATCCCACCGCGGCCGACCCACGCCTCCTCCTTGCCCGCGTCTACGCCGAGCAAGGCAAGGACAAGAAAGCCCTGGAAGAAGCGCTTGGCGCGCTTCAGGTCCAGCCCGAGGACAAGGCCGCGCTGCGGCTGGCTGGAGCACTCCAGCTCAAGACGGGCGACACCGAGCCGGGCAAGGCGAACCTCCTCAAGGCCTTCACCGCGGACCCGGGAGACCCGGACACCGTCACGCTGCTCCAGCAGCACAAGATTGAGCCGCCGCGTCCGGCCGCGCCCACGCCCGTGGCCGCGGCTCCCGTCGCGCCCGCGCCCTCCGCCGTCCAGCAGTCGGCGGCGTCGCTCTCCCACGGGGCCGCGTCCGCCACGGGCTCGGAGCCTGCTCCCGCGCCGAAGCCCGCGCCGCGTCTGGCTCCCTCCGAGCCCTCGCGCGCCGAGCCCGCGCAGCCCCGCGCCGCCGCGCCTCAGCCCCGCCGCCCGCAGCCGGTGGTGGTGGACGAGGTGGATGACGACGACGATGACGACCAGCCGCGCCGTCGCGGGGGGCGTCCTCAGGGTGGCAAGGGCAAGCTGATGACGGTGGCCCTGCTGGTGGCCATCCCGTTGTTCATCGGCGGCTACGGTTGGTACACGGCGCACACCCGGAAGATCTCCCGCGAGCTGAAGAAGCACCTGGAGGCCTCCGCGGAGCTGCTCAAGCGCGACTCGTTCGACAGCTACAAGAAGGCCTGTGAAGAGGCGGACAAGGCCATCGAGGTGAACTCCGACTCCGCCCAGGCGCACGGCTACCTCGCGTACGCCTACGCGATTCGCTGGGGTGAGCACGGCGGTGGCGACGATGCGCGCCGCCGCGCCGAGGAGCACCTGGCCGCCGGCAAGAAGTCGGGCGACGTCAGCTCGCACCTCATCGCCGCGGAGGCCCTGGCCCAGACCTACGGTGGAAAGGGCAAGGACGCGCTGGGCGGACTGGAGGAGACGGTGAAGGGCCTGGATGCCCAGGGCCGCTCCAGCTCGCTCCTGTACCTCACGCTCGGCCTCATCCAGATGAACGCGGGCGACCTGGACCGCGCCCGGGACACGCTCGAGCGCGCGCAGGTGCTGGCGCCGGACGACCCGCGCGTCTACTCCGGCCTGGGCGCGGTGTACCGCCGCCTGGGACAGGACAACTCCGCCTGGAAGAACTACGACCTGGCGCTGCGCTACGAGAAGGACCACCCCGAGTCCCTCCTGGGCCGCTCCCTCCTGATGCTGGAGCAGGACGAGCCCAACTACGGACTGGTCCACTCCATGCTCAAGAAGCTGCTGGAGTCGGAGCCGCCTCCGTCGCCCCGGCAGCTGGCCGCCGCGCACCTGGCGCGCTCGCTGCTCGTCAGCCGCGTGTCCGCCGCGATGCAGAACCTGAAGCCGGACGTGCAGCAGAAGCTCTCCGAGGCCACCGCCGTCCCGCTGGACAAGGACAAGGCGCGTGGGGAGATGCAGAAGAGCGAGGAGACCGGCTTCACGCTCGACAAGCAGAACCCGGAGCTGCACCTCATCAAGGGGCGCCGCCTCCTGGCCGAGGGCAACTTCGACCAGGCCGCCGAGGAGATCCGCAAGGCCATCCGCGTGGACAGCTCGCGTGCGCAGTTCCACGTCGAGCTGGCCAAGGCGCTCATGGGCAAGCAGGGCGGCGAGAAGGAAGCCGCGGGTGCGCTCGAGACGGCGCTCAAGACGATGGGCGACAGCCCCAAGCTGGTGGTGATGCTGGGCAACGCCTACCGCCGTCAGGGCAAGCTGGATGAGGCGCTGACCCAGTACCAGCGCGCGGTGAAGGACCCCAAGGCGAAGAACCCCGAGGCGCGGCTGGCCATGGGCGCCATCTACCGGGAGCGCTCCGACTGGCCCAAGGCCCAGGAGCAACTGGAGAAGGCGAGCCAGGAGTTCGTGGGGCAGCCGGAGCGGTCGGCCATGGCGCTCACGGAGTTGGCGCGCGTGTACCAGGGCAAGGGCGACGCCGCGAAGGCGGACGAGACCTACCAGCGCGCGCTCAACGCCGACGAGGGCTTCGGCGCCGCGTACTACTACTACGCCACGCTGCTCGCGAAGGACGCCAAGCAGGGCCCCAAGGCGAAGATGCTGGCGCAGGAGTACCTGAAGCGCGAGCCGAGCGGCGAACACGCCAGCGCGGCCCGTTCGCTCTCGGGGGGCTGAGTCCGGAGTCGGACAAGCGGGGCTGATGCGAACGGCCAGCACGGCGCGCATCGGCCCCGGTCCTCCGGGTTGATGGGGGGGCCCTCGCGGGCTATGCCCCAGGTGTTTGCCTCCTCACGCTTGTCACGACATCAGGACATCCCCCCAGCCCGCGTGTCGGCGCTGGGCGGGCGACCGTTCGCGGGCGCCGGGTCCGGGTGACGTGTCCTTGCCCACCCCCCAGTGGTGCCTGTATGGGAGGGCCCTTACCGCGTCGGCAGCGTTCCTGTCGGCCCGTCCCCTGGAGTCCGCTTGAGCGCGCGTGCCGAAGCCGTGTCGACGACCGCGTCCGACCTGCTCTCCTTGATGAAGCCCCGGCTCTCCAGCCTGGTGCTCATCACCACCGCGGGCGGCATGTTCCTGGCGCCCGGCCCGCTGTCCGCGGGCCATGCGCTGGTGACGCTGCTGGCCACGGCGGGCACGGTGGGCGCGGCCAACACGCTCAACTGCTACTGGGAGCGGCACAGCGACCAGTTCATGGAGCGCACGCGCAACCGCCCGCTGCCGTCCGGTCGGATGGAGCCCGCGGTGGCGCTGTGGTTCGGCATCTCCCTGGCGCTGGTGTCGCTCCCCGCGCTGGCGTTGGGGGCGAACCTCCTGACGGCGGCCCTGGGGCTGCTCGCGCTCCTGAGCTACGTGTTCGCGTACACGCCGGCCAAGGCCCGCACCGCCGCGGCCATGATTGTGGGCGCGGTGCCCGGCGCGCTGCCTCCGCTGATGGGCTGGACGGCCGTCACGAACCAGGTGGACGCGGGCGGCTTCGCGCTCTTCGCCATCCTGTTCCTGTGGCAGATGCCGCACTTCATCGCCATCGCCCTGTTCCGCAAGGAGGAGTACGCGGCCGCGGGGCTCAAGTCCGTGCCGCTGGAGCGCGGTGACGACTCCGCGCGCGCCCAGGTGGTCCTCTACCTGGTGGCGCTGGTGCCCATGACGATGCTGCCCTTCCAGCTCCACATCGCCGGCTCCTGGTACCTGGCGGCCGCGGCCGTGCTGGGGCTGAGCTTCCTGGGCCTGGGAGCGTGGGGCTTCTTCAAGCGCCTCGGGAAGCCCTGGGCGCGCCAGGCGTTCTTCTTTTCGCTCATCTACCTCACCGGATTGTTCGCGGCGCTGTGTCTGGACCGCGTTCCCCGCGGCTAGCGCGGGGCTGCCGGCGGGACACCGCCCATGCTTGATAGCTCGTCCTCCACCTCCCCAGCCCCGCTGCTCCACCTCGAAGGGCTGACCCGACGTTTCAAGGGCCGTGTCGCGGTGGACGGGCTGACGCTGTCGGTGAGGCCCGGAGAAATCCTGGGCCTGCTCGGTCCCAACGGCGCGGGCAAGTCCACCACCTTCCAGATCCTGGCGGGCCTGCTGGCGCCCGACGCGGGCCAGGTCCGCTTCGAGGGGCGTGAGCTGTCGCTCAGCGACCCGGCGCTGCGCCGGCAGATGGGCATCATCTTCCAGCGAGGCAGCCTCGATGACCTGCTGACCGCGCGCGAGAACCTGATGCTCGGGGCCCGGCTGTACGGGCTGACGGGGGAGCGGGCCCGCGAGCGGGTGGAGGCGATGCTGGGCCTCATCGGGCTGTTGGACCGGGGCGACGAGCGGGTGGGGACGTGGTCCGGCGGCATGCGCCGCAGGCTGGAGCTGGCGCGGGCGCTGGTGCACCAGCCGCGCGTCGTGCTGATGGACGAGCCCACGCAGGGGTTGGACGAAGCGGCCTTTCGCACCTTCTGGGCGCACCTGAAGCGGCTGCGCGACGCGGAGGGCATCACCGTGCTGCTCACCACCCACCGCGCCGACGAGGCCGAGGTGTGTGACCGCCTGGCGGTGTTGGACGCGGGGCGGCTGGTGGCGTGTGACACGCCGGCGGCGCTGGCGTCGCGCATGGGTGGGGACATCCTCACCGTGGAAGCGTCCGAGCCCGAGGTGCTGGCGCGCGAGGTGCGCGAGAAGCTGGGCGTGGACGCGAAGGTGGTGGAGGGGAAGGTGCAGGTGGAGGCCCGGCAGGGCCATGCGCTGGTGCCTCGGCTGGTGGAGGCCTTTCCCGCCGGCCGGCTGTCGTCCGTGTCGCTGCGCCGGCCGACGCTGGCGGATGTGTTCCTCCAGCTGACGGGGCGCGCGCTGGGCGCCGATGTACCGGCCGCGGAGCCCGCGCCGAGGAGACGCCGATGAACGCCGAGGTTTCCACCGCGCGGCCCCCCGTGGCGGCCACTTCTCCCGCCCCGGCCGTGCCGGGGACGCTCGCGTTGCAGTGGGCGACGGTGCGCGTGTTGATGGCGCGCGACGTGGTGCGCTTCTTCCGCCAGCCCAGCCGCGTCGTCGGCGCGCTCGCGCAGCCCATCCTGTTCTGGTTCGTCATCGGCTCGGGCTTCGCGGGCTCGTTCCGCGTGGAGGGCGCGCAGGGCCTGGGCTACCAGCAGTTCTTCTTCCCGGGCGTCGTCACGATGGTGCTGCTGTTCAGCGCCATCTTCGCCACCATCACCGTCATCGAGGACCGCCGCGAGGGCTTCCTCCAGGCGGTGCTGGCGGGGCCGGGCTCCCGGCTGGCGGTGGTGCTGGGCAAGGCGCTGGGCTCGTCGGCCATCGCGCTGATGCAGGCGTCGCTGTTCCTGCTGCTCGCGCCCCTGGCGGGAGTGAGCGCGTCCACCGTGAACCTGCCGCTGCTCGTGTGTGTGATGGTGCTGTCCGCGCTGGCGCTGACGGGCATGGGCATGTCGCTGGCGTGGTGGGTGCGCTCGAGCGCGGGCTACCACGCGGTGATGAGCATCGTGCTGCTGCCCATGTGGGTGCTCTCGGGCGCGATGTTCCCGCTCAAGGGCGCGGGCACGTGGCTGTCGTGGGTGATGACGGTCAACCCGATGCGCTTCTCCGTGGAGGGCGTGCGGCGCGCGCTGTATGGCGCGGAGGCGTCGCTGTCGGTGGGCACGTCCATGTCCGGAGCGGGGTGGGAGGTGCCGGTGTTGCTGGCCTTCGCGACCGTGTTCCTGGGCCTGGCGGCGGTGAGCGTCAGCCGCCGCGAGTAGCTCGGACACGCTGTTGGACAGGCCCGCCTCCATTCGCTACGAGGGAAGGCGGACGAAGTTCGAGTTCTCCGAGGAGACTGCACGATGACGCTGCGCACGCTCGGCCTGACGATGCTGGGGGCCGCGGGGCTCCTGTCCCTGTCTGCATGCAAGAAGGAGGAGGCTGCTCCGGCCGCGCCTCCTTCCACCCCCTCGGCGCCGAGTGCGGCGCCCGCGCCCGTGGCCGAGAAGGTCCACGCGGCCTCGCCGATCCAGGCGCCCTCGGGGAAGGGTGTGGTGAAGGGCACGGTGACCTTCACCGGGACGCCGCCGCCCGCCGAGGACCTGCCCGCGAGCAGCGACCCCGCCTGTGAGGGGCGGAGCGCGAAGGACGAGTCGGTGCTGGTGAAGGACGGCAAGCTCCAGAACGTGCTGGTGCGCGTGCGTGGGGCGGTCGAGGGAGTCTCTGCTCCGTCCACGCCGGTGGTGGTCGACCAGTCGAAGTGCACCTACGTGCCGCGAGTCCAGGGCGCGATGGTGGGCCAGTCGGTGGCCTTCAAGAACAGCGACGGCACGCTGCACAACGTGCGGGGATTGGTGGGGGCGAAGGCGGCCTTCAACGTCGCGCAGCCGCCCATGGGCGCGGCCGTGAACAAGCCCGTCCCGGCGGACGAGGTGCTGAAGCTCAAGTGCGACATCCACCCGTGGATGACCGCGTACGTGCTGAGCAATGCGAACCCGTTCTACGCCACGACGGGCGCGGATGGGGCGTTCACCCTCCAGGGCATGCCCGCGGGGACGTACACCGTGGAGGCCTGGCACGAGACGTTCGGCACGAAGACGGCCGAGGTTGTCGTGAAGGACGACGCGCCGACGGACGTGTCCTTCGCGTTCAGCGCGGCGGACGCTTCCGCCAAGAAGTAGCGTGGACTGTCGCCGTCCGTGAGGAGCCGAGCCCGATGCACCGGGGCTCGGCTCTTTCGCTTGCTACGCCACCGCGGGCTTCTCCTCTCGCACAGGGCCCGCCTTGCGCACCGTGAAGCCCACGCGTGCTCCGCCGCCCTCGCGGTTCTCCGCGAAGGTCGTTCCATCGTGAGCCTGGGCGATGCGCTCGACGAGCGCGAGCCCCAGGCCCAGTGAGCCCGCCTCGCGCGCCTCCGTGCTCTGGTCCTTGCGATAGAACGGCTGGAAGATTCGCGCCGCCTCTCCCTCCTGGAACCCAGGGCCTCGGTCCTCCACGCAGAAGGCGAGGTGCTCGTCCTGCCGCTGGATGCGCAGGGCGAGCGCACCCCCACCGTGCCTTCGCGCGTTGTCCAGCAGGTTGGCCAGGGCTCGGCCCAGCAGCGTGGCGTCGCCCACCAGTCCCGCGTCCGACGTGTCCATGTCCAACATCTCCGGCGCCAGTCCCGCCCGCTCCAGGGCTTGAATCGCGAGCGTCCGCCCATCCAGCACCCGAGGCGTTATCTGCCCGAAGTCCAGCCGGGAGCTCGCGAGCAGCTCGCCCACCAGGGCATCCAGCTCCACCACTTCCCGGTCCACCTGGTCCAGCGTCTTCGGATTGCCCCCACCGTCGCGCAGGAGCTCCGTCAGCACCCGCAGCCGCGCCAGCGGTGTGCGCAGCTCATGGGACACCGCCGCGAGCAGCTCGCGCTGGTCCGCCACCTGCTTCTCGATGCGCCGGGCCATGTCGTTGAACGCCACCCCGAGCACCGCGAACTCACCCGTCGCATGAGGATGCACCTCGGCGCGCGCATTCAGCCGCCCCGAGCCCAGGGCCTCGGTGGCCTGCACCAGCACATCCACGGGCTTGGCCAGCCTGCGAGCCATCTTCCCCGACGCCATCCAGAGGACGAGGCAGGCCGCGAGCATCGGCAGCATGAACTTCAGCGGCTCCTTGCCCCGCTTGCTCCCGTAGCAGAGCCGCGCCTGCCCCAGCGTCGTGTCACCCCGCATCACCGGAATGGAGATCTCCGTGTGCTTGCAGAGCCCGCCCGCCAGCACGAGCACCTGCCCACTCGCGTCCTTGATTTCGACGTCGACGTCCAGGTCCTTCGCGATGGACTGCGCCAGGGCCTCCCGTCGCGCGGGCTCGTCCCAGACCTCCTCGAAGCGATGGCCCGCGAAGGTCCGCATGCGCTCCATCTCCTGCTTCCACGTCGTTCCACCCACGAGGTTGAACACCGTGGCCACGACCACACAGGTCAAGAAGATGCTCAGGCCGAACCACAGGAAGAGCCGCCGGTGGAGCCGGGCCCGCACGAAGTGGCCCAGCTGGCTCATGCGCCAGTGCTGCCGCCAGCTCATGCGCCGGTGGTGCTTCCAGTGCTCCCGCATGTGCGCGTGCGCGGCTTCCCACGCCTGGCGCCGCACCCGGTCGGCCTCGCGGCGCTGCTCCTTGTAGGAGTACGCCTCGCCCTTCGACTCATCGACCCAGTGCCACTCGACGTCGCGCCCCTTGTCCCCCTCGTCGCCCGACCCTCGCCGCTCCTTGTAGGAGTACGCCTTGTCGCCCGAGTCACTGACCCAGTGCCACTCGACCTTGTGCCCGTCCTCGCCCTCGTCGAACGAACAGTCCTCGGGGCCCTCGGGCGTGTCCTTGCACTGAGGACCACACGACTCGCACTCGTCCCGCGGGGACCTCCGTCCGCGGCGCTTGTCGTCGCGGCGGCGCATCACGCCCCCTCCTTGGCGAAGACGTAGCCCACGCCGCGCACCGTCTTGATGAGCCGGGTGCCCACGTCGCCCAGCTTCTGCCGCAGATGCGAGATGTGGACATCCACCGTGCGCTCGCCCACCACGGTGTCGCTGCGCCCCGCCTCCCCCAGCAGCGCATCGCGCGGGATGACCCGCCCGGCCCTGCGCACCAGCGCCACGAGCAGGTCGAACTCCAGGCCCGTGAGGTCCACCAGCCGCCCCTCGCTGCGCACCTCGCGGCCCGCCACGTCGATGGACAACCCGCCCGCCTCCAGCCGGTCCGCCACCGCCGACGGCTGCGAGCGGCGCAACACCGCGCGCAGCCTGGCGAGCAGCTCCCGAGGGCTGAAGGGCTTGGGCAGGTAGTCGTCCGCCCCCAGCTCCAGCCCCACCACGCGGTCCGTCTCATCCCCCTTGGCCGTGAGCATGACCACGGGGATGCGGCTCTTGGCGCGGATGCGCTTGCAGACCTCCAGCCCATCCATGCCCGGCATCATCACGTCCAACAGCACCGCGTCGTACGCGCTCGCCTCCAGCGCCGCCAACCCGCGCCCTCCATCAGGTGCGTGGGCGACGCTGACGCCGTTCTGCCCCAGGTACTGGGCGAGCAATTCGTACAGGCGGCTGTCGTCGTCGATGAGCAGGACACGCGTGGACATGGATGGGGCGGACTCTACCGTGCGGCTGGGGCGGGAGGCGGGGACATGGACGTCGCCGGCTCGGGCGTCAGGGCGCTGGCCGGGGGCGCCCCGGTCCAGGGAGTGTGGGGCCGCCAGCGCCCCGCCCCCCCTCCGGAAGGGCAGGCGGGGTGATGGCGGGCGAGGCTGGCGAAGCCGGACGCGTAGCCTCCGATGGTTCCCAAGCCGAGCAGGACGATGAGCAGGCGACGGCGCATGGTGGGGGTCCTCGTGGTGGGCGGCGGGCATGGACTCACATCATCCGAGGGTCATCGCCTCGGGGATGTTCACCCCGCCACTCGTGGCGCCGGCCGCAGCCACGCCGGTGCCAGCCGTGGTGTCCTCCGCCCCAGCCCCGCTCGATGATGTCCGCCAGCTCACGCCGCTGCCGAGGGTCCAACGCCTCGTGCACCTGCGAGAGGGCACCCAGCACCGTGCGGCGAATCTCCTCCATCTTCACGTCGTGCTGGGCGAAGCGCTCACGCACCGCCGCGCCGTCGAAGTGTTCTCCCCGCATCGCTTGGGCGAGGGTGGTGCGGGTGGGCGTCAGCTCGTCGCGCAGGCCGCTGAGCGACTCCGTGAGCTCCTCGGTGGCCTTGATGATGACCTTCTCCTGCCCAGGAGAGGTCTCCAGCCGCTCGAACAACCAGCGCAGCTTCATGCGCCAGCCCCACGGGCTGCCGCCTCCGCGGGGGTGATGGTGCCAGCGGCGCCCGCCCTTCACCGTGTAGACGAGCCCCGCGAGACAAGCGCTGCCGAACAAGAATCCGAACATGTGTCCTGCTCCTTCATGAGGCGGGCCCCGTCAGGGGGCGCGCCGGGATGACGAGCAGGAAGGTAGAGGGCGGGTATGAAGGGCGCGCCGGAGCCGCATGAAGAAACGTGAAGGCCGATGCCGGACTCGGGATGAAGAGTCGAGTGTGCTCTGTTGACATCTCGAGCGACCGTCAGCCTCGCGGAATGTCACCTGGTCGACGACTGCCTGCCCGGTGGGCGGGGAGCAGGTGGACAAAGCAGCCCACGAGGTAGATTGTCGCGGCAGTGTCGGAGCGATGTCCGCCCCGCACTGGTGGTCCGGCTGGTCCCGGGTCGCCGTCTAGCAGAAAGAAGAAGGTCACATGGCAACTGGTACTGTGAAGTGGTTCAACGACGCCAAGGGTTTCGGTTTCATCGCGCAAGAGGGTGGTGAGGATGTGTTCTGCCACCACACCGCCATCAACATGGATGGCTTCCGCACCCTGCAGGAAGGGCAGCGCGTGGAGTTCGAGGTGACCCGTGGCCCCAAGGGGCTGCAGGCGCAGAACGTGCGCGCCGCCAGCAACGGCTAGCGGATATCCTGGCCACCCTTGAGTGAGCCCGAGGCCCGGTCTTTCCATGTGAAAGGCTGGGCCTTCGTCTTTGCGGGCACCCACCCTCCAACCAGGCGGGCGTCGGTGCGGGCGCGTCGCGCGGTGTCTCCTTCCTTACCTTCCCAGTGGAAGGAGACGAGGCATGGGAGATACCAGCGTGAAGAAGGTGGAGAGTCGGCGCTCTCCCAAGGGAGAGATGGGGCAGAAGTACCTGGCCTCCGGCGTGCGAGTGTCCATGCGGCTGTGGGAGGACGAGCCACCCGGAGAGGCCAGGCCGGCGGCCCCTCGCGACTACGAGACGGTGGGTTTCGTCCTGAAGGGCCGCGCGGAGCTGCTCCTGGAGGGGCAGGTCATCCTGCTCAACCCCGGGGACTCGTGGCTCGTACCTCGTGGCGCCAGCCACACGTACAAGATTCTGGAGACGTTCTCCGCGGTGGAGGCGACCAGCCCTCCCGCCGCCGTCCACGGCCGCGACGAGCGCGGGCGTGAGGCGACGTCCGCGAAGGCGTGAAGCTCGGTGCGGGGTCGGGCGCCTCGCCCTGGCCGCGCGACGAGTCCACGGGTGAGGGACTCTCGCGGCGCCGCTACTCGTACCAGGTGGGCACGAGCTGGCGGACCTCGGGGAGCTCGGCCAGGCGGCAGAGGGTGTCCCATGCGGCGGGCGTGAGCGCGCCGTGTCGCGCGTGGCACTCGGTCTCGCTGGTGGGGAAGAAGTAGAGCGTCTCCTCGGGCACGTTGCACCCGGCGCGTCCGCGCGAGACGCCCGCCACCTGGACCGTGGGGGCGATGGCCTTCACGCGCGCCACCAGTGCGTCATCGCCGGTGGGGAGGCAGAACTCCACCGAGCCGTCGTTGCGGCAGCCCGTCTCCTGCTCGAACGCGAACTTCTGGGTCGGGCAGGCCGCGGCATGGGGCGTGGCCTCCGACGTGGGCGGCTCGCGAGGCGCGGTGGCGCAAGCCGTCAACGTGGCGAACAACAGGCCGGGCAGCGTGAGTCGTGTCATGCGGGGCATCTCCTCCGAGGGAGGGGCGATTCCAGCATGGCCGAGGCGTCACGTGGGGTGACCTCGACGTGTCACCTACGTGCGGGTGGGAGCCCAGATGGCGCTGTGGGGCTCTGGCGCATCCGGAGAGGTCTCCGCCGTGTAGAAGTAGGCGGCGATGGCGGCGCGCCCGCGTCCCTCGGGGCATTCCAGGGGCGTGGGGTGGCCGTGCCAGTAGTCGTCGCCATGGGCCATCACGACGAGCCGGTCGAGGAGGGGCGCAATCCGCGTCTCACACCGGGAGAGGTCGGCGTTCCACAGCTCGAGGTCTCCGCCCCAGGCCGCCTCCCAGTCCGGGTTCAGGTAGTAGAGGACGGTGAGGCGCCGCGTGAGCGCGCGGAAGCGGTCCCGGTTGAAGTCGGCGTGCAGCGCCAGGTGTCCCCCGCGCAGCGTGAGGTGCAGCCCCGCGCCTCGGAAGTGAGGGTCCGTGATGAGGCCCTGCACCCCGGTGAGCGACTCCAGGAAGTCGATGAACGACATGCTGGAGAACTCCGAGAGCAGGTGCCGGAGGGCCCCGGGGACCTCCTCGAAGGCCTTGCGCTGAAGCTGCCCCAGTCGCGCGGCCTGCTCCACATGGTCCCTGCGCTTCCAGGACGCGTCGTTCGCCCCTGGGAAGACGCCGGCGAGCGCCGAGGCGAGCGGTGTCCCCAGGAAGCCGTCGATGGCGACATGCGGATAGGGGCGGGCGGCGGCGTACGAGCCGCGATGCGCCAGCGCGAGCGCGCGGAGCGCTGTCCGGTCGAGGAAGAAGCTGGGCCCCCTCAGTGGACCTTCATCGAGGGTGGCGGCACTCACGGGTAGCGGCGGAGCAGTCATCGCGGTCGAGACCGCGACATATGTCACGGACGCGGCGGTCCGGTCGAGGCGCTCCGCCCGCTCGCATGCTCCAGGACCCAGACGCCATACGTCACCTTCCCCAGCATCAGGAAGATGTTCCACTGGTCATAGGCACAGAGCAGCTCGAAGGCCTCGCGGCCCAGCCGGGCCTCCACCCGCGAGCGGGCGCGCAGTACCTTGCCGAACCGCAGCGCATGGCGGGCGAGTCCCTCGTCGAACGCCTCCAGGAACGGCGAGCCTTCCTCCGTCGTGGTGCCGAACTCGACGACGCGCAGACCGGCGGACTCGTACGCGGCCGTCATCCGCTCGTGGGAGAGGGTGGCGGGGTTGAAGCCCACGCCGGACGTGACGCGCTCCGCCTCGCGAGGCTCCAACAGGTCGGTGGCCAGCGCGCTGCAATTCATCATCGAGCCCCCGGGTCGAAGCACGCGGGCGCACTCCTTCATCGCGCCGTCCAGGTCCTCGACATGGTTGAGCATGTCCAGACACCAGACGAAGTCCACGGAGGCTGACTCCAGTGGAAGCTGCTCGATGCCTCCCTTCAGGAAGGTCATGCGCTGGTGGAGCCCCTCTTGGAGGGCACGCCCGGTGGCGAGCTCCAGGTTCTGGTCGAGCGGGTCCACCCCGATGAAGTCCCCCTCGTGCCGCCGCGCCAGCTCCACCAGTTGTCGCCCCTTGCCACAGCCGACATCGACCAGGCGGGAGCCCGCCTTCATGCCGCGCCGCGCCGGAATCGCGTTGAGCAGCGTGGACATGGGGCGCCCCCCCGGAGGTTCGTCCAGGTACGCATACCGTGTCTGCTCTTCCGCCAGGAAAGGCCACAGAAAGCCATAGAAGGCTTCGATTCGCGCCGAAAGGTTGCTCATGGAGTCCCCTCTGCTCATGTCATTCCAGGAATGGCTAGCATGCCGTCATGAGGGCGCTCATCCCAGCCCTCAATCCTGGAGTCGTTCATGCACGGTTGCTCGAGTTCGTTCAGTCGGTTCTTCGGCCTCTGGGTGGGGCTGCTCCTCGCGGGGCCGCGTCGGCCAAGGGCTCGCTCCAGGCGCGCCTGGAGGCGTTCATCCGCGCGGAGCAGCAGCGGCAGGGCGTGGTGGGGCTCGCCGTGGGCGTCGTGCACAAGGGGAAGGTGGTCCTGGCGAAGGGCTATGGCTCGGCGAACCTGGAGCACGACGTCCCCGTGACGGCGGACACCCTCTTCCAGTCGGGCTCGCTGGGAAAGCAGTTCACGGCGATGGCGGTGATGGCGCAGGTGGAGGCGGGGCGGCTGTCGTTGTCCGACAGCATCACGAAGTTCTTCCCCGACGCACCGGCGAGCTGGGCGCCCATCACGGTGCGCCACCTGCTGACCCATACCTCCGGCATCCAGGACCTGGAGGGCAAGCTCGATGAGCGCAAGGACTACACGGACGAGGACTTCGCTCGCTACATCTACGCGCTGCCCCTGGAGTTCCAGCCCGGGGCCCGGTGGGGTTACAGCAACTCGGGCTATGTGCTGCTGGGCATCCTGGTGAACCGGGTCGCGGGGAAGTTCTACGGTGAGGTCCTCGCGGAGCAGGTCTTCCGGCCCGCGGGGATGAAGACGGCGCGAGGCATCAGCGAGGACGACATCGTCCCGCATCGCTCGTCGGGATATCGGCGCGTGGGTGAGGCCGTGAAGCACCAGACGTGGGTGTCGCCCTCGCTGAACACCACGGCGGACGGCTCGCTCTACTTCTCGGTGAAGGACATGCTGGCCTGGGATGCGGCGGTGGAGCGCCGGGCGCTGCTGCGCGAGGAGAGCTGGCGCGAAATCCTGAGCCCCGCGAAGCTGAACAGCGGAAGCTCGCAGCCCTATGGCTTCGGTTGGGAGGTGTTGGAGCGCGCGGGGCAGCCGCTGCACAAGCACTCGGGGGCCTGGCAGGGCTTCCGCACCGCCTACGCGCGCTTCATCGGGGAGCGGCTCTCCATCGTCGTGCTGGCGAACACCGCGCAGTCCTCGCCCTCGCGCTTCGTGGAGGGACTCGCCGCCATCGTCAACCCCGCGCTGGCCGTGCCGCCCCTCGCCGCGATTCCGGACACGGAGCCGGAGGTCACCGCGCAGGCCGCGAAGCTGATGGAGCAGGTGCGCGACGGGACGGTGGACCCGGCCCGGTTCGCGTATGTGCCGGAGGGCTTGCTGAGCCAACGGTTCCCCCACTACCAGGCGCTGCTGCGCAAGCTGGGGGCGCCGGGCCCGCTGGTGCTGGTGAAGCGCGAGGTGCGCGGGGATGACCGCCTCTACCAGTACCAGGTGCGTCTGGGTGAAGGCACGTGGCTCCTGTCCATGGGCCTCATCCCCGACGGGCGGGTGTCGTTCTTCGACGTGCGGGCGCCCTGACTCCGGCGCATCGGGCTCCTCGCTGGGGCACTACGGCGCCAGGTAGGCGCCGTGCTGCACCAGCGTGCTGGTGATCCACCGGTGGTAGGCGAAGTCCTGCTTCCCGTCTCCATCGAGGTCGACGAAGCGAGCGCCCAGGTCGCCGAACCCATCCGCCGCGATGTGGAACGGCGGCGTGTACTCCGGCGCCCACTGCCACCCGCTGCCGGTGCTCACGTAGGCGCCCTTCTGCACCGTGGCGTTGTTGATCCACCGGTGGAAGAGGAAGTCCTGCTTGCCGTCTCCGTTGACGTCGGCGAAGCGAGCGCCCAGGTCGCCAAAGCCATCACCGGCGATGTGGAAGGGCGGCGTGAAGTCCGTGGACCACTGCCAGCCGCTGCCGGTGCTCACGTAGGCGCCCTTCTGCACCGTGAAGGCATTGACCCAGCGGTGGAAGAGGAAGTCGGCGTTGCCGTCGCCATTCACATCCGCGAAGCGGGCCCCCAGGTCGCCAAAGCCCTCCCCGGCGATGTGGAAGGGCGGCGTGAAGTCCGGCGCCCACTGCCAGCCGCTGCCGGTGCTCACGTAGGCGCCCTTCTGCACCGTGGAGGGATTGACCCAGCGGTGGAAGAGGAAGTCCTGCTTGCCGTCGCCATTCACATCGGCGAAGCGCGCGCCCAGGTCTCCGTAGCAGTCCGCCGCGATGTGGAAGGGCGGGGTGAAGTCGGGCGCCCACTGCCAGCCGGTGCCCGTGCTCAGGTAGGCGCCCATCTGCGAGAGGGTCGGGTTGATCCACCGATGGAAGAGGAAGTCCTGCCTGCCGTCGCCATTCACGTCCGCGAAGCGAGCACCCAGGTCACCGTAGCCATCCGCCGCGATGTGGAAGGGCGGGGTGAAGTCGGGCGCCCACTGCCAGCCGGTGCCCGTGCTCAGGTAGGCGCCCTTCTGCACCGTCGCGCCGTTGACCCAGCGGTGGAAGAGGAAGTCCTGCCTGCCGTCCCCATTCACATCCGCGAAGCGCGCACCCAGGTCGGCATAGCCATCCGCCGCGATGTGGAAGGGGGGCGTGAAGTCGGGGGCCTCCTCCCAGCCCGTGCCGGTGCTCACAGAGGCCCCTTTCTGCACGGTGGTCCCGTTGATCCACCGGTGGAAGAGGAAGTCCTGCTTGCCGTCCCCATTGACGTCGGCGAAGCGCGCGCCCAGGTCGCCAAAGCCATCCGCCGCGAGGTGGAACGGGGGCGCGAGGTCCGGGACCCCTCGCCACGTGAAGGCTCGGCGGTGAAACGAGACATCGCCTGCTGTGTCTGGATAGGAGACTGGCGCGGCTCCCTCCAAACCCAGGGCGGCGATGAGCCCTGTCGTGAGCAACCACGACCATCCATTCCAGGGATTGAAAGACATCATGACAGCCCTTCCACACAGGGGATGCCTGTTCGGCGGGCGCCACGTTAGAGAGGGCTCTCAAGGCCAACAAGAATGGGTGGGACGTGATACGTCCAATAGCGAGACATTCGGCTCGGCGTGTCCGCTTTCGATTCTTGTGGAGCCCGGCGGCGCATCACCCCGGCCGGGTGCGGGGCGGTGAGTGCGTGGCGCGAGTGCTCCCCTGCCACGCACACCGCTCAACGAGACTCGACGGCCTTCACCCAGTCCGGCTTCACCGGCGCGGGGCGATAGTCCTTGTCGAGGCGGACCTCGTTGCCCTGCTCGATGGTCCAGCACTCCAGCTCCCGCAGCCACAGCGCGTGCAGGTGCGCGCGAGCCGCCTGCGGCTCCATGAACACGTAGGCCACGCGGGTGATGGGCTTCTCCGGGCCCAGCGGCTGCATCTTCTTCGCGGCGCACGCGTCCCGCATCTCGCCCGGGGGCACGTCGCGACCGTGGACGATGACGCGCAGGGTCTGGCTCTTGGCGTCGTAGATGCCCTGGAGGTCATGCGACATGACGTGGTCGGCGGCGATGAAGCCGCTGTCTGGATTGTTGACCGTCAGCAGCGGATGCCCCACACGGGCCTGCTCGAGCGCCGTGGCCGCATCCGCCGCCACGTCGTGGAACTGGATCAGGGTGGTGTCTCCGGAGCCCTTCAAGACGCGCCAGGGGCCGAACTCCAACCACCGCCGGGAGACCAATCGGTCATGGCCCTTCCCTCGGAAGCCGCAGAGCCATCCATGGGGATAGTGCAGCCCTCCGAGCGTTCGCGACCGGTAGGGCTGGGCCCCCGTGGCCCATTCAGGATGGATGCTCGCGAAGGATGCGAGCTCGAAGGGCGTGGGGCCCGCGGTGAGCGCGGACAGCATGACCTTGGGGTCCGGGGTCTGCTCCGTCTTGATGCGGACCAGCTCACCCTGGGTCAGGGAGAGGTGGGGATCTCCATCCCCGGACCACTGCGCCATCGCTGACAACTCACAGCGCACCATCTGCCCGAGCCAATCCGACGTCGGTGCTTCCTCCTGGTCGTCCAGGAGCAGGCTGCCAGGGGGGCCACGAGGGGTCAGCCGCCCCGGAATCGATTTCAGGATGCTCGCGAGCTCTGGTCCTGACAGCCCGATCCTCAAGCTCTTCACCATCGACTCCCTCCTGTCCCCACTCTATCCCGCCTTCTATTCCTCGGACGGCAACTTCCAGGAGCCCTTCCCGTCGAGCCAGGTCGCCATCTCCGGGGTCCCCAGCGCGTCCTTGTCCGCCTGGGTGATGAACTTCCGCTCCCCATTCGCGTTGAAGATCTCGAACTTCACGGGCGCGCCCTCTTCAAGGTCCGCCAACTGCGTCTTCATGAAGTTCGTGTTCGCTCGGACGCCTTGTGGGTCGAGGAAGGACATGACCAGGGACTGGGCCTTCACGTCCGTGAAGTCGTCGCCGACCTTGGCCTTCACCTGGAGGTTCTCGCGGGCAATCTTCACCAGGTCGAGGAACTGCTTCTTCTCGTCGGTCCCCAGGGCCGTATAGACGTTCTTCAGCTCGCGCACCGTGCCGTCATTGACCTCCACCTGGTCCGCGAAGCGGTCCTTCTCCAGCGTCACGCCCTGCGCCTTCGCGTGGTCCTGGGTGACGGAGACCTGGGTGCTCGAGTCCTTGGTGCCGAAGGTCTTCAGGTACCAGGCTTCCGCCAGGTTTCCCTGCTCCTTGATGGCCAGGCCATTGGAGACCTTGAGCATCTCATGGTGACTCGCGGCGCGAAGCGCCTGCTGCGTGTCGCCTGTCGCCTTCAGCACGTCCTTGTACTTCTGCGTGGTCGCGAGGCGGGCCGGGTCGGTGATGTGGTCGAGGAGCTTGTCTTTGTAGGGCGCCTTCAGGCCGTGGCGGATGGAGTCGTGCGTGGCTCCGGCGAGCCCTGCTTCATTCTTCTGCAGGGCCGCGATGATGTTCTCCTTGAGCGACTTCGTCGGGTCCGCTCCTTCGGGGAGAATCTTCGCGTCCTTCATCGTGGTGAACCACTTGCCGAAGGGCGAGTTGGGGTCGTTGCCGCCCAGCTCGTCGAAGGCCTTCTCGGCCGTGGTGCCCGGCTCGAAGCGCTTCGGCGGCTTGGGGCCCTCATCCAAGGAGTTGATGAACTTCCCCGCCTCCGGGTCGTACTGCCTGCGGGGGAGGTCCGTGGAGGACCTGATGTACTGGGGCTCCGTCTGGCCTGAGCGGAGGGTCCAGTAATAGCCCTTCTCCGCATCGGGCCATCCGTTCGCCTTGGCACGCTCCGCGCCCTCGCGCGCCTCCGCCGCCACATACCCGCGGGCCGGAACGAGCGAGTCCACCGCGCTCTCGTGCGCGCGAAGCTGCGTGTTCAGGCTGTCCAGCTCGGAGCGGATGCGCGCGAGCTCCGTGGAGGACTCAGGCGTCTTCCCCGCGTTCTTGAGGCCTCCCACGGCGGCGGCCTCGGTCTTCTCCAGCTCGCTGATGAGGCCCTTGAGCTTCTTGACCTCGAGCTGCGACTCGAAGCCCTGGGAGCCATAGCCGGGCATGCCGGTCAGCTTCTCCTGCACCCGGCTCTTCATCTCGCGCAGCTTGCCCAGCGGGCCGTCGAACTTCTGGAGCTCGCGCGCCACGTCCATGTGGGCTTGGAGCTGCGCGGGCGAGACGTTGGGGCCCACCTCCACGCGGACCCGGCCGTTGTCGTAGCGCACGTGCGCGGTGCTCCCGGTCAGCTCCGGGTTGCGCACGACGGGAATCTCCTTCGGCTGGAGCGCCTTCGTGATCCCCGCGGAGGTCAACCCGCCCGCCGTCCCGCCGATGACGGCGCCGGTGGCGGCCTGCTCGGCCACGCGCGTCAGTCCGTCCGCGAGCCCGTTCTGCCACGTCTCGCTCCGAGTGGCCGCATCCACGGCGCCGCCCGCCGCGCCGCCGACCACCCCTTCCTTGATGCCCTGCTTGGCGGCCGTGAGGACCGTGTTCTCCGCGACCTCGCGCCCCGCCGTCGTGGCCACGCTCTTCGCGGCGGTGGTGGTCGCGATGCTCGCGCCCTTGGTCACCGGAAGGACGACGGTGCCGCCCTCGACGGCGCCAATCAATGCCTGGCGTCCCGCGTCCTCCCAGCCCGCGGCGCCGCCCTGTATCAGCTCGTACGTCGCCGCCCGGGTCGTCGCACCCAGCGCCGCGTAGCCCGCGATGGCCAGCGGCGTCGCCGCGCCACCGGTGGCCACCACGGCGGCGGTGGTCGCCACCACGACGGCGGCCGTCGCCGCGCCCTCCGCGAGCGAGTCCTTGCTGCTCTGCAAGGACTTCACGTCATCCGTGGCGAACCCGACGGAGCGGTCGGCCTTCTGCGTGTCGCCGGTCTGGATGGCCTGCTCCGCGTCCCCCAGCGTCCGGTTGAGTCTGTCGTTGTCGGACTCGCCGCCCTTGATGCCTCGCTGGACGTTGTCCAGGACCCAGGTGCCGAAGCCAGACTCGTTGGACTGTTGCTCCCGAAGCCGGCGCACGCGCTCCTGGGCCGCGCCCGGGTCCTTGTCGTTCACCGCGCCCAGGTCGAAGTCCTGCTTCACCAGCTCCAGGTGGTCCCGGCCGCTGAGCTCCGAGTCCAGTCGCGAGCGCAGGTCCTCGCCATACTTCCGCTGGTACGCGGCGGAGATGTCGTTGATCTCCGCCTTGGACTTGCCCTTCAGCACGTCGCGGATGGCGTCCTCGTCGGTGCCCGCGCCATCCACGGCCAGCTTGAGCTTCTCGGCGGCGGCATCCGCGCGGCCCTGGGTGTCGCCTTCCTTGGGCGGGTTGAGCAGGCGCAGCGTCACATCCTTGTCCGCGCCGTCCCACTTGCGAATCTCGTCCTCCAGGGACTTGCCGGTCATCGTCTGATACTCGGCCTTGATGCGCTCCAGCTCCTCGGGCTTCTTGCCCTCGAGGACGGAGCGCACGCCCGACTCGTCCGCGCCGAAGAAGCCATTCATGGCGCTGGTGAGGCGGGCCGCATCCGCCTTGGCCGGGTTGTCTTGCATCAACCCCATGGCCCGGTCGTAGTCCTCCGTGCCCAGTTCGTCCTTCAGCCGGTTCTTGAGGGCCTCGTCCTGCGCGAGAATCTTGCGCTGCTCCGGAGTGGCCTTCTCCAGGCGCTCGAAGATGCGGTCCTCGTCCGTGCCCAGCCCATCCATGTCCTTCTTGAGGCCGTCCTTGATGGCCTGGGCTTCCAGCTGGTTCTTCTGCTCGGGTGTCTGGGATTGACCCGCGGCGAGCATGTTGCGAGCCCGGCCCAGCTGCTCCGGGTTCAGCTCCTTGCCCAGCCTGTCGAGCATGAAGTCCTGCGCCGACTGCCCGGGCTTGAGGCCGCCATTCATCTCCGCGAACTTCTGCGCGGTGGCCTGCCGTTGCTCGGGCGTCTGCTTCTCCAGCACCTTGAGCAGGTCCTCGTTCGAGCCGAACACGCCGTCCAGCTCCGCCTGCACCTGCACCGCGGCGCTCTTGGCCGGGTCGCCCTGGAGCAGGGCCATGGCGTGCCGCTCATCCGCGCCGCTCAGCTCGTCGCGGATGACGGAGTCCATGTCCTTGCCGTAGTGGTCCTTGTAGCCCTTGCGGATGAGGTTGATCTGCTCGGGCGACTTGCCCTCGAGCGTCTTGAAGATCTTGTCCTCGTCCGTGCCCCAGCCGGTGACGCCTCCCTCCATGGCGTCATAGAGGGACGCCGCGTCGCGGTCCGCGTCGGCCTGCGAATAGGCGGGAGCCTGGGTCGTCGGCGCCGCCTGCGGCGAGTCCGCGACCATCATCCGCTGGAGCGAGTCGGGAACCTTCGCCTCGGAGATGGCGCGCTGGCGCTCCGCGGAGCCGGGCGGCGCGGCGAAGATCTTCGCGGCGGCATTCCCGGAGAGGGTGCCCGCGGGCTGGTAGTGGGGCTGTTCCTTCAGGAAGGCCTGGAGGTTGTCGTAGTTCTTGCCCGAGGACGGGTCGACGATGCGGTCCCCCTGGCGAATCACCACGTGTCCGGACTGGCCCTCGGCGCCGGGACGCGAGTCCTTGAGGAACACCATCTCCGAGCGGGCGCGCAGCGCGGGCGTGGCCTTGTCCACCCAGTCGGCGGCCACATCCAGGCAGTTGGCCTTGCCGTCGCGGGAGTTCTCCGTGAGGAGCGACGAGGACTCCGCTGTCCGTCCAGGCTTCGCCTGCGTGCTCCGAGGCGTGAAGCTGGAGCGCTCATGGCGCTCGGCGGGCTTGGGCTCCGCGGGCTTGGGCGCGACCGGACGGGCTTCCTCGGAAGGTCGCCTCACCGGAACTTGAGTCGTCAGTCGCCTGCTGTTTCCGGTCCCATCGAGTGCCATCGTGCACCTCTCTGCCAGCTTTGCATCGAGCCGTGATGAAGCACGGAGCTCCCCCCCATGCCGACGTCAGTGCGAGCGCGGGACTCCTCTTTGTTTGTCTGGAACCGAGGGTCCGGAGTTGCGTGGGTCCTTTTGAATCCACCCAGTCAACGCAAGTAGGCGGAAGGACGCAGAAGGGGCGAAGTGAAGGATTGCTCCCGCATCCGCATGCGAAGGTGGGTGGTGGTCTCCAGACGTCTGGGAGGCCCGTCGTCCTGGGATTGGACCTGGGCGTGGGTCTCCACCGAGAGCTCGTATTGGAGAGGCCAGAGTCTGTCCAAGCTCATCACACACCCACCCTCACCTCGGCTCTGGGTGCGGGGCTCGGTGGAGGAGGGCGGGGAGTACAGCTCCAGCTTCAAGCCCACCTCCTGCTTCTCCAGGCGCTTGAGCTCCACCGTGGTGGTGGAGGGAGGCGTGGGTGTCTGGTGTTCCCAGCGAGCCCCCAGGCCGACGGGGGACGACGGGAGGAAGGTGCCCATGCCGCCCAACGTCTGGAGGAGCCGTTGAAGGGGTTCTTGGAGGTGAGGCGCGAGGTCTGGCGGGAGCGCCGCGTGAAAGTGATTCGAGCGCCCGTGCGGGCTCACGCGCCCCTCGCCGCGCAGACCGGGGAGGGGGGCGAGCTCGGCGCGAAGGGCCTCCGCGTCCTTCTGGGGCGTGCCTGCCTTCACGAGCAGGTCCATCTGCTCCAGCACGAAGCGGTAGTGAATCTCTCCCTCCGGGGAGATGCGAGTGACCTCCACGGTGAGGTTCATCTGGATGCCGGGAGGGGAGGGCAGCTCGCGGGTGCGGCCGGAGTGGCGCACGGAGGTGTTGCTTTCTGAACGCACGCCGATGCGCTGGATGCTTCCGGCGAGCGGGCGGAGCTGGAGCAGCGTCTGAGGTGTCTGGCCCGGGTGAAGAACCTTCACGAGTCCATCCTGTCTGCCGCTGTCGAAGGGGCCCCCGAGTGCCGCGTCCCCAAGGCGGCTCCGATGCTAGACGGGATGCTATTGAAAGCTCAAACGGGGCTCGACGTCCCTCGGGGACGAAGGGGGGAGCAGGGCTTCGGCCCGGGCGCGCGTGGACTCGACGCACAGGCGCATCAGGCGTCCCAGCTCCGCTTGGGGGAGCAGGCCGTTTCGAGCGAGGAACGCCTCGTCGACGCCGGGGATGGGAGGCATGGCGGGGGCCTCTCGTGAAGCCAGCTCGGTGAGGGCCTGGCGCAGGGCTTCCCGTGCGCTCCCGCCACCTCGCTCCAAGGCGAAGTCGATGACGTCCCAACCCAGCTCCGCGTGGCGGCCCTCGTCCTCGGCGATGACCGACAGCGTCTCACGCACGACGGGGTCCGTGGCCTGGCGCGCGCCCTCCTCGGCGACGCGTGAGGCGAGCCCTTCGCTCAAGCATCCATCCAACAGCGAGCCTCGGACCAGGCGGGCCCAGTCGTTCTCCGTGCCCGCGGGGAGCGGCTGCGAGGCGGCCTGCGCGAGCTCGGGGAGCATCCCCGCGGTCCACGGCATTCCCGAGTAGGCCCGGGCCATGGCGAAGCACCTTCGGGCATGGCGCACTTCATCCAGGGCCGCGAGGTGGCAGTCCTCGAGCAGCGCCGATGGAGCCCCCAGCGCGGAGAGCTTGAGCGACAGCTTCGAGAAGGCGGGGACCGACGCATGCTCCATCCCCGCCGAGTACAGCCACGCCTCGCCCAGCACCGTCCGCTGCCAGGCCGAGAGCCCCGAGAGCTCGGGCACGGTGTCGTCCGCCCAGCCTTTGCCGATGGCTCGGCGTGCCACGCGGGCGCGACCTTGCAGCCGCAGGACGCGCCCCTTCGTGAAGCCACCCGTGGACAAATCGTGGATGAGCCAGGCCACGAGCCCCGTCACCGCGCCGCCTCCCAGCGCCAGGACGGCCCCGGCGAAGCGCGCGAGCGACGAGGAGCCCCGGCTCAGCAGGAGCTTGAGCCCCCACACGAGGGGGAGGGGACCGCAGACGAAGATGAACAGCAGGACGCCCGACGCCGACTCCATGGCCACCCTCTCGCGAACTGGAAGCGCCGCCCCACCTCTGGCGGGGCCGCGCGCGCGTCGCGGGCTCAGTGCACCGTGGATGCCAGCCGCGCGAGGCCACGCATCAGGCGAAGGCTTGAGGCCGCGTGCGCAAGGTGTGACACGGACACGTGTATCACCTGTGAATCAGGCTGCACGGTGGGGGGGACGCGCGTGTCCACGCGGAGCGGGCCTCCGGTGTCGGCGTCGCTCGGGGAGAGCCCAGGCCGGCCTGGCCCTCGAGCAAGGGAGATGCCAGGGGCAAGCGAGCGTCGGGGCTCCCCTGGATTCCCGTGAGCGGGGCTGCCCGGATTCTGGATGCGGGGAACTGAGCGCTTCTGTTCCACCCTCGGCCGGACGATGATGTCGGGGGATGTCTTCACGTCTTGCCAGTCGCCCTCGTTGCTCCCGTTGCAACCTGTCTCGCCACCTGTGTCTGTGTGCCGAGATTCCCCAGGTTCAGACACGGACGCGAATCCTCCTGCTTCAGCACGTGATGGAGATCGCGAAGAAGAGCAACACCGGCCGGGTGGCGGCGCTGGCGATGCCGAACTCGCAGGTCATCATCCACGGCGCACCCAGTGGGACGGACCTGGAGCTGCTCTCGGAGCCGGGGACGTGGTTGCTCTACCCGGATGGCCCCACGGCGCCTCCGGATGCACCGCCGCCGCGGCAGCTCGTGGTGTTGGATGCGAGCTGGTCTCAGGCGCGGCGGATGACGCAGCGGCTGCCTGAGCTGCGAGCCCTGCCCCGGTTGGTCCTGCCACCGCCGGAGCCGGGCTTGCTCCGGCTCCGCGAGCCCTCGCATCCGTCCGGCATGTCCACGCTGGACGCCGTCGCGCGAGCCGTGGAGGCGCTGGAGGGGCGTGAGGTCGCGGAGCCCCTGGAGCGGCTCGCCGCGCTTCGGGTCCAGCGCATCGCCGCGTGCGGGACGCTGTACTGAAGGGCGCTCACTTCTCCGGTGACAGGCAGTCCCACCACCACTGGACCGAGACGATGGGCAGCGGCGTCAGGGGCGTGGCGCCCCTGGAGGGGGTCTCGCACGCCATGACGTTGTCCGTGGGGGCGCGGAGCTCCGGGTCGAAGTAGCGGCCGGAGACATTGCTCCAGTCGATGTTCGCGCGCACGAAGTGCCCCAGGCCCTTCAGGTACATCGACAGGGGGCGGCTGGCTTCCGCTTGTCCCAGGGCGAGGAGCCGCAGGAGCAGCGCCATCAGCGCGTCGCGCATCCGCAGCGCTTCTTGTCTGGCTTCGGCCTCCGAGCACCTGCGCGCGTGCATCAGCACGGTGATGAGGTTGTGCAGCTCCCCGCGGGTGTGTTGCTCCTTCTGGTGGGAGATGAGGTCGTTGTCCCAGATGACGAGGGTCGCCGCGACTTCGCTCGCCGCGCGAACCAGGGGGCGTGACAGCTCCGCGGCGGACAGTTCCTGCCCGTTGACGACATCGATGAGCGTGGGGCACGCCATCACCGCGCCGCTGTAGAGCCGGAGCGTGATGTATGTATCGAGGTCGCACACGCGTTGGGCATCGCGATTGGCGGCCTCCCAGACCTGGCCGTGCAGGTAGCCTCGGACGCCGTCGGACCAACGGTGGAGCTGCGCGGGGCTCGCATGACGAACCAGCCGTTGTTGGAGCCCTCGCAGGCTCTGGGCAAAGGGGTCCTCGGGGAGGATGCGTGTCTGGGGCGAGTCGAGCAGGTGTCCCAGCAGGCCCGCGTAGACGGCCATGTCGTGGGGCGGTTGTCCGAAGGCCTCTTCGTCGCAGAAGGCATCATCGAACGCGAAGAGCCAGACGAAGAAGTCCACGGCGACTTGCAGCGCGGGCTCGGAGCCCGAAGGCATGATGCGTGAGACGAACTCTCCGGCGCGCAGTCGGGAGAGGCGCAGCAGGCCGCGCTTGTCGACATAGAGGCGCTGGCGCGCGGTCCACTCCTGGGTCATGGCCTCTACTGCCTCCGCGCGGGGGTGAATGGCGGGAGGGATAGGGCAGTAGAGTGACAATCCTTGATGCGCCGTCAGGGGGGCCATGTCTGGGGCTCCGGGGCTCACATCGCTCCAGGACACGGTCTCCGGAAAACCTCTCGCCTCCGCATGGAAAGGTCGCGGGGTGAAGGGATGTGCTCACCAGTCAAAAGACCTCTCGCGTCTGGGGTTGGGCCGAGTCGTCGAGCAGACATTGACAGAGGACGCCGGGGCACGTCGCTCAGCGGGGCCAGAACTGACTCACTCGTGACGGCCCCGGTGTGCTGGACAGCCAATGCGCCCTCTTCTCGACTGTCGAAGGAGGTGCTTCGTCAGTTCATGGTCTCGATTCCTTGGACCAGCGACGTGGGGTCGACCTCCGCCCCGAGCAGGTAGAAGGCGTCCTGCGGCTTTCTCTCTATCTCCATGCATGACGTGTACGGGGGCCCGGCGCTTGGGCTGAGATAGACAGTCCCTTCGTGTCTCGGCCCCAGGTTGTAGACACGAACTCCAGGCGTGGGCCCCGAAGCGTCGTGGAAGGTGGCGTAGCGGTCGGCGGTGCAGGCGATGCGATACCTGGGAGTGACCGGAGTCGTGCAGGCCGCATCCGCGAAGTAGCGGGGCTGGAAGAGCGGGGAGTCGGTAGAGGGGATGCACCGGAGTGTGCCGGCTGGGACTCGTTCGAAGGTGCAGCGCACACCCAACCCGGTGTCGAAGAGCTCCGTGGGTATCTTCACCGCCCCGGCCACCTCCATGCCTCGCACCGTGAGTCGGCCATGAACCTCGAGGTCGAGCTCCTTTGCCTCGGGCCAGCTCCTGGCGGGAAGTTCAGAGCCTGCGCGGTAGTAGCTCGTGAACCCAGGCCCAGGAGTGAACTGAGTGCAGGTGGAGCTGGTTCCTCCGTACGCAAAGGGAGCGCGGACCTCCTTGCCGACAGCGATGACGGAGACCTCGGGATGGCATGCCTCCGGGTTGTCGGAGAGCAGCGCGAAGCGAGGAGGGGTGCAGGCCACGCGGAACAACGTCGTGAGCGCGCGCTCGGTGCAGGTCGGCTCCACCGAAACGAAGTCGCTGACACCCATGGGTTCGTCGACGGGCAGGCAGCGAAACTTCCCGTCACGCGCCAGGCGGACGGCACACTCCGTCGCGTGGGTGGTGTCGTGGAGGGATTGGAAGCTCTCCGACCCATCCTCGCCCGCGATGACGTAGGCCTTGATGCCCCCGCCATGCTGTTTCTCCCGAAGGGTTCCACGAACGAAGTAATCGCCAGGCTCCACGAGGGGCCCCACGGGGTACAGCTCGTTGGCGTGGCGCACGTCCGGGAGGCAGTCTCCGTTCGGTTCCAGGTGGTAGTAGCTCTGTCCCCAGACCTTCCCCAAGGAGTGGAAGCGTTGAGGCTCATCGCAGGTCCCACCCCCCATCGGGATGAGGGCGTCGGGTCGTGGCGCCTGGCTGAAGTAGAGCAGGGGGAGCGTGCAGCGGTCATCGGCGTAGTTGTTCTCCTGGCTGGTTCTCCTGATGACCCCGAGGGGGCTGGCGGTGATTCCCACGCAGTAGTACGCGCCGTCGGGCGCCGCTTTCTGCCAGAGACAAGGCTCTTGTCGCTGGCTGTCGTAGAGCTGCTGGAACCAGCGCAGTCCATCCTCCGTGGAGACGGCCTTGGCCTTGATCCGCGAACCGTCCAGATGTCGCTCGATGGGCTCCGCCGCCGTGGGCTCCTCCGTTCTTCCGCAGCCTGCTCCCCAGAGTGCGGCAAGCACCAGTCCCGCGTAGATGCGCCCCATGCTGTTCCCTCCGATGCCTCGATACAGGGCGTGGCCTGCCTGCCCCGCCCGGCCAGCGCTCGGGCTGGTCCCGCATCCTTAGCGTGATTCGAAGCGGCGGATGTCACCGCCGTGTAACCGCGGCCCGAGGGTCCGCATATCTCTCCTCGAAGCACCATCATTCCAACTCACTCCAGGACGCGAGCTCCAGGGCAGGGGCGTGACTGCCATTGCTTTGCACCGCTCTCGTGCGCGCGGCTTCCTGTTCTCCTTTGGAGGTTGTCGTGGGTATCCCCTTGCTTGATTTGCGCCCGAAGATCACGAAGAAGGTCGAGACGCCACCGCCGCCCCCCAAGTCCGAACAGACGGTCATTGCCAGGAAGGCCAAGGAGAAGGCAGACACGGCGCGCAGGGACTCGACGGCGGCGACGGACAAGGCTCGCAAGTCCCAGAAGACCTTGTCGAATGCGACGACCACTCGCAACGACGCGAAGAAGAAGGTCGAGACCGCGACGTCGGCGCAGGCGAATGCCCTGTCCCCCGCGGCGAAGGACGCCGCACAGGACAGGGTCGACAAGGCCACCCAGGACTACAACACGGCCGACAAGGCCGTCCGCGACGCGGAGGGCGCCGCCTCGAAGGACCGGCTCGATGCCATCACCGCGGCGAACAAGGCGCTCGTCGCCCAGCAGGAGGCCAACGACGCGGCGGAGAAGGCCAAGCTGCCCAAGCCCTTCCCGCTGGCGGAGAACCAGAAGGATGCGTTCGACGCGGGCAGCCTGTCCGCCAAGGACCAGGAACGGCTGTTCGGCACCAGGCTGCTGGTGAGCCCGAAGGAGGCCGCCGAGTCGGACGCGAAGCGCGTCTCCGAGGCCACCGCCAAGAGCCCCAAGGCCGGCGCCGAGGAACTGACGCGTCAGCTGCAGCAGGGCCTGGATCCCGAGTACCGCAAGGCGCTGATGGAGAAGTCGGCGCCCGACGTCGACAAGATGGTCCAGGCCGCGGGTGACAAGGCGACCTCCGCCGAGGACCGCAAGGCGCTGATGAAGAACCTGGCGGACAGCGCCGACCTCGCCGGGCCGGAGGGCTCCAAGTCCATCGTGGACAAGCTCAACGCCCAGCCGGACCAGGGCTCGCTCGTCGCGGGTCTTGCGGCCAACGGGAAGGACGCGAAGACCACGGCGCTCGGAGTCTCCATGGCGAAGGCCCAGCGCGCCGCGGGGAATCACGACAAGGCGGATGCCATCGCCAACGCCACGCCGGAGCTCGAGAAGGCGGCGGCGGAGTCCCCGCTCGAGACCGCCTTGCGCAAGGAGGTGGACCTCCAGACCGTCGGCGAAGACCGGAAGGGCGTCGAGGATGGGGCGCAGCAGACGCGTGACAACCTGAAGGCGCGCACGAAGGCCCTGGAGGAGCTCGCGAACCACCCCGAGAAGCTGCCGCCGGGGGTCTCAGTGGAGACGAAGGACGGCTATGGCACCACGCTGGTGACCAAGGACGAGGAGGGCCGCGTCGCCGAGCGCATCCGCTTCGGTGACACCGGGAACAGCCCCTACATCAGCACGACGAAGTTCGACCACGAGAGCGGGCGCGTCACGTCGGAGGAGGTGACAGACGACCAGAAGATGGGCGTGCTCGAGACCCATCAGGTGAGCTGGAAGGACAAGAACATCGAGGAGGCCTCCACGCTCAGCAACGAGGCTGTCACCGAACGCATCGAGGAGGGCACCGACTTCCACCGCGTGTCGCAGGAGGTGTCGCGCGACAAGGACAACCGCCTGGTGGAGAAGACGCGCACGCAGACGCCGAAGGACGGCGTGACGGAGACGACGCGCACCTTCGGCACGCAGAAGGGCGAGGACGGGCTGAACGACGCGCTCAAGGGCAAGTTCGACGACAACCAGCCGCTGGACAAGGTGGACACCAAGACGGTCCACATCCCGCCTGAGGGTGCCAAGGACCCCGACGGCAACGAGGCCAAGGCGAGCATCACCTGGGGCACCTCCTACTCCCAGGGCGACGTCCGGGCCACCGCCAGCGAGAGCAAGCTCGTGGACCGCCCGGAGCTCAGGCCCGCGCGCAGCCACCACCACCCGGGCGAGAAGGTCTCCATGAGGTACGCCAGCGCCGAGCCCACCGACACGGGCGACGCCGAGTCCCGGGCGCAGGACGTCGACAGCTCGCCCAAGACCTGGACGCTCGAGAAGAGTGGCCCCAATGAGCTCAACACCCAGACCTTCATCGAGGGCCGCAAGGACTTGGGCGTCACCACGCGCAAGAAGGTGACGGGCAACACCGTCGCCGAGTTGACGCTGGGGACGGTTCCGGACGTCAAGAGCAAGGACGCCAAGCCGGTGTCCGTCAACGGCGTCGCGTGGCGCACGTATGACCCGGACGGCAACCTCACCAAGGCCAGCAAGGCGCAGACCGGTCCGGATGGCACGAAGACGGAGAGCAACTACTCACGCACCGAGACGAAGGACGCGCAGGGACGGCGGCAGGTCCGCGAGGTCAGCACCTCCTCGGCGACGATGAAGGACGGCCTCGTCGTCGCGTCACGCGCCGAGTCCACCAAGACGTACGACGACAAGAACCAGGTGGTCGCCGCGCACGTCGACGAGACGGATGAGAAGGGCACCCGGATGGTGCGCGACTACCAGCGCACCGAGAAGCGCAACGCCAAGGGGGAGCTCGAGGTCCACGAGAAGACCGAGGCCTCCGTCCAGGAGAAGGACAAGCCTCCGACGAAGCAGGTCCAGGAGCTGGTCTCCGTCGAGACGAAGAACGGACCCGAGCTCATCAAGGCGGCCAATACCCTCACCACCCCGGATGGGACGGCGCAGCAGGTCATCGACGAGAAGGGGCAGCGGCTCACCGTCGACGGCAAGGAGGTGAAGACGCTCGACGAGCTCAAGGCCCTGCCCAAGGAGAAGGCGACGCTGGGCGCCGAGGCGGTGGATGGCTTGTCCCAGCAGGTGCAGAACTTCACCGACCTGGCCCGGCAGGTGAAAGCAACTCAGACGTTCGACGGCGACCACGGTCGTCACGACATGAAGGAAGCCAAGGTCGTGGTCGCGGCCAACAGTGCGGGCCTGCTGCGGCTCAAGACGTCCCTCACGCCTGCCATCAACGGGCAGCCCAGCCTCACGTTGAACCCCAGCGCACGCCTGGCCGGCGGGGCCAGCGGCATCGTCGGCATGGTGGGCGGCGCGTCCCTGCTGACCAAGGCCGGACCGCAGTTCATGCACGACCTGCGTCAGGAGAACTACTGGCAGGCCGCGAAGGATGGGGCCGCCTTCGCCGCGGGGCTCGGCGGCCTGGGTTCGGGCGCCAGCACGCTCCTGACCGCGGCGAGGGGCGCCGGGGGCGGTCTCACCCTGGATGGGAAGCTGATCACCGCGGGCGGACGGTATAGCCCGGCGGAAGTGGCCAGCAAGTTGGACAAGCTCGGGAAGGTCGCCATGGGGGCGGGTGTCGTGAGTGGTGGCTTTCAGATCTACGACGGCCTCCAGAACGGCAACGGCTGGCAGGTGGCCAGCGGCGCGACGACCGCGACCGCGGCGGTCGGCGGCTACCTGCTGTCGGGCGCGGCGGCGGGGGCCTGGGGTGGGCCCGCGGGGGCCGCGGTGGGCGTGACCGTGGCACTGGCGGCCTGGGGGCTGAACAAGATGTTCGACCACTTCGACAAGAGTGAGTACGACATCGCCACGCCGACCATCTGACGCCAGTCCGGGGACTGACTCCCGGCTTCACCTCCCCGTCATGGGCGCCCTGTCTCCTTCCGGAGCGGGGCCTCATGGCGGGGTTTCTTTTTGAGACCAGTCCGGTGGGATGAGACGTTTCCGGACGGGACCGAAGCAATACCAGTTCAAGGGGTCGAGCGTTCGGTGGAGCTGAGTTCACACCGTCTTTCCTCGAAGGCAATCACACTGTCATCTCCCTCTGGCAGAAGGGGCTGGGATTGCCCTGGAGCGGAGTGATTCATCAATCACTGACGGTAAGTACGTAGGTGGCTTCTGTCTCTCGCGGAAGTACGCGCGGCGCTTGCATTGAGAGACACGCTCCGGGGATAAGAGAGACGCCTCGGGGCGGGTGGGGTTGATGACGCGAACGTCACGAAGCGCGGGTGGATGTGAATGACATCACTCGATGATTTCACTGACATGCGAATGAGCATGCGTTCAGGGCGGGTTCACGGAACATGAGTCAATGACGTTCGTTTGGCTGGAACGCGGAATTCGTGGTTGTTAGGGATTCGCGCGGTGCTTGGGATTCAGCGGGTGCTGGCGGCCTGGTCCGGGAGCAGATGACTCATCATGGAAATCAGAACGGTTGTTCACCCCGTCGATTTGACGACCCACGGAGCGCATGGGCTTCAGTGGTTGAAGGGCAGATTGTGGGACAGCGACATCTCCCTGAAGAGGTCGGGTCCGCAAGCGCTGGTGCTCTTCCTGCTCGCCGCCGCCGCGTTGGTGGCGGAGCTGTCCTATCACCACAATGGTCTGGGGCTGCTGGATGCGTGGCGCGCCGAGCGCGTGGTGATCTTCTACAACGTCGAGGAATTGGTCCTCTCCCAGGTCGGGTCCTCACTGGCGTTCTGGGTCGTCGTCGCGGCCATCTTCCGCATCGTGTTCGGGATGCTGGTCGGCGTCGCCGACATGGTGCTCTACAAGCGAATCACCGGCCGCCCCTTCGACTGGGAGGCGATGATCAACAGCTCCGTGGTCAACCTGGTGTTCCTGACCACGGGGCTCTTCACCTTCATGAATCCAGCCGTCCAGGACCTGCTGCGGCACTATGTGCGCCTGGTCCAGTCCGTCCCGACGCTCGTGAACTTGAACGGAGCCCTCGCGCTCGTCGTCGCGTGCTTCATCGCTGACTTCTGCTACTACTGGTCACACCGGTGGGCTCACAAGATCCGGCTCTTCTGGAACCTCGGCCACATCAACCACCACCGTTCCCGAAACCTGTCGCAGCTCACCCAGGTCGTCGACCCGCAGACGTCCGTCCTGGATGTGGCCGGGGGGCGGGCCTTCGTCATGCTGCTGCTTCCCCTCGTGACGAAGCTCTTCTCGCTCGACATCCGGGGCGCCGGGTGGATGCTCGTCGTCCTGTTGATTCTCGATGCCTGGACCAACCCGTCGCACTCGGTGGTCCTCTACCAGGCGGAGATGCGGTTCAAGGTGCTGCGGCTGTTCCGGTCCGTCCTGGTGACACCCGCTGTCCACTTCACACACCACTCGCGAGAGCAGGCTCACAACATCTCGGATGGGAGCAACTTCGGGGCGCGGCTGACGCTGTGGGACCGGCTGTTCGGGACCTATGTCGAACCACCCCCCTACATCCCCGACGCGGGCCTGTTTGGCGACGACGCGGACTACTGCCGCAATCCGCTGCGGTTCATCTTCCAGCCCTACGTCCGGATGTTCGAGGAGCTGCGCATCAACAGCCTCCGGTGTTGGCCGGCGATCCTGTTGGGTCCCGCGTCCTACTCGCCGCCCGTGCCCGCTCGCAGCAAGTACTGAGCGGTGAGGCGGGCGACTCCTCGGGGGGCACCCCGTGCTTCGACAGCGTGAACAGGTCACTTCGTCATGAGCATCACCCTCTATGAAGCCAGTGTGCCGGCCTTGAACCGGATGCTGCGGAGCCTGGGACATCTCCTCCAGCAGGGCGCCCTCCACGCACAGCGGGAAGGGCTTCGTCCGGGGGCCTTGCTCGAAAAACGCCTGGCCCCGGACATGTTTCCGCTCGCGCGTCAGGTGGAGATCGTGGTGTCGGGGGCGAAGGGATGTGGGGCGCGCCTGTCCGGGCGTCTGGCGCCGGAGGACACGTCCTGGGAGCTCGCGGTGTTCAACCGGGGGGACACCGCCTCCTTCGGTCCGCTCCCCACGTCCTTCGAGCAGCTCCAGGGGCTGGTGGAAGAGGCCCTGGTCCAGCTGCGGTCCCTCTCTCCTGGTGAGATAGCCGCCGGCCCCACCTCCATCTCCGTCGCGAAGCGAGGCGAGGTGCGCCATTTTGAAACACATTCCTTCGTGCTCGACTATGTCCTCCCCAATCTCTACTTCCATGTCACCGTGGTGTATGCGCTGTTGAGGGCCGCCGGAGTCCCGCTCGGGAAGAAAGACTTCGAGGGGGCGCCTGCCTATCGCCTTCAAGTCACCCCTCTGAGACAGGACTGAGTCCGGGTCCGCGTGTCTGAAGTGAGACGAGTGCAGCCCCGGCCGGGGGCGCTCGAACCGCGTCCGCATGCCCCCGTCCTCCGCTGTTCGGAGGTGCCATCTCCAGGTTGTTTCGCCATGCAGTGGCGGCGCCCTTGGGCTCGCCACGAAGGAACCGTCATGACGTCGTTACCTGCTTCCGTGAGGGAGGACCCAGAGGGCAAGAATGGCCTCTTCCTCCTCTGCGTCGGATTCTTCGTCTTCGGTCTGCTGGGGACCGTGACCGGGGTCACCCTCCCCAATCTCAAACAGGAGTTCGGGGTCACCAACGAGAGCGCCGGTGTGGTCTTCGTCTACTGGTCGGTGGGCGTGCTCGTGGGGGCCTTCATCGGCGGGAAGGTGTTCTATCTCGCCCAGGCGAGGACCTTGTTCATCGCGACCTCGCTCGCCTCCCTGGTCTGCCTGTTGTTGCTCTACCGGGAGCGGGAGTTCCTCACCTACAAGCTCCTCATCTTCGCGCTCTCCCTGTCGGGGAGCCTGTTCTTCACCGCGGGACACGCGACCGCCGCCAGGGTGGGGCGGGACAACAAGGTGTCGATTCTCAGCTTCATGGACTTCCTCTTCAGCCTGGGGAGTGTGTCGACGCCGCTGTTGGTGAATGCCTTCACGAGCCCGGGGCGGTGGCTGGGCGGTGGCTGGCGGCTCGTCTTCCTGGTGGCGGCGGGCCTCCTGGTGGTCGCCATGGCGCTGGCGACGAGGCTCTCGGCGCACGCGGGGGCTCCACCACCGGAGAGGACCTCGGAGCGCTCCGGCGCGGGCTACCTGTCGCTGCTGTCCGACCCGCTCTTCCTGTGTTTCATGTTCGCGAGCCTGTTCCTGCATGCGACCGAGTGGGGCCACGGAGTCTGGTTCGTCACCTATGCCAGCGAGGTGGTCGGGCTTCCCCCCGCGCAAGCGCGAGAGGCCTTCAGCTTCTTCCTGATAGGGATGGCCGCTTCGCGACTGCTGGGCAGTTGGCTCATCTGGAACCTCAAGTCATCAACCTTGATGGCGCTGCTCATCTCCAGCGCGACGGTCGCAGCCATCTCCCTGCTGGACTACCGGAGCTACCACGCCCTGTGCATCCTGAACTTCATGTTCGGCCTGGGCCTGGGCGCGCTCTTCCCGCTGCTGCTCGGCCTGTCCATGGAACGTGCTCCCGCCCAGAGCGCGATGTTGTCCGGCATTGGCCTCATGGCGGGGACGCTCGGCGCGAAGAGCATCTCCTATGTCATCGGACTCCTGGCGGACCAGTCCTCGCTCGCCGAGTCCTATCGCTCCGTCTCCTGGACCATGGTCGCGCTGCTGGGGGTGGTGTTGTCCTTCCTGTCACTCCACCTCCACACGCAGCGGGCCGCACGCGCCCCGGAGGACCCCTCGCCGACGTCAGGGGACGAGCCGATGGATGACCTCGAGGAGCCGACGGGCCCCTTGTTCGAGTTCCGCTTCGGGCTGTCGGGCTCGGTGCTCCAGCGCGTCCTCTCGGAAGGTGCACCGCTCGATGCCCTCCGCCGTCTCCTCTTGGACTGGGAGCTGCGAAGGGAGTTCTCGGGGCTGTTCGGGCGCAGACGCCGCCTGCGGCGCGAAGAGGCGGCGAGCTTCCTTCGCCTCGTCTGGGAGAAGTACCCGGAGGTGAGGGGGCTCTATCCAAGCCCGGCGGAGCTCCTCGGCACGGTGGCGCCTGTCCTCGTGCGGGACGTGGCTCCCCCGAGCGCGCAGCCCCTGGTGGATGCCTCCCTCCTGACCTTGCCTCTGGGCAGCGGTCTTTCTTCTCCAACGGAAGGACTCACGCGTGATCGATGAATCCCTCATCGCGAAGAATGATGCCCAGCCCCCCGAGGCCAGCGTCCTGGCCATCAACATCCTGGTCGTGGTGCTCATCCTGGGCGGCATGGCGGCCCAGAACCTGTTCTACACGGCGCAGCCCGAGGAGCGTGTCGTCATCAAGCGCTTCGGCGCGGTCATCGGCCTGGCCGGGCCGGGGCTTCACTTCAAGCTCCCGTTCGGCATCGACGAAGTCCACAAGGTGGCCACCGAGCGCGTCCTCAAGCAGGAGTTCGGCTTCCGCATCGAGCCGGGAGAGGAGGGCGAGCCCAGCCGCGTCCTCACGGAGGGCTACCAGCACGAGCGGGAGATGCTCACCGGGGACCTCAACATGATTGATGTGTCCTGGGTGGTGCAGTACCAGATTCATGACCCCGTCCAGTATCTCCATGCGCTGCGAGAGCCCGAGCAGACGTTGAGGGACAGCGCGGAGGCCGTCATGCGGCGGCGGGTGGGCAACAGCCTGGCCAGCGAGGTGCTGACCACGGGCCGCGCGGACATCGCCCTCCGGGCGCGCGACGAGCTCCAGGGCGCGCTGGATGGCTACCGCTCCGGCATCCGAGTCACCGCCGTGGAGCTGCAAGCCGTGGTGCCGCCCCAGCGCGTGCGCGCGTCCTTCAACGAGGTCAACGAAGCGCGCCAGGAGCGTGAGCGGATGATCAACGAGGCCATCACGAAGAAGAACCAGGCCATTCCCCAAGCGATAGGCGAGGGGAAGCGCACGGTCGCCGAGGCCGAGGCCTACGCGTTCGAGCGCACCCGCCGCGCGGAGGGCGACGTGGTCCGGTTCCAATCCATCCTCAAGGAGTACCTCCAGGCGCCGGACGTGACTCGCAAGCGCCTGTATCTGGAGGTCATCCGGGACGTGGTGCCCAAGGCGGGGAAGATCATCGTCGTCCAGGAAGGCGAGAGCCGCCCGCAGTCCTTCCTCCACTTGAACGAGCAGGGAGGCTCGCCGAAGTGAAAGCCAGAATCGCAGGCCTGAGTGTCTTCTTCGCCGTCTTGCTGACCACCGCGTACTCCGCTGTCTTCGTCCTGGGCGAGGCGGAGCAAGCCCTCCTCGTCCGGTTCGGTGAAATCAGGGGGCCCACGCTCACCGAGCCTGGAATCCACTGGAAGTGGCCGTTCATCGACGAGGTGCACCGCTTCGACGAGCGGCTGTGGACCTGGGCGGGAGACGCCGAGCAGATCTCCACGCTGGGGCGGGAGTTCATCCTGGTCAAGACCAGCGCCCACGTGCGCATCGAGAACCCGCGCTTGTTCCTGGAGAGCGTGCACGACGAGCGCGGCGCCGAGAGCCGGCTCAATGACATCCTCCACTCCATCGTGCGCAACCAGGTCTCGGGGGCGCGGATTGAAGAGCTCATCCGCGCTTCGGACTGGAAGGCGCCCGCGCGTGTGAGCGAGGAGTGGGGCACCGCGGCGTCGGGCCCGGGCTCCACGCCTCCTGTCGCGAGGGGACGGGAGGACCTGGAGCGGGAGGTCCTGAAGCATGCCCAGCCCCAGATATCCAAGTACGGCATGGCGTTGATGGATGTCCGCATCCAGCGGGTCAACTACATCGCCAGCGTGCGGGAGCAGGTGGAGAACCGCATGATCTCCGAGCGACGCAGCATCGCCGAGAAGTTCCGCTCGGAGGGGCGTGGCCGCAGCGAGGAGATCCTCGGGGAGATGGAGCGGGAGCTCCAGGCGATTCGCTCGGATGCGTCGCGCAAGGCGGAGGAGGTTCGCGGTGACGCCGATGCACACGTGACGCGCCTCTATGGCCAGGCCTATGGCCAGAACGCGGAGTTCTTCAGCTTCCTCAAGACGCTGGAGACCTACCGCGAGACGATGGGCGCCAACACGACGCTCATGATTCGCGCGGACTCGGACTTCTATCGCTACCTGGAGTCCAGCGGCAGGTCGCTGGGGACGAAGCCCGCGGCGAAGGGGCCGGCGGCGGTCGTCGCGAGGTGAACCGGCGCTCGGTCCGAGCGCCTCGATTCGGATGGCATTCAACCCATGTCCTGGATGAGTCATGTCTCACACGGTCCGCATCGTCATGGTCTTGTTCGCAGGCCTTGGGATTCTCTCCTGGGGCGCGCTGGAGTGGGTCTCGAGCACCCGCCGCTCCGCGTTCATCGAGAACAGTGAACAGCGGCATCCCCCCAGACGAGAGGAGTGGCGCCAGCCTCGTGCGGAGCTGGTGGCGCAACGGGAGACCCTCGTCCGGCAATCCGTGGTGCTGGCGTTCGGTGGACTGGCGCTGTGCGCCTCGGCGGCCACGTGGTTGTTGAGGCGGGGCACGTGGCGCCGATGGACGCAGGCGCTTCGTGAGCCGCCTCGCGGCGGAGTCCCGGTGCCCGAGCACCGGCCCGTTCCACGGGACCCCCGGCCGCTGGTTGCTCGGCTCGCCCCGGAGCGAGAGGACGAGGGGGATGAGGGTCGGTGGACGCCGCGGCGCTTGAAGCAGACGCTGCGGCACTCCCTGGAGGGGGAGAACGTCGTCGTCGTCGCGAACCGGGAGCCGTACATCCACGAGCGGAGCGCTGATGGGGGCATCCACGTGTCACATCCCGCGAGTGGCCTGGTGACGGCGCTGGAGCCCGTGATGCGCGCGTGCTCGGGGGTCTGGGTCGCGCATGGAAGTGGTTCCGCCGACCGTGAGACGGCGGATGCGCATGGACGGGTGAGGGTTCCGCCCGAGGAGGAGTCCTATCTGCTCCGGCGCGTCTGGCTCTCACGCGAAGAAGAGCAGGGCTACTACGCGGGCTTCGCGAACGAGGGCCTCTGGCCCCTGTGCCACATGGCCTATGCGCGGCCCACGTTCCGCTTGGAGGACTGGCGGCACTACCAGGCGGTGAACCAGAAGTTCGCGGATGCGGTGTGCGAGGAAGTGGACTCGGAGGCGCCCGTCATCCTGGTGCAGGACTACCACTTCGCGCTGGTGCCCCGCATGATTCGCGAGCGGTTGCCCAAGGCGACCCTCATCACCTTCTGGCACATCCCGTGGCCGAACGCGGAGGCCTTCGGCATCTGCCCCTGGCGCAATGAATTGCTGCAAGGGCTCCTGGGCAGCAGCATCATCGGGTTCCATACACCGCTGCACTGCAACAACTTCGCGGAGGCCGTCGACCGCTTCCTGGAGTCGCGCATCGACCGGGAGCAGACCGCGGTGGTCCATCAGGAGCGCACGACGCTCATCCGGCCGTACCCCATCTCCGTGGAGTGGCCGAATCGCTGGGTGAAGGACGCGCTGACGCCCGAGGCGTGCCGTGCGAGCGTCTGGAAGGAGCTGGGCCTCGGGCCGGACGCGTTGCTGGGCATCGGCGTGGACCGGCTCGACTACACCAAGGGCATCGAGGAGCGCCTGCTGGCCGTGGAGCGGTTGCTCGAGGGTTCACCGGAGTTCCGGGGGCGCTTCTCGTTCGCGCAGCTGGCGGCACCGAGCCGGACGACCATCGAGCGATATCGCCAGCTCAATGACAGCGTCGAGAAGCTGGCCGCGAGAATCAATCGTCGGTTCGGGACGGAGACGTATCAACCCATCATCCTGATGCGCGCGCACCATGAGCCGCCGGATGTCTTCAGGTACTACCGCGCGGCGGACGTCTGCTACGTCAGCAGCCTGCATGACGGGATGAACCTGGTGGCGAAGGAGTTCGTCGCGGCGCGCGAGGACGAGCAGGGTGTCCTGGTGCTCAGCCAGTTCACGGGGGCGGCCCGAGAGCTGTCGGAGGGGTTGATCGTCAACCCGTTCGACTTCGAGGAGGCGAGCCGGGCCCTCGCCGCTGGACTGGCCATGTCGCGGGAGGAGCAGCGCGTCCGCATGCGCGCGATGCGCGCGGTGGTCAGCGAGTTCAACGTCTACCGCTGGGCGGGCCAGATGGTCATGGATGCCGCCCGGCTTCGAGACCGTGAGCGCCTCACGGAGCGGCTCACGGTCCATGCCGTGGCCCTGCGGTGACGGGAGGGGGCTACGGAGCCTCGCCGAGTGACGCGCGCGAGACGAGCGCTTCCTCCAGCAGGAGCAGGCGCTCGTCCCCGGGCTGCGTGCGCCGCAGTCCTTCCAGCGCATCCCTAGCGCGGCCCAGGTTCCCCTCGAACACGAGGAAGCCCACGGCGTGCAGCCGCTGCTCGGGCGTCGAGTCGGGCGCCTTCAGCACGGCGTCCCAGCTCGTGGCTGCTTCGTGAGGTGCGCCGAGCTCCTGATACATCCTGGCCCGAGCCTCCGCGACCGCCGCGGGCTCCGGGTCACCAGGGCGCTTCGCTGGCAGCTTGGCCACGGTGTCTCGTGAGCGCTCGAACAGCGTGCGGAGCTCGGGGATGACGGTGTCGCCCGGGGTCAGGGCCTGGAGCGTCTGGAGCCGGAGGAGGGCGGCGTCGAAGCGGCCTGCTCTCGCCAGCGTCATGGCGAGGTTGAGGTGGCCGCGGTGGTAGCCGGGCTGCTGCTTCACCATGTCCTCGAACAAGGCGAGGGCTTCTTCGTGCCGGCCGAGCTTCGTGAGGCACAGCGCCAGGTTGTTGTAGCCCTTGGCGCCCGTCAGCCGACTCTGGGTGCGCACCGAGTTCTGGAGGTGGACGAGTGCCTCGTCGTACCGGTGCACGTTCATGTAGAGCCCACCGAGCTGCTGCTGGACGAACGCGTCCTCCGGACCGGAGACACGCTCGGCCACGCGCCACAGCCGCATCTCGTCCATCCAGTCGCGGTTGCGCAGGTGCGTGGCTGCCGCGAAGGAGAGCAGGACTCCACCTGCCACGGCCAAGGCGAGCTTGGGGCGGGCCCGCGCGGCGTTCTCGATGGGGGCGGCGAGTGCGATGGCCAGCATCGCCACGGGGACGTAGAGGAAGCGGTCCGACGCCAGCGTATGGATGCCCAAGGGAATCAGGTGAAGGACCAGCGCCAGCGCGAGCGCGCCCGCCGCCAGCGCGGCTTGGGACCAGGCTGACAGCCTGCCTCCCCAGCGCCGCGCCAGGATGACTCCCGCGACGAGGACCCCCGCGCCGAGCAGGACCCACGCGAGGGGGGCTTCTCCCACGACCCCCTGCTGGAGCCGAGGTCTGAGCGCATCCACGAGCATCATCGCGTAGCGGCCCACCGCCGCGAGCGCGGTGAGCATGCGCTCGCCCAGGGACAAGCCCGTGCTCGTGCCGCCATCGAGCTCGCGGACGTCCGAGCGCAGGGCGTTCAGCCGGAGCGCGCCATAGACGGCGAGCGCGACCGCCACGGGCACGAGGTTGCGCAGGGCCTGTCCCCAGGTTCGTTCCCGAGCCCGCACGGCGCGCAGCTCCAGGACCGCGAGCGCGAGGACTCCGGCCACCGCCACCTCCTTGCAGAAGAGTCCCAGCAGCAACAGTCCCGCCGACAGCCAGCGCCGAGAGGCCTGGTTCGACGGATGGACGAGCAGCGCGGCGAGCATGAAGAGCGCGGCCAGGATGTCGGTGCGCCCGGAGATCCACGCCACGGACTCGGTCAGCCGGGGAAAGAGTCCGAAGGCCGCCGCGCCGACGGCCGCGCCCCAGGGGGAGGCGCCCCCGCGTCGGCACAGGAGGAACACCCACGCCACGACGACGAGGTGGAACAGCAGGTTCGTCAGGTGGAAGCCCGCGGCGGCGCCACCCCACAGGGCGTATTCCACCGCGTACCCCAGCGTCACGAGCGGCCGGTAGTAGCCGCGCGAGACGCTCAGCGAGTCGCTCCAGAACATGCGCGTGAAGTAGTCCGGCAGCGGCGCCAGCTCGCGCACCAAGGATTGCTCCTCGATCAGCGAGTGGTCGTCCCAGACGAACGTGCCGCGCACCGTGTTCGCATAGGCGAGCGCCACGAGGAGCAGCGGCAGCCAGAGGGCCCGGCGCATCAGCCGGGCACGCGCGTCTTCGGAGTCAGGGGGCGGCGAGGAACCCATGGGGAGCCATGGAGTCTACCCGCCCCTCATCGAGACGTCGGGCTCTTCGACCCGAGGGCGGCCGGACGAGCGAACGCCTTTCCTGCCGCTACTGAGAACACCAGAGGCGGACGGTCCGGTCCGCCCCCAGCGTCGCGAGCTGTCCGGTGCGCGCGAAAGCCACGCTGATGACGGCTTGGGGGTACTGTTCATCGTGAGCCGAGGTCCCATGCCCGCTCAATCGCTCACGGACCAGGAAGTCGGAGGTCCTCCACAACAGCACTTCGGCCTTGGCGTTGCCTGCGGCCAGCACGGTGCTGTCAGGTGAGAAGGCCGCGGTGAAGCCGTTCTCGAGGGCTGTACGACGTTCGTCCTCGAGGCCGAGGACCATGACCGACGGGAAGTCAGACTGCCCCGTGCTGGCGAGCCATCGTCCATTCGGAGAGAACCGGACGAACGGGCCGCCCTCCTTGAGTTCCAGATCGAAGGAGTGCCGGACCTTGCCTCGCGCCACATCCAGGACGCGAAGGTCAACGCCTCCGGAGAGCCCGGTGACGGTGAGGAAGCGTCCGTCTGGGGAGAACCCGGAAACGAAGGTCCACTGGGTGGTGGCGAACTCCTTGAGGAGCTTGCCCGTCGCGACGTCGTGCAAGAGGACCTTGTTCTCCCCGAGCTCGATTCGCGCGGACATCCTGAAGTCTGGCGAGAGGACGCCGCCATTGAGTCGCTGGAGCTCCTGCCCGGTGGCAAGGTCATGGATGGTCGAGTCCACAAGAATCCGGCCCTGGTCCGGGCTGAACTGGATGTTCCAGGGATTCCGGACGGGGGGTGCCACGACGGCGCTCAGGTCCGAGGTCTTCCAGATGCTCAGGACATTGTCCGCGGTGGTCGCGAGGAGTGAGCCGTCGGGGGAGAACGTCACCTCCCCCGTCATGCTCGGCCCCAGTGAGAAGGTGCGTGTCGTGGCCGGGGTCTGGAGGGAGTGGATGAGAATCTCGTTCCCTCCGTTCGGGCACTGTGGCGACGCGCCATTGCAGCTGAAGCGGCTCGCCCCCATGTCGACGCGAAGCTCGGTGTTGTCCTGGCTGAAAGCAAGGCGGCTCGGACGGCCTTCTCGCACGGGGAACACGTGCAGCTTCGTCCAGTCCGCGGTGCGGTAGACCGTCACACCCGCCTCCGCGCCTTCCGCGTAGAGGCTTCCATCTGAAGAGAAGGTGGTCGTCTCCAGCCTCAGCGAGGTCTCCATGGGTTTGACCACCTTCGAGGTGTCCACATTCATCACCACACCTCCCGCGGCCAGGAGTCTTCCATCCGCGGACCAGGATGCCTGTTGGCCGCCGAGCGAGAGAATCCGCTGCTCGGAGGCATCTGGAACGTGGATGAGCGCCACGAAGTGGCCCAGGGCGACGGCCAGTGTGTTTCCATCCGGGGCGAAGGCCAGTGACTCGACGCGCGCTTCGTACAACCGCCGCCAGGTCCCCTGGAGGCTTCCGTCCGTCATGCTCCAGATGCGGACGAGGGCGATCTGGCTGTTCTCTGAGTCAACCCCACCGGTGGCGAGCACTGCCCCGTCGGGGGAGATGGCCAGCGCCGTCGTCTGGCCCGTGTGTGGATGCTTGAAGGTGCGGACCGGCGTCAGGTCCGGGAAGCTCCACACGCGTGTCTCCATCCGGTTGGCCGCAACCAGCAGGCGGCCATCCTTGGAGAAGAACACGCCCACTTGCTGGCCCGGCAAGTCCCACAGCGTGTTCAGCCGCGTTCCATCCGAGTATCGATAGAGAACGAGCTGGCCGGAAAGGGTGGCCGCGGCCAGCACGGTTCCATCAGGAGACACCGCGGATGCCGCCAGGGCTCCAGCGCCGATGGCACCACAGGGGCGGAACGGGGCGGCGCTCGATACGGGAGGCTCCTCGGGCGGGCTGTCTTTCGAACACGCTCCGAGCGCCGTCAGGGCGAGGACCGTGATGATGCCAATGCGTCTCAACGAAATGCTCCTGGCCGAAGGCTGGGTGGTGGAGACTCCACCACCCTCGCTCCCGAAGCCAGTGACTCCCAGGGGCGCGCGGGCTACTTCGACGACGCCTTGCCCGCCTCGCTGGCCGGAGCCTTGGGGCAGCTGGCCCCGGTGATGCGCACGAGCCGGCCGGGCGTGGGCGCCACCAGCGCCTTGCCCCGCGCCTTCCAGTGCTCGATGAGCCCATCGCGCAGCGTGAGCGCCTGACGCTCACCCAGGTCGATGCTCTCCGGCGCCAGCGTCTTGAGCACGTCGTCCAGTCCACCACCGCCCCGCGCCAGGAAGTCCGGCATCGCCACCCGGAAGCGCTTGTTGGCGGGCAGCGGCTTGCCGTTCGCCAGGGTGACGGAGGCCAGCTTCGACACGCCGTTGCACGTCTCGACGCGCACCTTCAGCCCCGACACCTGGTAGATGCCCTTGCGCGCATACGCCGCCTCCAGCAGCCGCTTCAGCTCCTCCGTCGACACCGTCAGCACCGCGATGGTGTTGTCGAAGGGCAGCACCTCGAACAGCGCGCCGTAGGTGAGCTCCCCCGCGGGCAGCTCCGCGCGCAGGCCGCCGCTGTTGAGCAGCGCGATGTCCGACTTCGACACGGCCCGCAGCGCGTCCGACAGCACGCTCCCCAGCGGGCTCTCCGCCTCGTAGTTGCGCGTGAGCGTCTCCGGAACCCTCACCCCCAACGGCCGACGCTGCACCTCCTCCACCTGCGCCAGCGCCTGGGAGAGCTGCGCCTCCATCGCCGCGTCCACCACCACCGGCTGTCCCCGGAACGTCGCGGGCGCCAGCTCCACCTGCTTCGTGTCCTTCAGCTTCCGCTCGTCACACGTGCCCACCGTCGAGTCCACGCGCACGCACACCGGGATGGAGCCCTCCAGCTTGCTCTTCTCGGGCAGCACCTTGCGCGTCACCGGGTCCACGTAGAGGTCCACGAGTCCGAAGGCGCGGCCCTTGCCCGACGTCTCGATGACCGGCGTGCCCCGGATGAAGTGGCCCACGGGCTGGTGCGTGTGCCCGGCCACCACCGCGTCCAGCGTCCCCTCCGGCAGCTCCTCCAGCAGCTCGACGATCTCGCTGTCCCCCCGGTCGCACGAGGAGGCATCCCGAGGGTTGTCGTGCCGCTTGCACACCGCGCCCGCGTGCGCCACCGCGACCACCACCTCGGCCCCGCGCGCGCGCAGCGCCTGGGCCGTGGCGAGCGCCACCGGAGCCAGCGGGGCGAAGCGCAGGCTCGCCACGTTCACCGGGTTGGTCACCTGCGGCGTGTGCGGCGTCGCCAGCCCCATGATGCCGATGCGCACCCCGCGCCGCTCCACCAGCAGCGTGCCGTCATTGCCCAGCCACGTCGGCACCCCGCCCGTCTGGCTGTCCGTGACGTTGACGCCCATGATGGGGAACTTCGCCTGTGCGATGCGCGCCTTGAGCGCACCGAACGGGTCCTCCCCGTCAATCCCCACCGAGAGCGGCCCCGCGGGCCCGAAGTCGAACTCGTGGTTGCCCAGCGCGGAGGCCGAGTAGCCCAGCGTGTTCATCGCGTCGATGACCACCGCCCCCTCGGTGAGGTTGGAGGCGAGCGTGCCCTGGAAGAGGTCGCCTCCATCCAGCAGCAGCACGCCGTCCGGGTTCTCCGCCCGGAGGATGCGCAGGTAGCCCGCGAACGCGGCCAGTCCGCCTTGCTCCACCGCCGCGCCGTTGGGCAGCGTGGCGCGGGAGGGCATGACCCAGCCGTGCAGGTCGTTGGTTCCCACCACGGTGATGCGGAGGGGCTCCGGCGCGACTTCCGCGGCGCTCGAGCGCGCGGGCGGTGGCACCTGGGGAGCGGCCTCCGGCGCGGGGGGCGTGGAGGCACAAGCGGCGAGGAGGGCGGACAGCAGCCCGAAACGGAAGGGACGCGTGGAGGAAGTCACACGCCCGTCTAGAACGGGCTCCCCGCCAGATTCAAGGGCCCTCGCTTCCAGGCGTCACCGCACCGGAAGCGAGGGCCCACGTGAGACGATGTGGCTAGTTGCGCACGCGCAGCAGCAGCTCGGCCTGCATCGGGCTGCGGCGGCTGGTCGCCGTGCCGAAGCGGTTGTTGTTCGAGCGCCACTGCTCCTGGACGAACGTGACGTCGCTGTTGTTCAGGACGTTGAAGAGGATGAGCGTGAGCTCCATCTTCGTCTCCTGCGTCTTCACGATGCGGTTCAGGTCGTAGCGGGCCTGGACGTCGAACAGGAACTGGCTCGGCTGGCGCAGCTCGGAGATGGCGGCCGGGTCATTGAAGTCCGGGATGCCGTTGGCGGTGTTGTAGGCGTGGCCCGTGCCGCGCGGCGAGCGGACGACGCGCTGCCGGTCGACGGAGCCTTCCTGGAACATCCACATGGGCGCGCCCGTGCGGTAGTTGAAGCGCACGCCGAAATCGAGGCCGAACGTCGTGGTGTAGCCGACGGCGCCCTTGATGGTGTGGCGGATGTCCTCGGGGGACGGACCCTCGAAGAACTTCTTGAAGCGCGGGTTGGCGCCGTAGCCGTCGAAGTAGTCGCCCACCGTGCCGTTGCTGAAGCCCAGGGTGTAGCTGGCCAGCAGGTCCCACGCGCCCGTGCGGCCCTGCGCCCACAGGTCGATGCCCTTGTAGTCACGCCACGCCTCGTCCGGGTTGTGGATCTTCACCACCGTGTGGGCCACGTTGTCCACGTAGCCGATCACGCGCTGACCGGACGGGTCCCAGATGCGGTTGACCTCCTCGTCCACCCACATGTTGTTGTACTTGCGGTAGGTCAGGTCGGTGCCGATGACGGCGCCCTCGCTGATGGCGTGGTGCAGGCCGAGCGACAGCTCATCCACGCTGGGCGGGGTGTGGTTCTTCTTGTCGAAGGTGCGGCCGGAGGCGCCACCCGCGACGCTGCACTGCGTGTTGCCGACGGTGTCGGGCGCACAGTCCGCGAACGCGCCACCCGCGAAGGTGGACCGGACCTGGAGCAGCTCGGGGTTGGCGTGCTGCGCGATGAAGACGTCGCCGACCTCGTTGGAGCGGCCGTAGTGCGCCTTCACCAGCGTGCTGCGGTTGCCGAAGATGTCGTACGTGGCCGAGAAGCGCGGGCCGATGCCCACCAGGTTGGTGATGAACTGGTTGTTGTCACCGTACAGCCGGCCCACGTCCGCGCGCAGACCCGCCACCAGCGTCAGGTAGCGGTTGACGTTCCAGCGGTCCTGGATGAAGGCGCCGGTGGTCAGCACCGAGGCCTCCGTGGTCAGCGGCGCCTGCACGCCCTCGCTGTTGTAGAAGTCGATGCGCTCGTTGCAGTACTGGAACGTCGACGGGTCATCCGGGTTGCACTCGCCGTTGCGGTCGTTGAAGCGGCGGTTGCCAATCACCTGCGCCGTCTTGTCGCCGCTCAGGTAGCTGATCTGCACGCCCGCCTTCATCTGGTGGTTCTTCACCTTGAAGAGCAGCGTCGGGTCGAACTGGAAGCGCATGCGCTCTTCCGTCACCAGGTTGCCCACTTCGTTGCGCAGCGCGCCGGCGTTCCGGTACGTGGTGCTGTTGTAGATGTGGGCGATGTCCTGCGAGTCCTCGTCCATCGGACCGTTCCAGATGTCCTTGTAGGTGATACCCGTCTGGAGCTGGAACAGGACGTTGTCCGTGAAGCTGCGGTCGTAGTTGAGGATGGTGAAGAAGCCGCCGCGGTCGATCTTCGTCTCCGCCTCGGGGGAGGCGAACGTCGAGGAGACCTGGTTGGTGATGTTGTTGTTGTCGTAGTTGAACGCCAGGGACACGCGGTCCTTCGGCGTGGGCTGCCAGGTGAGCTTCAGGCGGGCCAGGCGCGTCTCGGTGTCGGACGGGCGGTTCTCCTCACCCAGCGGCGTCTCGCGGTGGGAGAAGTTCCACTGACCGGAGAAGTAGAACCAGAGCTTGTCCTTGATGATGGGACCGCCCACGCCGACCAGCGGGCTGTAGAAGGCGGTCTCGGACAGCGGGACCTCGTTCTGCGTGTAGTTGGCGACGTTGGGGTTCTGGTTGGCCGCGCCGCGGTACTTCGCGTTCGCCCACGCCGGCGACAGGATCATCGTCACGTCGTAGGTGAACTTGTTGGAGCCGCTCTTGCTGACGACGTTCTCGATGAGGCCCAGCGAGTTGTACTGGGCATCCAGGCCGCCCGTGATGACCTCGAAGTTCTCCACCGCGTAGAAGCTCATCGGCGAGCTGATGCTGCCGTCGACGACGTCGGACGTGTCCATGCCGTCGATGTAGAACTTGCCGTAGCGCGACAGGCCGGCGCGGAGGCTGGGCGCGTTGCCCTGGCCGACGCCCGCGACCAGCTGCGGCATGGCCTGCACCTGCGTGAAGACAGGCGAGGTGGCCGCCTTCTCCGCCGTCATCACCGCGCCCGTCTGGGCGGAGTCCGGGTTGATGATGGGGTTGACCTTCTCGACGATCTCGTAGGTGGCCACCGCCTGCGTCTCGGTGAACACCTCCAGCTTCACGTCCACCTGCGAGGCCTGGCCCAGGAGGACGGTGATGCCCGTCTTCTTGATGGGGGCGAAGCCCGGGACGTTGACCTCCAGGACGTAGTTCTCGCCCGGGGGCAGGGTGTCGAACTCGAAGCGGCCGTCCTCGCCGCTGGTGCGCGACTGGGGCTGCTGCAGCGCCGGGCCGCTCACCGTCAGCGGCACCTCGGCGAGCGGCGCGCCCGTCGGGTCATAGACGTAACCGGCCATGCGGCCGTAGTTCTGACCGGCGGCGAGCGCGGGCAGGGGAAGCGTCGCGAAGAACGCGACGAGCAGCAGCGCGAGCGCGCCACCGCCTCGGAGGAGGGAGGTCTTCATGGAAGGGCTCAGAGCAGGGGAAGAGGAGGCGCTCACTGGTTGCTCCCGACGACGAAGAGCACGCCGGCGTAGCGATTGACGGTGGCGAGGTCGAGCTCGGTCGGCGCGCAGGCATCGACGCACAGGCCGGTGTAGCTGGAGGCGGGCTTCGCGGCGGTCGCGGTGAAGGTGCGCAGGCGCACGACCGGCGACCAGCCCTCCTCACCCGGGGCGGCGGCGAACAGGTACGCGGGCGTCTCCGACGTGGGCGCGCCCGTCGGCGGGCTCACCAGCACGCCGTCCATCACCTTCAGGTTGCCCTTGTCGTCGACCGGCACCGCGCCACCTTCCAGGTAGGCGAGCTGCAGGCCGCGGTACCAGCCGCCCTTGGAGGTGAAGGTGGACTCGGGGCTGAGCTTGTTGACCAGCGCCGTGAGGTCGATGATGGCGCGCAGGGCCACCGTGGTGCCCTCGCCGGCCGCGCCGCCAAAGGCGCCCTTCGTGAGCGAGGCGGCGTCCTTGATGGCGTTGCACTGCTCGCCGCCGGTGCCCGTCCACGCCGCCACCTTCACCAGGGGCAGCACGGGCGGAGTGGTATTACCGGTGACGGTCAGCGGCAGCGCGGTGAACAGCGGCCACTGCTCGTTCTCGGGGTACAGGTCGTTGCGGAAGTCGAACTCCGGCTTGCCGGTCCGACAGCCGTCGGCGAAGTCGTAGGAGGTCGCGCTCACCCGGCTGGCGGGCAGGTACGGCCGGCCGGCCTCATCCACGGGGACACCCGCGGTGGTGATGGCGCCCTTGTCATCCTTGCGCTCGGTCGCCACCTGGCCCAGGTTGAAGAAGGGCACCTTGGCGCCCTTCACCATGGCATTGGTGGTCCGGTACGTGCCGCTGGTGGCGCGGAACTTGGTATCGAAGTTGGTGGCGTCGACTGCGCCCTGGTACTTGTCGCCGACCTCATCGGTCGACTCACCACACCCAACAACACTCAGGGCGGCGGCGAGCCCGAGCGCACACTTCATCTTTGTCTGCACGGAAAGACCTCTGGGAAGGGGACGAGGTGGCGGCCCTGTACCACGACTGTCCCGTCCACTGGTATCGTGTGGGGTGTCTTCTATGTGACACCCCAATCGTTCTGCTTATGCAGTAGAATTACACCCAGGGGTCATTACTTCCTCGCCTGTGGTATGGGGCCCTCGGCATGTTCGCGCAGCACACAGACCCTCCCTCTCGCATCCTAGGCTTCGCCGCCTTCTCCATCGCCGTGCACGTCGGAGTCGCGGCGGCGCTGGGGTGGATTCTGAAACCCATCGTCGTCGAGGCCGAGGTGCCTATCGATGTGGTGCTGAGCCTCGTGAAGGCCGCGCCACCTCCGCCACCTCCTCCTCCACCCCCTCCCGCGGCGCGCAAGACGACGCCCCGGACGGTGGAGAAGAAGCCCAAGACGGAGATTCGCCAGCCGGTGGAGGTCAAGCCGGTGGTCGACCAGAAGCCCCTGGAGCCAGAGCCGGAGCCGGAGGCCCCCGAGCCGGAGGCCCCCGTCGAGGGCGGCGTGGAAGGGGGCGTGGAGGGTGGCGTCGCCGGGGGCGTCGTGGGCGGAGTGGTGGGAGGCGTCGTCGGTGGCGTGGTGGGTGGGACGGTCTCCGAGCCGGTGAAGCCCAAGAACGTGCCGCCCTTCGTCATCGCGCGTGACGTGGTGCGGCAGACGCCGCCGAAGCTGTCCGAGGTGTTCAAGCAGGGCCACCGCGGCCAGACGCTCCAGGGCATCTACAAGGTATGCGTCGCCACCAACGGCAGCGTGTACGAGGTGACCCCGGTGAAGTCGGTGCCGGGCGCGGATGACGACATCATCCAGGGGCTCAAGAACGGCTGGGAGTACAAGCCGCAGAAGGTCCCTGTGTGCTTCCTCTACAACATCCCCATCACCATCCAGTAGCGCGTGGAGGCACGGCGTTCTGTCCCGCCGTGCCTTCGTGACGGGTCCGTGACCTAGACGGCGGAGAAGATGTCGCCGAGCGTGGCGAGCATCTGCTTCGAGTCCCTGATTCGGAACGTCGAGGCGGTGAGCCGCGCCGCCTCGATGCGGTCGACGCGCAGCATGCGGACCGCGCCGCGCAGGTGGTCCCAGACGAGCAGGAACCAGGCGGGCCAGCTGAGCAGCAGGTAGTGCGGCTCCACGACGCGCACCGTGCTCACGTCGTTCGTGCGGTAGGTCAGCTCCAGGGCGTGCTGCTCGAAGAACGCCTCCTGGATGGGGCGGAGCACGGAGGTCGTCGGCGGCTTCCAGGTCGCGGCGATGTTCCGGGAGCTGGGGCCGACGAGAATCCTCCGACGCAGTCCGCTCACCCGGGCGCGGTCCTCGGGCGGGAATGACGCGGCGAGCTTCTGCCGCAGGCCCTTGAGGGTCGACAGCAGCAGCGGAGAGCGCAGCTGCTCCGCGAGCGCCAGGGCGAGGAGCAGGTCGAGCACCTCGTGGGCATCGAGCTGCACGCGCCCCAGCCCCGTCCGAGGCGGCACGCGCACCCCGCCTCCTCGCCCCGCGTCCGACTCGATGGGGACTCCGCGTGCCTCGAGCCGCGCCAGGTCCCTGCGGACGGTGCGCACGCAGACGCCCAGCTCCTCCGCCAGCTCGGCGGCGGTCCAGGAAGGACGGGAGGCGAGCAGGCCCAGGACGCGGTCCAGCCGGTCGATGACGGGTTCACGCTTCAAAGGTGACTCATTCTGTCACCTTTTCAGGAGAGGTTCATGGGGTCGCGAACGAACGCGACCACGACACGACGGAGTGGACCATGAGCTTCTTGCGCGGAATGAGCACCTTGACGCTGTGGGCGGAGAACCTGCCGGAGGCGACCCGCTGGTACACGGAGCTGCTGGGGACCGAGCCCTACTTCCGCAGTGAGGACGCGGGCCGGGGGCCGGGCTACGTCGAGTTCCGCATCGGTGACCATCAGCACGAGCTGGGCATCATCGACCGGCGCTTCGCCCCGAAGGGGCTCGAGCTGGGCAAGGGAGGCGCGGTCGTCTACTGGCACGTGGACGATGTCCCCTCGGCGCTCGCGCGGATGCTGGAGCGGGGCGCGCAGCTCCTCGACGGCGTCCGGGAGCGCGGCCCGGGCTTCGTCACGGCCTCGGTCATCGACCCCTTCGGCAACGTGCTGGGCCTGATGTTCAACCGGCACTACCTGGACATGCTGGGGGCTCGCGATGGCGCGCGCTGAGCGGCGGGCGGTCGAGGAGGCGCCGACGCGGACGTTCCGAGGCGCGGCGGAGTTCGAGGCGTGGCTCGACGAGCACGGCGGCGCTCGGGCCGGGGTCTGGTTGAAGCTCGCGAAGAAGGGGACGGGGATTGCCTCGCTGACGGATGACGAGGCGGTGGATGTGGGGCTGTGCTTCGGCTGGATTTCCGGCCAGCGGAAGTCGCTCGACGAGCGCTACTACCTCCAGAAGTACGTGCCTCGCAGGCCGCGCAGCCGGTGGTCTTGCGTGAATGTGCGCAAGGTGGAGGTGCTGCTCGCCCAGGGACGGATGCGGCCGGCGGGCCTGGCCGAGGTCGAGGCCGCGAAGGCGGACGGGCGCTGGTCCGCCGCCTACGAGTCGCAGCGGAACGCCACCGTCCCCGACGACCTGTCCGCCGTGCTGGCCGCGAATCCCCAGGCGGCGCGTGCCTTCGAGTCCCTGGGCAAGACGCGGCGCTACTCGCTCATCCTCGAGGTCGTGACGGCGCGCACGGAGGCGGGGCGCGCGAGCCACGTGCGCCGCGTCGTCGAGTCGCTCGAGTCCGCTACCGCTTCCGAGGCGCCGCGCCCGAAGCGGGCAGCACGTGGAGGGTGAAGGACAGCTCGGGGCCGAACGCGGTCCCCGCGCGCTGCATGCGCCAGCGGTAGGTGGCGAGGCCGGGGACGGTGGGCGCGGTGTGCGTGAAGGAGAACGTCTTCGACTGTCCGAGCAGGAGGGCGTCACCGGCGTCCAGCTCCAGGTGCGCGGTGCCATCCAGGGAGATGCCCCGGGTGTCATTCGCGGCGCTCCACTTCGTGGTGCCGGTGTTGGTCACCGTCACCGTGCCCTGGAAGACCTGGCCCGCCTGGACGGAGGCCACCTCCGTGCCGGGGCGCACGAAGCCCGCGTCCAGGGGAGGCGTGTCCAGGAAGGCGCCGAGAATCTGCTGGCGGAACGGAAGGAGCGTGGAGGTGTGGGTGGTGGAGGCGCCGTAGAGCCTGGGGTCCCCGGGTTGCGGCGGCGGGAACAGCAGGTCGTTGCTCTGCACGAAGCGAGGGGACCCGATGGGGAAGGTGCCCACGCCGCCTCCCAGGTCGCGCCCCTTGGTGTGCTCATGGCAGCCACCACACGACAGCGACTCCGCGCGCGCCACGATGTGGTGGGGTGACAGGGGGCTGCCGATTCGCTGGAGCTCCGCCTGGAGCGCGTCGAAGAACGGGTTGGGGGTGGGGGCCTTGTTGAACTGCGCGATGAAGTCGTCCACGCCGTCGCGCATGAGCTGCGGGCTGCTCTGGGCGGCGTTGTAGATGTCGGGGACGACGTAGTTGAAGCGGTGGAAGTCCTCGACGGCGAGGCTCGCGACCTGGGTGATGAAGTGCTCGCGGAAGCCCACCGCGAGGGGCGTGGTGTTCAAGGCGTTGAAGAAGTTCCCCCGGGGCGTGGACTTCGTGGTGACGGGGATGAAGCGCAACGTGCATCTCGTCGCATCGCACCGGTGCTCGAGCTTGAACTCGCGCAGCAACCAGGGGGAGGGCTCGTTGACACCCAGTTGCATGAACTGATTGGTGCGAAGCTGGCCCGCGCCCGTGGGGTTGTCGCCATAGTGGTGCGGGTGGATGACGGGGTTGCGGTCCGAGCCCACGCCCTCGAAGAAGAGGGCCTTCACGAGGCGGCCGCGCTGGAGCGGGTCATCGACGGTGGAGAGGTCCGCCCACGCCCGGGCGACGGGACGACACCCCTCCAGCCCCAGCTCGGGTGTGGGGTTGGGGAGGACGCCCTCGAAGATGAAGCGGTTTCGCGAGCGGGCCTGCGGGGCCGGAACGAACCGGGCGAAGGACATCCGGTACTCGCCGCAGTCGGCCCCATCCGCGGGGGCCAGGTCGAAGCGATTGAAGAGGCCCACGAGGACGTAGCTGTCGATGGACGCGGGCGTCCGGTCGGTGGCGTCGATTCCCTCGATGCTCCGACAGACATACGGCGCGCCGTTGAGGGTGTTGCCGTTGTCGGAGCAGTGCGGACCGCCGGGCAGGTCGGCGGCGCCGGGCGCGGGGTTCTGGGTGTCCCAGAGCTGGCGGAAGAGCTGCTCCGCCGTGAAGCCCGACGGGCCCGCCTGGCTGACGAGCTGCTCGAACACGCTCCGCGCCGTGATGGTGGAGACGATGGCGTGGTCGGTGATGGCGAGCGAGCGCAGCGGGTCCAGCATCGCCGCGGTGCGGGAAGGGCGATGTGCCAGGGGCGTGGAATGAAGGCCCCCGCGCTCGGAGTGGAGGGCCTCCGCGGCGGCGGGGCTTCCCTTCAGCAGGAGAAGTCCCGCCCACAGCAGGCAGGTCGAGAATGGGGATGGGGCAGGCATGGCCAGGAGTCCGTGGAGGGCCCGCCAGTAAATCAGCGCGCTGGGAGGCCGCGGCTCCTGTCCTGCTCAGCCAGGGGCGACTGTCCTCTGTCTGTCATTTCCGCCACGCGTCATACAGGCCCTGCTCCCCCGAGGGCCGCAGGGCCCGCACCGGGATCGACTGTGATTGAGGCGGCAGGGCCATCTGCCCATAGACCCTGGCGGTGGAGAGGCCATGGGGTTCGCCGTCCTCGTTCGAGTAGGCGTAATAGACGGCCTGGATGCCGCACAGGTGCATGGCGGCCAGACACATGGGGCAGGGATGCCCGCTCGCGTAGATGATGCAGCCGTCGAGCCGCGCGCTGCCCAGGTGCTGACTTGCCCGGCGGATGGCGAGCAGCTCCGCGTGCGCGGTGGGGTCCTGGGTCTGGTTGATTTCGTTGACCGCGCGGGCAATCACCTGTCCCTCCCGCACCAGCACGGCCCCGAAGGGACGTCCTCCCGTCGGGATGTTGGCGCGGGCCAGCGCCAGGGCCTCGCGCATGTGGGCTTCGGCCGAAGGGGTGGGCTCCATCATCGGCCTCCGGCGGCGACCAGCATCTCGGCGATGGCCGTCTGGTTGCGCTCGCGGGCATGCTGGAGCGGCGTGACCCCACCCCGGTCCGCCAGGTTGACGTCCGCGCCCCCGTCGAGCAGCAGCCGCACGATGGCCTGGTGACGCGGGCCTCCGTCGCTCAACAGGATGGCCTCGAGCAGGCCCGTCCAGCCCAGGTTGTTGATGTGGTTGGGGTCGACGCCCGCCTGGAGCAGCGTCCTCACCACCTCCACGTGGCCTCGCTCACACGCGGGAATCAGCGCCGTGCCACCATAGCGGTTGGTGCTCTTCAGGTTGGCGCCCGCCTCGAGCGTCAGGCGCAGGATGTCCAGCTCGCCCCGCGCGCCCGCCAGCAGGTAGGCGCTGTCGAGCTGGCGATTCTGGAGATTCACGTTGGCGCCGGCCTGGATGAGGACGCGGGCCACCTCCACGTGGCCTCCCGCGGTGGCCAGCAGCAGCGGCGTGCTGTCCGACGCGTCGCGCACGTCCACTGGCACGCCTTGCTTCAGCAGCTCGGACACCTTCGCGGCGTCACCTTTGGACGCGGCCTGCAAGAGCTGCTCGGCGCTCTTGGGGTCCTTGGAGTCGGGGTTGCTCGCGACGGCCGCGGCACCGCAGCCCATCACGACCATCGCGGCGAAGGCCGCCCACAGGTTCGTCAGTGACATGTCTGCTCCTCCTGGCGTCTCCCTGTAATCCCCGGGGGTGGCATTGGGAAACGAAATGGCTCACTGCCAACCAGTGGCATCCTGAATAATGAACAGGCGCCTCTCGAAGGCGGCCAGGAGTCAGGAATGGACCTTCTCTTGCTGCGCAGCTTCGTCACCGTCGTGGACACGGGGAACTTCACGCGAGCGGGCGAGCGCCTGCACCTGACCCAGTCCACCGTGAGTCAGCAGGTCCTCCGGCTGGAGCAGAGCCTGGGGTGTCGCCTGCTCGACCGGGGCCCGCGCCATGTCGTGCCGACGGAGGAGGGGGAGCGGCTGCTGGGGTATGCCCAGCGGCTGCTGCGCCTGGCCGATGAAGCGCGCGAGGCGCTGAGCCCGGTGCACGGCGACAGCGCGCTGAGGCTGGGCGTGCCGGAGGACCTGGGCGGTGAGGCCCTGATGCCATTGCTCTCGCGCTTCTCCTCCGAGCGGCCTCGTCTGCGGCTGGAGGTGGAGAGTGGGCTGAGCCATCACCTGCTGCGCTTGTACCGCGCGGGCGAGCTGGACCTGTTGCTGGTCAAGCAGTGGGGAGCGGACAGCGATTGTCATGCGCGGTGGCCGGAGCCGCTGTGTTGGCTCGACAGCGCGGCGAACCCGGTGACGCGCAAGCCGGGCTCGGAAGCGCTGCCGCTCGTCGTGTTCCCGGTGGGGGCCTTGTACCGGCAGGAGATGATTCGGGCGGTGGAGGCCCAGGGACGCCGCTGGCGGGTGAGCTACTCCAGCTCGAGCCTCGCGAGTCTCGGCGCGGCGGTGCGCGCGGGGCTGGGCGTCAGCCTGCTGCCCGCGGGCAGCGTTCAGTCGGGGCACCGCGTGCTGACCGAGGCGGAGGGCTTTGCGCCCGTGGGAGGGCTCGAGCTCGTCCTCCATGCGCGCTCGGAGCTCGACAGCACGGGCCGCGCGCTGCGGGACCGGCTGGTGGAGGCGTGTTCCCGGCGCGCGGCGTCGCAGGCTCGCGCGAGGTAGTGCGCTGGAGGCACGCCCGCTGCCCGTGGGAGCGGCGGCGGGGGTGACAGCGGAGCGGGAGCGGTCCCTACCTTGAGGGCTGGACAGCTCACGAGGGGGGACTCATGAAGACGCGCATCGCGCGACATGTTCATTCCATTCACTGCATCCTGCCGCCCTATCTGCTGCGCTCCATCGCCGAGAATGGAACGCCGCAGCAGCGCGTGAAGGCGCTGCGCACCGTCGCCACGGACAGCACCTTCCGAGCGCTGCGCTTCGCGGGGGGAAGGGTGGCCGCCGCCCCCGCCGTCCGCCGCGTGCCGGCGATGGTGGTGGAGTCCCAGCGGCAGCGCGCCATCTACGACTTGAAGGGCGAGGAGGCCTTCCCGGGAACGCTGGTGCGCACGGAGGGGCAGGGGGCGTGCGGGGACCTCGCCGCGGACGAGGCGTATGACGGCCTGGGGGCGACGTATGACTTCTTCTGGGACGTCCTGGGCCGTGACTCCATCGACGGGGATGGGATGTCATTGCAGGCCTACGTCCACTACGGGAAGGACTACGACAACGCCTTCTGGGATGGCCGCCGCATGGTGTTCGGCGATGGAGACGGGGAGCTGTTCAACCGGTTCACCATCGCGCTGGATGTCATCGCGCACGAGCTGTCCCACGGCGTGACGGAGTCCGAGGGCCCGCTGTGGTACTTCCGCCAGGCGGGAGCGCTGAACGAGTCGCTCTCGGATGTCTTCGGCTCGCTGGTGAAGCAGCGGCTGCTCGGGCAGACGGCGGACCAGGCGGACTGGCTCATCGGCGCGGGGCTGCTGGCGGAGGCCGTCGAGGGCAAGGCCCTTCGCTCGATGAAGGAGCCGGGGACCGCGTTCGACGACGACGTGCTGGGCAAGGACCCGCAGCCGGGCCACATGCGCGACTACGTGACGACGTGGGAGGACAACGGCGGCGTGCACATCAACTCCGGCATCCCGAACCGGGCCTTCTACCTGGTGGCCATGAACCTGGGCGGCCGCGCGTGGGAGCGGGCGGGACGCATCTGGTACGAGAGCCTGAGAGACCCTCGCATCGTCCCGGACACGAGCTTCTCCGACTTCGCGCGCATCACCGTCATGGCCGCGACGCGGCTGTACGGCACGGGCGAGGAGGAGGGCGCGGTGAAGCAGGCCTGGGAAGAGGTGGGCATCCGCGTCTCGCGAGACCGGGTGTCGGTGCCTCAGTGGGGCCTGGGCACGGATGGAATGCAGCAGCCCGGAGCGTGAGCCATGGCGCCGAGCGGTGTTCGTCTCCAGCTCTCACAGCAAGGGGGGCTCGCGGCCTTCCCGGGACTCGCGCGGCCCCGGAGCGTGGAGCTGGATGCGCTCCCCGCCGAGGAGGCGCGGGCACTCGAGGACAGCCTGCGCGCCGCGCGCTTCCTCGAGCTTCCGCCCGTGGTGGGCTCCGCCACGCGAGGCGCGGACCAGCGCCGCTACACGCTCACCGTGGAGGAGGCGGGGCGCCGCCACACGGTCCAGGTGGTGGAGCCCGTGGAGGATTCCCATTTGCGGGAGCTCTTGTCTCGCGTGAAGAGCGCCACACGCCGACGGGGTGGCTGAGCATTGTTTGATCAACCCCGAGGACACGGGAGTCGAAGACAGGCAGTGAGGACGGCGGCCGGGCCTTTCTCTTTCCAGGAGCACCCGTGTCACTTCGCTCTCGTCTGTCCTGGCTGGTCCCCCTGTTGCTGGTGGGTTGCGGTACCGATGTCCCTGAATCCCAATTCCAAGACACTTCACCACCGTCGTCCCATTCCGAGACACTCTCCGCCGAAGACCTCTCACGTGTCAGCACGGGGGACCCGCTCCAGCAGTTGCTCGAAGCCGAGCATGCCGCTGGGATGCCGGGGGCCTTCGCGGAGGTGTGGGAGGGGACTCAGGTCTGGCGGGGCGCGGTGGGCGTCGCGGATGTCGAGACCGGCCGTCCCATGCGGCCGGGGTTCCGGCACCGCGTGGGCAGTCTCACCAAGAGCTTCGTGTCGACCGCCGTGTTGCAGCTCGTGGGGGAGGGGCGGATTCAGCTGGATGCCCCCATCGGGGCCTCTCTGCCGGACGTCGTCCCCGGAGAGCTCGGGACGCTTGTCACGGTCCGGATGCTGCTCAATCACACCAGCGGGTTGGGGGACTATCCCGACGCGATTCTCGTCACGCCCGAGGACTTCGAGAGCGTGCGTCGCCGGACCTTCACGCCTCGGGAATTGGTGGCCTACGGACTGGCCCTGCCTCCGACGGACGTGCCCGGGAAGCGCTACTCCTACTCGAACACGAACTACATCCTCGCGGGGTTGCTCATCGAGCGCGTCACGGGCCGCTCTCTCGAGGACGTGGTGGAGCGGCGCATCCTGCGGCCCTTGGGATTGCACGACACGTACTTCCCAGGAACGCGCATGCATGTCCGAGGCGCCCACTCCAAGGCGTACGTCCCATGGGCGGACGGGACGCTGCGGGACTTCAGCGTCTACAACATGTCGTGGGGCTGGGCGGCGGGCGCGCTGGTGTCGACTCCGCGGGACATCAATCGCTTCTACCAGGCGCTGCTCGGGGGCCGGCTGTTGGCGCCGGCCCAGCTCGCGGAGATGCTGACGCCCGTGCTGACCCACCCGAAGGCGGGCTACGGCCTCGGGCTCTCGTATTCGGTGCTCGACTGCGGGCCCGTCTGGGGACACACGGGCGGGTTGCTCGGGCACAGGACCTTCACGTTCCACCGGGCGGACGGCAGCCGTCGTGTCACGCTGGCGGAGAACCTGACCCGCTACGAGACCCCCGGCCAGCCGCACCCCATCAACCAGGCGCGCACCCGGTTCATCGTGACGGCGTTGTGTGGACCCTCCGCCGCATCCTCGCTGGAGGAGTGAGCGGGAGGCTCTTCGCGGGAGTCGAGGCCCGGCTGCGCTCTCGGGGCGCCCGGGCCTCGACGTGATGCGCACCCGCGGCCGGAGTGATGCAGGATGGCGTCATGCTCACGAGCTTCATGGTGACGTTGGTGCTGTTCGCGACTCCGGCGGGGCCTCGGACGTGGACGGTGTCGGGGCCGGATGTGACCTTCGAGATGTCGTCCGAGGACCTGCGCGGCCTGCGAAAGGGCCAAGAGGTCTTCGGCCTCCAGTCGCGCAAGGCTGAGTTCCTGGAGGGCTTCAAGCCGGCGGAGAACACGGACACTTCCAACTGGGAGGGCATGCAGTCGTTCCGGGTCCTGTCGGTGGTGGGGCCCTGGGTCAGCTACGAGCAGTCGGAGGGCGGCTACACGGGAGGAGCCCATCCCTATGCGGGCACGCGCTATGTCACGCGGGATGTGACGAAGGGCCCGGATGGCTTCTCCCTGCTCGACGTGTTCGGAGAGGAGGAGGTCGTGAAGGCGCTCAAGGCCGACGCCTTCGTGCGTAAGCACGTCACCGACGCGGCCGCGTTCAAGAAGGCCCGCACGGTGGCGGACTTGATGGAGAGCCTGGTGCCTGGCCAGGAGTGCGTGGGCTTCGAGTACGGGCTGGAGGCGGTGAAGCACGCCGTGGCGTTCCATCACCTGGAGCGCGGCAAGGTCGCCCTCCGCATCGCCTTCGGTTACGCCAATGAGGTGTGCCGAGGCAGCAAGTTCGTGGTGGGGTTGCTGCTCCCCATCCCTCCTGCTTTGCGGCCCGCGCTGGAGAAGGCGGCGCGCCGGGAGGAGGGCTTCCTGATGAAGGACCACAAGGCGGCGGGGGCGCCGACTGTCACGTTCACCTGGGAGCCGTCGTCCGCGCCGCAACCCTGAGCGCGAGGGACCTCGCTTCGTGTGTGTCCAATGGGAGCCGGCCTTGCTCCGCGCCGCTGGTGCCATCGCTCGGGGCATGCTCTAGACCTGGGCATCATGCGTTCGCGGACCTTGCTTGCTCTCGTTGGATTGCTCCTGGTGGTTCCCGCCAGCGCCGTGGAGGCGCGGCCCGTCAGCTCGGAGGCACAGCTCTGGTACACGGTGTCGGCACAGGGGAACATCTCCGAGTCGTTCCTGTACTACCTGGAGGCCCAGCCGCGTGTCAGTGAACAGGACGGCCGCGTCATCTTCCGCTCGGCGGCGGGCGTCCGAGTGCTCCAGGACCTGTCGTTCTGGCTGGGCTACGCCTGGGTTCCCATCTGGAACTGGGAGGAGCACCCCGCGCTGCGCCAGGGGGAGAGCCGGTTGTTCCAGCAGCTCTTCCTCACGCCCCGGTTCGGAGAGCTGAAGACCACCCTCCGCGCACGGGTGGAGCAGCGCTTTCTTCCCGGCACCACGGAGGTCTCGCATCGGGCGCGGCTGATGCTGAGAGGCGCGCACCCGCTGGCGGAGTCACGCCTGTCCCTGGTCATCTGGGACGAGGCCTTCTTCCACCTCAACACGGTGGACGGAGGCCCCCAGCGAGGCTTCGACACGAACCGCGCCTTCGTGGGCGTGAGCTGGAAGCTGGGGGCTCACAGTGCCATCGAGGTCGGCTATCTCAACGCCTATGTCCGCAGGCCGTCCGCGCAGACCGACCAGCTCATCCACGCGCTGGCCGTGTCCACGCCGTTCAACTTCATGTGACGGGCTGGGAGGGCCAGGTGAGCCGCACCTTCGTTCCGTGCGGCTCCAGGGCGGTGATGGACATCTCCCAGGCGAAGCGCCGCGCCAGTCGCTCCACGAGCGACAGCCCGATGCCGAACCCCGTGCGCTCCGGCTCCACCCGGCCGAAGCCCACGCCTGTGTCGCAGATGCTCCAGTCCTCGGGCGTGATGCGGATGTCGATGCGGCCCTCGCTCGTGTAGGCGAGCGCGTTCTTGATGAGGTTGCCCAGCATCACTCGCGCCACCGAGCCAGGCAGCGGCGCGAGGACCTCCGCTTCCGCTTCGATGATGACCGCCACGCTCCCTTGGGTGAGGTGGTCGCCGTACACCGCGACCATCTCGCGCGAGATGCTCACGAGCTTGCAGGACTCCTCGGAGGGGCCCGTCCGCGCGAGCCAGAGGATGCCCTCCGTCAGCAGGACCATGTGATGCACGGCCTGTCGCAGGCGGCCGAAGGTCTCCGCGTCCTTCGGCGGGTCCAGCTCCAGGATCTCCACCGCGCCTCGCGCCACGGAGAGGGGTGTGCGCAGCTCATGGCTCGCGTCCCGGTTGAACGCCCGCTCCCGCTCCAGCAGTTCTCGGATGCGCGCATCTCGAGCGCACAAGGCATCAGCCAGGGCGCGCACCTCGCTGACCCCGAGCCCTTCCGCCCGAGGCGGCGTGTCCGACTGGACTTGCGCCACCAGCGCCTCCAGGGGACGGCTGAGCCGCCGGGCAACGACGTGTGAGAGCACCGCGGCCCCCAGCAGGGCCAGCAGTGCACTGGCCAGCAGCAACCCGGCGGTCGTTCGCAAGTGGCGGGTCGTGCTCGCAAGCTCCGTCGTGTCGAAGACCACGTAGCGCGTGGGTCCCCCAGAAGGGTCGGGCCGCACGGCGACATGAAAGAGCCCGTGGCCCGGGGCGCGCACCTCCCGCTCGCGACGAGGCAGCTCCACCGGCAGCGCCTCCGCGAGCCAGGGCGGGAGGCTCTCGTGCCCCACGTAGGTCGTCATCCCCAGCGGGATGCTCTGTCCCGAGGGGCCCTGCTCGGCGGCCTGTCGGTTCGCCTCCGTGGCCACGACGCGCCCGAGGATGACGTCCTCCAGGTCGTAGCTGAAGAGCGTGAAGAACGCCCCCATCAGCAGGAGTGCCAGCGCCGCGGACATCGCCATGGCGCCGAGGAGGAGACCGCGGACCGACCTAGTCTTCGCGCGCATCCAGGCTGTATCCCTCGTTGCGGCGGGTGGTGATGCAGGCGCTCAGGCCCAGCTCCGCGAGCGCGCCGCGCAGCGCATAGACGTGGGTGCGCAGGGCGCTGGACTCCGGTGCGTCATCGCCCCAGAGGTGGTGCGCCAGCGTGGCCGTGGACACGGGCTCGGGCGCGGCCTCCATCAGCAGCCTCAAGATGAGCGCCTCGGTCCGGTTGAGGCGGGCGCTGCGCTCTCCCCGTCGGAGGAGTCCCGTGTCGGGCTCCAGCGTGAGGGACCCCGCGCTCAGCTTCCGCCCGCTCGGAGGAACAGGGCGTCGAGCCAGGGCCTCCAGCCGCATCCGCAACTCCCGCAGCGAGAACGGCTTGACGAGGTAGTCATCCGCGCCCGCGCGGAAGCCCTCCTCCTTGTCCTCGAGGGTGTCTCGCGCGGTCAGCATGAGGATGGGCACCAGACGGGGCGCGAGCTGCCGGTAGCGCTGACACAGCTCGATGCCGCTCATGCCCGGCAGCATCAGGTCGAGCACGATGACGTCGTACTCGTTCCCCAGCGCGAGCGTGAGCCCCTGGGGCCCCGTGGCGGCGAAGTCCAACTGGAAGTCCGTCCCCAGGAACCTCGCGATGTTGGCCTGGAGGTCGCGATTGTCTTCGACGACGAGCACTCGCATGGGGGGCAGGGGACCTCGAAGGGATGAGAGCGGCGACAGGTTACCAGCCCCTTCGTCAGGTGAAGGTCAATCGCGCGTTGACGCGGGGCTGACGTGGCCGGCGGCAAGGTGACGGGGCTGCCCACTTCAAGGAACACCTCCATGACCCGACTGCTCTCGCTGTGTCTGCTGTTGTTGTCTGCTTCCGTGGCCCGCGCCTCCGCGGGCCCGGAGACCTCGTTGGACGTTCGTGGCGCGGATGGCGAGCGAATCCCCACGCGCGTGCTGGAGCCCGAGGGGGCCGCGAAGAATCCCCCCGTCGCCGTGCTCCTGCACGGCCTCACCCGCCGCAAGGAGGACTGGCTTTCGGAAGAGGGACCGACCCATGGCGGCGTGCTGAAGGACGAGCTGCTGCGTGCGGGCTATCGCGTCTATCTCCTCGATGCGCGGCGCCACGGTGAGCGCTCGACGCCGGAGGCGAAGCCCGGGGCGCTCGCGAAGTTGGCCCACAAGGGAGAGCCCGCGGGCTACATCGCGATGATTGCCGACACCGTGCGGGATGCCCACGCGGTGCTCGACGCCGTGCTCGAGAAGCGCAAGCCGCCGCGAGTGCTCGTCGCGGGGTACAGCATGGGAGGCCAGGTGGGCATCCTGCTGGCGGCCCGGGAGCCTCGTGTCACGCACCTCGTGACGATGGTCCCTCCGCACATCGACCCGTCGATGGAGGAGATTGCGCCCTCGAAGCACGTGGCGAAGGTCCAGCAGGAGTGGCTGCTGCTGACGGCGAACCAGGACGACTTCTCGCCCGTCGCGGACAGCCGCGCGCTCTTCGAGGCCTCGCCGTCCCGGCTCAAGACGCACAAGACCTTCGAGAGCGGGCACGTCCTCCCACGGGAGTACCTGGAGGAGGTCCGCCGCTGGCTGAAGGAGGAGCGCAAGGCTCCGGCGCGAGCGCGGTGACGGGAGCACCCCGCCGACAACCCACGCCGTCCTCCCGAGGGGACTCACTCCTGGAGGACGGCGCGTGAGGCGTTACTGCTGGCGACCTTCGATGGCGCACATCAGCACCGCCGCGGCGATGCCCATGCGGCGGTCGAGCAGGCCGCGCTCGTCCATGGAGAAGTCGAGGTCGATCTTCTGGACGAACGGGTTGAAGCGCTGGTGGAAGGCGAGGACCTGCTCGCTGCCCATCATGCCGGAGAAGGACTGCGGGATGAGGTTGGTCAGGAAGCGGCGGACCAGCGCGAGCGCCATGCTGTCCTCTTCAATCTTGCCCACCTCGTTGTCGTTGGCGTCGAGCACCAGCCACGAGTCGCGGAGGATGGAGCGCAGCCCCTTGCGGCGCAGGGCGCCGATGCGCTGGCCCGTGGTGCCGTCCACGACGTCGTACGTCATGCCCAGGTCGATGATGCCGCGCGCCTTGATGGTGAGGAGCTCCTCTCGCATGTCTTCATCGCCGTAGACGCGCAGGTCCTCCTTCAGCTTGAAGGCCTTCATCTTCGAGTAGAAGGCGAGCGTGCCCGCCTCGTCGTAGATGTGGAACGCGCCGCCGAAGATCTTGAAGAACTTGCGGCGAATCATGTAGCGCTTCTGGGCAAAGCGGCCGAGCGCGAGCGAGCTCGAAGGACGGTTCTGGAGTGCGGTGGACATTCCCCCCTCCATAGCAGAGCCAGGGGATGTCGGGTGTCGACGCATTCTCGTGACCCCTCCGAGCGGCCTCGGTGAATCAGGGGAGCCCCGAGACTCCGCTGAACCCCGTCTCATCCATCGCACCTGGGCGCCTCACATTGCGCGATTCGGAGAAAGTCGTGCGGGGGCGGGCGAGCGGGCACATGATTTCGCCGCATGAGCACCACCGTGTTGGACCCGGAATCGCGGGCCCAGGTCTCCCAGGTCGTCGACCTGCTTCCCCGTCTGCTCGGGGAGGGCCTCGTGGGCCTGTACCTCCATGGCTCGGCCTTGAATGGCGGCCTGCGGCCGAAGAGTGACGTGGACCTGATGGTGGCCCTCTCCCGCCCCCTGGCAGGCGGCCAGAGGGAGGCGCTGGTCGAGCACCTCCTGGCCCTCTCGGTCGACCCGAGGCTCGGGGCGCCAGGCCGGCCGCTCGAGGTGACGGTGGTCGTCCTGGACGAGGTCAAGCCGTGGAGGCATCCGGCGAAGCGCGAGCTCCAGTTCGGCGAGTGGCTGCATGACGACTTCGTGGCGAAGCGGATGGACTCGCCCGTCATCGACCCGGACCTCACGCTCCTGCTCACCATGGTGAGGCAGCACGGCGTCGCGCTGTGGGGCCCGCCGCCGGCGGAGGTCTTCGACCCGGTTCCCTCGGCCGATGTCGAACGCGCGCTCGCGGAGACGGTGGCGCAGTGGACGGGCGAGGACACGTGGCGGGGAGAGGAGAAGCACATCCTGCTGGCCCTGGCGCGCATCTGGATGACGCGCGTTCAGGGCGGCTTCTTCCCCAAGGACGTCGCGGCGGCGTGGGCGCTGGAGCGGCTGCCGCCCGCGCATCGTCCCGCGCTGGAGTCCGCGCGAGCCGCCTACGTCGGTGAGCGCGAGGTCGAGTGGTCGGAGCTCGCCGAGGAGGTGGGGGCCTGCATCCGCTTCATGAAGGCCCTCATCGAGTCGCTGCCTTCTGACCGCTCAGCGCGATGATGAGCGAGTTCTCCCGGTAGTCCCGCCAGAAGTCCTCGCCGAACCGGTCGATGGCCTCCTGGGGAATATCGATGGGGTGCCAGGCGACGTTCCGGAAGCCGGCTTCCGCGAAGGCGGACTCGTACGCGTCGGTGGACCAGCGGAAGTACTCGAAGGGCGTGGGGGGCTCGGTCAGGAAGAGGGCGCGGCAGTGGTGGCGTCCGTGCTCGAAGGTCTCGCTGAGGACCTCGACGCCGTACGCGGTGAAGTTGGAGCGGTGCATGTCGAAGCCGGGGTTGGCCGTCACCGAGACGAAGCGCCCTCCGGGCTTGAGGTTGGCGATGGCGCCCCGGCACATGCTCCGCAGCTCCTCGCGTGTCTGGGCGTAGTTCAAGAGATACACGGAGGTGACCAGGTCGTAGTCCCCCAGCCGCGAGAGCTCCCGTGCATCCATCACGTGGTAGCGCAGCCCCACGGGCTGCTTCTGCTCGAACTCCCGCGCGAGCTGAATCATCTCGGGGGAGATGTCCACGCCCTCCACCCACTCGGCGCCGAGTGCCTTCAGGAACCGCGAGTAGTGCCCGCTGCCACAGGCGAGGTCCAGGACCCGCTTGCCGCCGAGGTTCCCGACCAGTCGCTGGAAGGTGTGACGCTCCGGAATGGGCAGCGGAGTCTTCGTCTTGAACTCTTCATACTTGCTACCGATGTGGTCGAATTGCTCGGACATGGGCGGCCTCCGTCGAGGGGAAAGTCAGACACGCGGAGAGGATGGCTGTCTGGAATGAATTCTCATCCATCGGGTGGTGGACACTCAGGCGCGTGGCTTGGGTGCGTCATGACGGTGCGTGCGCGTCTCACGGCTGGATGGACGCGCTCCGGGCCGCCATGACAGAACGCGCCCATGGCGTTTCGAAGGGGATGGATAGGGCTGGTGCTGGTCCTCGCCGTGGGCTGTGCCACGCCACGTGCGTTGTGCCCTCGCGAGGGCGGTGACACCTGGACGGAGGTCCAGAGCCGTCACTTCCGGGTGCGGACGAACCTGAGGCCCGCGGCCGCGGCGGAGACGGCGCGTGAGCTGGAGCTGCTGCGCCGCGCCCTGCTGTTCGCGTGGGGCCCGGACTTCGCTCCCGAGGACTTCGTGGACGTCGTCATCCTGCGAGACCTGAAGGAGCTCTCCGAGTTCACCCAGGGGCACTTCTCGGGACACAAGCGGGCCACCGACCGAGGCTCGCTGCTCATCCTCTCGGGGCACGACGACGTGCCGGGCCGCAAGCCGTCGTTGCAGCTGCAAGCCCACGAGCTGACGCACCATCTGAGCGACTACGTGTTGCTGCACAGGCCCAAGTGGTTGAGCGAGGGGCTCGCCGGCTACCTGGAGACCGTCGAGCTCACCCCGGACGGCTCCCAGGCCATCCTGGGGCGGCCGAGTCCGTGGAACCTGGAGCGGGTGCGTGAGGATGGGTGGCTCGACCTGGACGCGCTCTGGGACTGGGATGGGAAGTCCGTCACCGACCCCGACGCGCAGGCGCGGTACTACGCCTCCGCCTGGCTTTGGGTGCACTACCTCATCAACAAGCACCCCTCGCGCTTCGACGCGTTCCAGGCCCTGCTGGCCCGCGCCGAGTCACCTCGCCGGGCCTGGAAGAGTGTCTTTGGCGATGGGGCGGACTTGAAGGAGGGATTGGGCGCCTACGTCGCGAGTGGCCTCTACGCGGTCCTCACCCAGCCGCTGCCGCCCATCCCGACAGAGCTCGCCTCGCGTGAGCTGGACTCCGCGGAGATTCACGCCATTCGCGGGCTGCTCTACTTCAAGGCCGGCGGCGTGATGTCCTACGTCGAGCGCCTGGAGAAGGCTCGCGCGGAGGTCGAGCAGGGGCTGCGCGAGGACCCCACCAACGTGAGCGCCGCCGTCCTCGCCGCGCAGGTGTACGCGGACAACGACGAGCACCTGGAGCGGGCGCGGGCCCTGGTGAAGGCGCATCCGGACAGTGGCAGTGCGTGGGACCTGCTGGCGGTGTACCTGGACGCATCGGCCGAACCGGAGCTGGTGGCCCAGGCGCGGCAGTCCGCCGCCCGGCTGCTGCCGCTCAATGCACGGGTCCAACAGAACCTCGCCCGGCATCACCTGTCGAAGGGACGGCTGGAGGAGGGATTGACGGTGGCGCGTCGGGCCGTGGCGCTCGCACCCGACAACCTCCTGGGCCATGTCCTCCAGGCGGAGGCCCTCTTCCGTCTGGAGCGCTGCCCGGAGGCCGTGGCCCACCAGCGTCGCGCGGTGGCCCTGCTGACAGGGATTCACCCGGAACCCTTCCGAAAGCAGACGCGCTCCATTCTCAAATCCTACGAAGCGAAGTGTGGCGAGGCAGTCAAAACCACCCCGCCCTGAGCAGGGCTTGATGTGTTTGCTAGGGTCCCCCCGGCGCTCCACTCCCTGCGAGCGCCACACCCGAGTTGGGGGAATTCACATGCACAGCATTTCGAGAGGGGCCCGTGGCCTTGCCACGCTTTTGGGCGTGGCGACCTTGGTGTCCATGGGTTGTGGTGATGTCCCCGAGGAGGAGCAGGCACAGGCTCCGCGAGAGGAGCGCTCCGCCCTCGTGGTCGGCGCGCCCACGGTGACGCTCGACTCGCCGAGCGGAGGCAGCTTCCTGAGGGGCGCCGTCACCCTGGCGGCGACGGCCTCTGACGACCTGGGAGTGTCCCGCGTGGACTTCTTCTCGGGCACGACGCTCATCGGCTCCTCCAACCTGCCGCCCTACAGCCTGAGCTGGGACACGACGACGGGCACCTCCGGCACGCACTCGCTGACGGCCCAGGCCTTCGACGCGGATGGCAACTCCGGTACGTCCACCCCCGTGAGCGTCATGGTGGACAACTTCCTGCCCATCCTCCTGAGCGGCTCGCCGAAGTACAATCCCCAGACGCAGAACTACGTGAGGGGCAACATCTCCGTGGGCTGGGTTGCCACGGACCAGAACCTCTCCGGCATCGCGCTGACGGAGTTCTTCCAGGACGGCGTCCTGCTCGCCACGCAGCCGGGCCACTCGACCCCGGACTACACCTTCCCGTGGGACACGCGGGTGCTGGCGAACCGCACCTATTCGCTGATGCTCCGCGCGACGGACAACGCGGGCAACGTGCAGACCCTCACGCGCCAGCTGATTGTCGACAACGCGCTGCCCACGTCGGTGCTGACCGCTCCGGCCAACGGCGCGGTGGTCTCCGGGATCGTCACCCTGTCCGCGTTCGCGAGCGACAGCCAGGCGCTCATCTACGTCGCGTTCGAGGTCGACGGCGTCCTCCTGACGCCCTTCGTCGGGACGGCGCCGTTCAACAAGACCTGGGACTCCACGGGCAAGTCCGGGACGCATGTGATTGTCGCCATCGCGTATGACCGCGCGGGCAACAGCAGGCGCAGCAACCCTGTCACGGTCACCGTGCCCTGAGTCGAGGGTGGACGCCGGAGCTGTCTGTCTCATCCGGACAGCTCCGGGTCTTCAGTGATGCCGGCCCATGCGCTCGTGGCTCGACACCCACTCCTCGGAGCCTCGCTCGGAGGCCACGGCGCACATGAGGGACAGCTCTCCCGCCAGGACGACGCCTGCCACAATCTCCGCGAGCCGGAGCACCTTCCCGCGTCCGTAGCAGTCCAGCAGTTCCAGGCACTCGCGCTGGGTGGGAAGGCCCGTGCCTCCGCCGTGAGTGGCCAGCACCAGCGAGGGGAGGGTGATGGAGGCGTAGAGGTCCCCCTCCGCTGTCTCATTCGTGAACAGCGTGCCGGCGGCGGACTCCGCCAGGGCCGCGACGTCCTGTCCCGTGGCGATGAAGAGCGCGGCGAGGGCGTTGGCGGATTGAGCGCCGTTGTTGTGGGAGCCCGCCAGCCTGGAGCCCTCCGAGCAGATGCGTTGGTAGAGGACCGCCTGGGACACGCGCGTCCGCATCGAGGTCATCAGCAACTCCCGAGGCACCACCACCTCCGCCGTCACGCGCTTGCCCCGTGTCTGGAGGATGTTCAGTTGCGAGGATTTCTTGTCAGTGGAGATGTTCCCCTCCAGGAAGCTCGCGCGAATCGTGGGGTAGTGCGTCCGAATCCACTGCAGGGCTTCGAAGGTGGCCTTGCCCACCATGTTCTGGCCCGCGGCGTCGCCCGTCATGAAGTTGAAGCGCAGGAAGACGATGCGGTGGACCTGGAAGGCCTCGATGCGCAGCAGCTTCGCCACGTGGCTGGTGGACTCCGCTCGCTCGGCGATGACCTCCTGTTGCGTCCTGATCCATGAGACGAAGTCTCGCCCCTGTTTCGCGTCGTCGAACACGAAGACGGGGGCGCGTTGCATGGAGCCATCCAGCACCGTGCACCGGGCCCCACCACATGCGTTGAGGAGCTTGATGCCTCGGTTGTAGCTCGCGACCATCGTCCCCTCGGTGGTCGCCAGGGGGATGAGGTACGGCCCGTCCGCGTGCTCTCCGTGGACGACGAGCGGCCCCACGACGCCGATGGGCACCTGCGCCACCCCCGTGAAGAGCTCGCACGAGTGTCGCGCATGTCCCGGGGCGAAGGAGTGTCGTGACACATGATTCAAGCGGGTGCCCGCCCAGTCCTCCACATGGGCCCGGCGCGCCTGGACGATGGCTTCGGAGTAATCGTCCTCCTCCTCACGCGGGATCCGACCATCCGTCCGGGATGGCGACACCTCGATGGTCTCTGTCGCATCCCATCTCAAGACACCGTGCTGGCCACACTCGAGCTCCCCCTCGAAGCGATGTTCTCCCTTGTCGAGCGCGGGCACCGAGGTGCGGATGCACACGGTCCGCTGTCGTCCGAAGGGAAAGGGGCGCTCGGGTGAGACATGCTCTCCACGGGTGACAGCGCCCTCCTCGGGAAACAGGACGAGGTCCTCGGGAGGAATCTCGTGCCCGTTGACACGCAGCGGCCCCCATCTGACGACGTGCAGGTCCGCCAGGTGGTTGGTCAGTGAGACCTCCACGGCGCCGCGCCTGTTTCGCAGGCAGGGCTCCATCGAGTTCCTGACGACATCCCCCATGTCTCCATTTTCGTTGTTCATGCCCCCTCCGCGCGCCGGAACATGCCCACGCGTTGGCGCCGGACCACGGGCTTCCCGTGTGTGTGTATTGCGGGCTTTGAGACGGAGTCGGAAGCCGCCGCCGTCCAGCCGGTGAACCGTTTCGAGTTGAACGCGGCCTCCGGAACGGATGGGAGCATTTCCTACATGATGCTCCGGGCCCTCTCCTATGCTGCCGGCGCGAACCCCTGCACGCGAGCGGCCCCATGCCAGGAATCACCCATCGCATCCTCGAGACGAATGGAATCCAGCTGCATGTCGCGGAGGCGGGAGAGGGCCCCTTGGTCCTGTTGCTCCATGGCTGGCCGGAGTCCTGGTACTCGTGGCGCCACCAGATTCCGGCGCTCGCCTCGGCGGGCTTTCACGTGGTTGCTCCGGACGTGCGCGGGTACGGCCGCAGCACCGCGCCTCGGGAGGTCGAGGCGTACCGGATGACGGAGCTGCTCGCGGACTTCGTGGGGCTGCTCGATGCGCTGGGCGAGCGCACGGCGGTGGTCGTCGGGCATGACTGGGGCGCGGCGATGGCGTGGACCTGCGCGGCGCTCCACCCGGAGCGCTTCCGGGCCGTGGTCGGGATGAGCGTCCCTCACCTCGGCCGCTCGCCCATGCCCCCGATGGAGCTCTTCCGGAACGCCTTCAAGGACCGCTGGTTCTACATGCTGTATTTCCAGGAGCCCGGCGTGGCGGAGGCGGAGCTGGAGGCGGACATCCCGAGGACGATGCGCACCATCCTCGCGGGCACCCCGGGCTTCGACGTGGCGGCGGAGGCCGTGCGCGCCCGGAAGCCGGGGGATGGCTTCTTCACGGGCGTCGCTCCGCCGGAGCAGCTGCCCTCGTGGCTCACGGAGGAGGACGTCGCCTTCTTCGCGAAGGAGTTCGCCCACAGCGGCTTTCGGGGCGGGCTCAACCGCTACCGCAACATGGACCGGGACTGGGCGGACCTGCCCGAGCTGGCCACGGTGAAGATTGAGCAGCCCGCGCTCTTCCTCGTGGGCGAGCTGGACCCGGGACGCGCCTTCACACCCGTGGAGTACATGAAGCCCCTGGTCCCCCACCTCCGGGAGATGAGGGTCCTGCCGGGCGCCGGGCACTGGATTCAGCAGGAGTGCGCGGACGAAGTGAACGCCGCGCTCCTGTCGTTCCTGAAGTCGCTGCCCCGCTGAAGGACCCAGGGGCTCGACGGGGACCTCAGGGGCGTTTCTCGACGAGGTCCCCGGGCAGGCGCGGCGAGGACAACAGCTCCCTCAAGAGCTCCCAGCGCCGGGCGGGGTTGTCCTTCGTGCCACCCTGCCGCTCGATGAAGTCCGCGACCAGGTCGCGGCCGAGGTTGTAGTTGATGAGGTAGGTGCGCTCCTCGGTGGCGTTGAGCAGGAACTTCTCCACCTGGGGCCTGGTGAGCAGCCGATAGCGAATCAGGTAGTCGCTGGCCTGCTCCCGAGTGAACTGCCCATCGAGGAACCGGCGCGCGGCCTCGTTGTCGACATTCGTGAGCTTCTCGAGCAGCGCTTCGACTCTCAGATAGGGCTCGACCCGGTCCGGCGGGAGGCCCGCGAGCGGGAAGAGGACCTCCCTCAGGTAGGCCGCTTCATCCGGGAAGACGACCTGGGGGCCGTAGGTGGCGCTGCCCTCGGAGATGAGCGATTGAGGGGAGTAGAGCGGGTAGATGGTGAACTCCACCCAGCCACGCTCCCGCACGAGGTGCTGCTCGAGCAGGACGTTGTAGACGTGGTGCCCGGGGTAGCTCTCGTGGGCGCCTACTTCGATGGCGCGGGAGATGGTGATGGGCAGGTCCGTGTTGATCTGCACGACGCTCTTGTTGCGCCCCTTGTACCAGTTGTAGGCGCCCCAGCTCTGGCCCGTCACGAACTCGAGGGTGACCTCCTCGTCGTCGGGGAGCGGGATGTGCTGCTTCGTGCGGCGGCGCGCCTCGTCGATGGCGGTCTGGAACACCTCCCGGAGCTTCTCGGGAGGAATGACGAAGCTCCGGTGGAACACCTCCAGCCGCTCGGCCAGCGTGCCCTGTCCTGGGAGGAGCTGCTCCAGCTCGGCGAGCGCCTCCGCGAACTCCGCCTCGGTGTGGGTCGGGGCGCGGGCGTTGTAGAGCGCCTCGCTCTCCTCGTCGAAGGAGAGCTTTGTTCCCTGGAGCAGCCGCGCGCGTGCGTCCATGGCGCCCACCTGACGCAACAGGAAGGTCCGCCGCAGGGCGACGAGCGCGTCCGCGGGAACGGGCGAGGACTCAATCAACGCGTGCAGCGCCGCAGCGCGAGAGCCCACCTCCAAGAGCGGCACCGCTGCGCGCTTCGCCTCGTCGGCCCACCCCTGGGGCCCGTGGTACGCGTCCACGAGCGCGGGGTCGTGCTGGCCCAGGGCGAGCACCAGCTTCACGTACTGCTCCGCGAACGAATCCAGCGCGGAGCCAGGGCCCGGGCCGGGAGCCACCGGGCCTCGACTGGCGCACGCCGCGAGCCACATGAAACAGAGGACCCCTGCCAGGGAGTGTCGTGATGTCATTGCAGCCCAACGTAATCCTGGCGGTCCGAGGTGTCGATGTGAGTGGTTCCGTGTCCCACGGCCGGGCGTTCAGTGCGGGGGGCAACCATTCCAATGTGACATTGAATGGCGGATGTCCTTTCAGGGCGCTCGCGAGACACCGCGAGCCGGTCTGCGCGGAGCATGAGCAGTCCCTGGAGGAAGCGCTCCCGCGCGGAGTGCTTTCTGCAACAGCGAGGTCGCCCGCCGGGAACGGACGTTCGCTTTGGCCCCTTCCTAGCGAGACTCCCGCAGCGCTTCTTGCAGCGCGGCCTGAAGCGCCTTGCGGTTCTCGGGGAAGCCCTGGCTGGGGAAGGGATGTGCTCCCTCCAGCAGGGGCGTGAACTTGCGGTACATGGGGTCCGAGCGTGTGCGCTCCAGCTCGTAGAACGCGCGTGGGGCCTGGAGCAGGTAGCGAGGCAGGGTGCCCCGCGGGCCGTCGCCACTGAAGGCGATGAGGCTTCGCACCTGGGGGCTGCCGAGGAACGTGGTGAAGGCCCGTGCGTCCTGTGCGCACTGACCGGTGCAGTTCGCGTTGACCACCAGCGCATCCACGAACACCGTGGTCGCCGAGCCCTTCCCCAGCGGCACCGAGATGACCTCGGGCAGCGCCATCCCGGGCCGGGCCTTCAGGATGGGCACCAGTCGCTCCGTGTAGCCGATGAAGCCGTTGGCCTGCTCCTGGGCGAAGGCTTCTTCCGCCGCCGTGTTGTCCGCGTAGGCGCCGTCGAGGCACGGATTGACGCCCGGCGCGCTCGCGCAGCTGTCGACGACCGTCTCGAAGGAGGCCAGCGCCGCGGCGTCCAGCGGCAGGGCGAGCGCGTCGGGAACCGCGCGGGCCGGGTGCGTGTCCCTCCAGGCATCCAGGTACGAGGAAGGCAGCGTCCAGCTCCCGTTGAAGTTCGCCGCCAGGGGGCGCTTGCCGGGCGCGCTGGCCCGCAGGATGTCGACGAGCGAGGCCCCGTCGGTCGCGGAGCGGATGTTCGGGGTCCGCGAGTAGACGACGTAGGTGCACAGGTACGTGGGGACGCCGTAGCCCGTGCCGGAGATGCGGACGGCCTCCGCGGCTGCGGGGTGGAGGGTGTCCGGCTCCGTGTCCACGGGCTGGATCCAACCCTTCGACGCGAGCGAGCCGAGGATGAGCGTGTCCACCTCCACCACCTGCACCGCCGCGGGGCCCGAGCCGAGGAGGTGGCTCAGGACGCCGCCCTCCGCCAGGTCATACGTGTCCAGGTTCGCGTCGAACACGATGTCCAGGTCGATGTCCGAGTGCTCCCGCTCGAAGTCCGCCTCGAGCCGCGCCTCGAGGCTGGCGAAGCCGTCACCCACCGTGTCCGGGATGTATGGGAACAACACAGCCCGCACCGGACGGGGCGACGGGGGCTTCGGGTCCTCGGACTCCGAGCACGCGGTCAGGGTGAGGACCAGCGCGCTCAGCGAGACTTTCCAGGTCATGAAGGGTTCCTTCTCGGGAAAAAGGATTCGCACTCTAGGGATGGCTGGGCGGGTTTGCCGCTCTTTCTCGAGGGAGATTGTCTTTGGGCCGCGTGCCCGGCAGGCTCGTTCGAGCAGCGCCGCGAGGCGGACATGCCGCCGCCTGGGTTGCGAGTCGTCTCTCTGGAACAGGAGTCATCATGAAGCTGGTATCGAGCAGTGCCATCGTGACGGGCGCGGGACAGGGCATCGGATTGGGAATCGCCTCGCGGCTCATGCGGGACGGCGCCAACGTGCTGCTCTTCGGGCGCACGCGGGAGAAAGTGGAGTCGGCCGCCGCGGAGCTCAACAAGTCGGCGGAGGGGCGCACGCGGGCCGTGGCCTTCGCGGGAGACGTGGTCCGGGCGGAGGACGTGGCGCGGGCCATCGAGCTGGCGACGCGGGAGTTCGGCCTCCCGGGCATCCTCGTGAACAACGCCGGGACGGCCACGCTGCGCACGGTCCTCGAATTGCCCGTCGAGGAGTTCGACCAGGTCATGGCCATCAACCTCAAGGGGCCCTTCCTGTTCACCCAGATGTTGGCGAAGGCGCTGGTCGCCGCGAAGCAGCCGGGCTCCATCGTCAACATCTCCTCGCTGAACCAGACCGCGGTGACGGACGGGCTCGCGCACTACTGCGCCTCGAAGGCGGCGCTGGCGAACTTCTCGAAGGTCGCGGCGTCGGAGCTGGGACGGCACAACATCCGGGTGAACGTCGTGGCGCCGGGCGCCATCCGCACGCCGCTGGCGGAAGGGGCCGGCCTCCTCAAGGGGCCCATGGGGCGCGAGTTCCTCTCGCACACGCCGCTGGGCAAGCCCTGTGGTGAGCCGGAGGACGTGGCGAAGGTCGTGTCATTCCTCTGCAGCGACCTGGCGTCCTGGGTGACGGGCGATACCCTCGCGGTGGATGGTGGCAATCACATCCGGGGGCTGCACAGCTACGCGGACACGCTGGGCATCACCCGCGCCGTCGAGCCTTCCTTCTGAGTGGAGCCAGGCCCGTCTGCCTCGGCTGACGGGCCCGGAGCACTCCCGCTATTCGATGGGCGGCGGACACGTCTGCGGGCAGTCGAGCCCCCACGTGCAGCTGTCACAGGTGAGGGGCGGACTGACGACGACGGTGCGCGGTGTCGTGCCCTGGCCGAACACCGAGGTCCCCTGGGCGAGCCGCCATTCGAACGGATAGCTCCCGGTGAGGTCCGGGGCCACGGCGGTGAAGGTGAAGGTGGCCTCCTCTCCTGGCGCGACCACCTGGGACGGCTGCAGGGGGATTCGCGCCACGCCCCAGAGGTGATTCTCCGTCGGGTGCTGGGAGACCAGCTCCACGGGCATCTGCGGGCTCCAGGTCGTGGTGCCTCGGTTGCGCATGCGGACGGAGAACTGGAAGGACTCGCCGTTGGCGACCGTGTCGGGCACCGGGCTCTGCGAGACGAGCTCCGCGCCGAACGCGGGAATCTTCACGAACACGGGGAGGCGCAGCTCGTCGCCGAACGGCACGCCGTCGAGGTGCATGCGCCACCGGTACGTCTTGTTTCCGGGCGTCATGGGCGCCGTGAGGGTGAGGGTGAAGGTCTTGCGCTGGCCCAGGAGGATGGTGTCGCCCGGGGCGAGCGTCAGGTCCTGCCCGCCCTCCAGCGAGACGCCGCGCGTGGCATTTCCCGGGCGCCAGAGCGTGGCGCCCGTGTTGCTGACCGTCACCTCGGCGGTGAAGGGCTGCCCGGCGACCACCGTGCGAATCCTCGAGTCGAGGTGATGCTGGACCACGCCGAGCGCGGGGGTGTCGAGGAAGGCCCCCAGGAGCTGCTGGCGGAACGGGAGGAAGGTGTCCTGCAACATATTCGAGAGCGTGAAGTGCGGGTCCTCGGGCGGAAATCCGTCCGCGGGCAGCTCCGTGTTGTGGGTGAAGGCGGAGCGCAGGTCGGGGAAGAAGCTGACGGGGCCACCCAGGTCCGTGTTGCTGCTGAGGTTGTGGCACCCCGCGCAGGACAGGGATTGGGCGCGGGCGACGAGGTGCTCGGGGCGCAGCGTGCTGCCGATGCGCTGGAGCTCCGTGGTGATGGCCTGCGCGAAGGAGTTGTTGGGAGGCGCGAGGAGGAACTCGTTGAGGTAGTTGTCCGAGGCGAGCACTCCCTCCGAGTCGCTCTGGGCCGCGTTGTAGAGGTCGGGGACCTCGTAGTTGAAGCGGTTGATGTCATTGACCGCGAGGCTCGCCACCTGGGTGATGAAGTGCGCCCGGAAGCTCACCGCGAGCGGGCTGGTGTTGCGGACGTTGAAGAAGTCGCCGCGCGGGTTGGCCTTGACGGTGACGGGCACGAAGCGCAGCGGGCAGCCCCCGCCGGGGAGGCACTGCTGCCGGAGCTTGAACTCGCGGAGCAGCCACGGAAAGGAGGCTCCCGGGCCTTGGAGGAACTGGTTGGTTCGAATCTGTCCCGCGCTCAGCGCGTTGTTGCCCAGGTGATTGACGTGGATGACCGGGGGCTGGCCCGGGCCGGTGGCATCCATGAAGAAGGACTTCACGAGGGCGCCGCGGGCCGCGGGGTCGGTGAGGGTGGAGAGGCTGGCCCAGGTCTGTGCGATGGGACGGCAGCCTTCCAGGCCCAGGTCTGGGCGGGGGTTGGGGACGACGGCTTCGAAGATGACCATGTTGCGCCTGCTGGAGCCCAATCCGCGGGCGAAGACGATGCGGTACTCGCCGCAGTGGGCGCCGTCCGGTGGGGCGAGGTCGAAGCGGTTGAAGAGCCCGATGGGGTTGTAGCGGGCGATGACGGACTCGGGGCCCAGGATGGCTTCCGCGCCTTCATTGGGACGGCAGGTGTAGGGCGCGCCGTTGAGGGTGCCTCCGTTGTCGCTGCAGTGCGCGCCGTGGGGGAGGTCGGGCTGGCCGGGCGCGGGGTTCTGGGTGTCCCAGAGCTGGCGGAAGAGCTGCTCGCCGGTGAAGCCCGGGGTGGGGCCCTGCTGGGCGAGCTGGTCCATCACCCGCTGGAGGCTGATGAGGGAGAGGGTCTGGAAGTCGGTGATGGCGAGCGAGCGGAGCGGGTCGAGCACCGCGGCCGTGGTGGAGGGCTGGTCGGCCAGGGCCGAGGTCTGGAGTCCGCCGCGCTCCGAGTGGGGGGCGCTCGCGAGGGCGGGGTTCAGGCTCGCCAGGAGCAGTCCGGCGCCGGCGAGCCGCGAGGCGGTGCGTGACCAGGAGGAGGGACGTGGAGGTGGGGCGGCGGAGCGGGGTGGGTGATGGCGCATGGATGTGGCCTCGGAGACACCGGTGTCCCCGCCCTTACGTCGTCGCGGCGCGAGCTGGTTGATGCGGATTTTTCAGCGGCGTGTCGATCGCCTCTGGCGTTATTCGTCGCCGGTCTGAAGCACCGAACGGATTTCAACGAGAGCGAGCACCTGGCCCATGGCGACCGCGAAGAAGGCTGCACCCCGGAAGACGGCGACGAAGAAGGCCCCCGCGGCGAAGAAGGCCGTCGCGACGAAGAAGGCCCCCGTGGCGAAGAAGGTCGCGGCGACGAAGAATGCGGCGGCCCCCGTGTCGCAAGGGGCGGTGGTGGAGGCGTTCATCGGGAAGCTGGAGTCGTGGCAGCAGGCGCTCGTGCGGGAGCTCGCCGCGCTCTTCGCCGCCGAGGCCCCCAAGGCCTCGACCTATGTGAAGTGGGGCCATCCCATCTGGGACCACGCGGGGCCTTTCGTGCTGGTGAAGCCCGCCAAGGCGCATGTGTTGATCGGCTTCTGGCGCGGCGGGCAGATGAAGGACGCGGAGGGCATCCTGGAAGGGGAGGGCACCGGGATGAAGTACCTGCGGCTCCAGTCGGGCCAGCGCCCGCCGGCTTCACTCGCGGCGTTGGTGCGCCAGGCCCTGGTGCTCAACGAGAAGCACGGGGATCCGATGAAGCGCTGAGCTCCGCCTCCGCCCTGGGTCATGGAGGCACGTGCGGGGTGTGCGACACTTGCCCGGGGCGCGACTCGTGCCCTAGCGTCCGAGCCCACCGGGGTGGTGGTGGCTGGGAGGGCCTTCGGGTTCCTGACGCATCGCCCCAGGGTTGGCGGCTCAAGTCCGCACGGGAGAGGTCTCATGGGAGAGATGCGAGTTCGCGGCGGTGCACCCAGGACACAGTCGAGCCAGGCATCGCAGCAGTCGCAGGAAGCGACCCAGACGCAGGCCACGACCCAGACGCAGGCGACGACCCAGGTCCAGGCGACGACGTCCCAGGCGCTTCCCCACCAGACCTCCGGGTTCTCCACGGCCTCGCCGCCCCTGACGCCCACGCAGTCCCAGACGCCCGTGCCGCCTCGGCCTGGCGCACCGCCTCTCTACAACTCACCGCGGTCCGCCGTGGGCTCCACGACGAGCGTGGCGCAGGTCGCCTCCAGCCCGCGTGCCCTGGGGATCGACGACCTGCAGCCAGGGGACGTGTTGCTCAAGGTCGGCGTGCAGAACGCCGTCCACAAGGGCATCAAGCTGGGACAGGCGCTCCAGGCGAAGAGCGGCTCGGAGGGGAGCAGCGAGACGGTGCACGCCGCCATCTACAAGGGGAACGGACACCTGCTCGAGGCGACCGGGGCGGGTCTGTCCAAGGCGCGCGTGGAGACGGGCTGCACCTATCAAATCTACCGCTTCAACAACCCGGACGTCGCGGGGCGCGCGGTGGACATGGCCGAGCACCACACGGCCATGGGCACGGACAACATGGTGCCGGGCTATGGCGCGTACTCGAAGAGCGGAGCCATGGCCTCCGTCTTCAAGGGACAGGGCACGTCCGACTCCGCCAAGTTCTGGACGGGCGACGGGAAGTCCTACAGCGAACAGGACAAGAAAGACTTCTTCTGCTCGCAGCTCGTCATCCGGGCCTATGGCGAAGGGGCGGCCATCGTCCCAGGCTCTCCGCCCATCATCCCCATGGACGGGCACACGCGCAGCAGCCCCCGCATGCTGGAGCACATGCTGAAGAACGACCCCACCCAGTGGACCTGCGTGGGGAGCCTCAGCCTCCCGACCAAGCCCGAGTGAGCGCGCGCGGGACGGGATGTGCTCGCGCGGCGCCGTCTCGTGACATCCTCACGGTTTGAGGAAATGGTGGCGCCCGTCGGGCGTTGTCTCCTGGCAGCCCCGCCTCCAGGAGTCCCGCCATGTCACGCCGTACGCCCCCGCTTCTCCTGCTGCTGCTCTTGCCCTCCGTGGCGTTCGCCGACTCCTCGCAGGAGGCGGAGCGCTGGTGGAGCCATGTCCGCGTGCTCGCGGATGACTCGATGGCGGGGCGGGAGCCGGGCAGCGAGGGCTACCAGAAGGCCGCGGACTATGTCGCCGAGCAACTCGCGGCGATGGGCATCAAGCCGGGCGCGGGCGACAGCTACTTCCAGGAAGTGGAGCTGGTCTCGAAGCGGCTCGCGGACTCCAGCGCGAAGCTGACCCTGGTGCGAGGCGGCAAGCGCATCCCGTTGACCAACGGGAAGGAGGCCTTCATCTCGCAGCACCTGGGGGAGGCCGGGCAGGTGGATGCGCCCCTGGCGTTCGTGGGCAATGCCCTCTCGATTCCGGAGGCGGGGCACGACGACTTCGCCGGCATGGACCTCAAGGGCAAGCTGGCCGTGTTCCTCTACGGCGGCCCCGCGCACATCCCCGGGCCCCTCCGGGCCCACCACAGCGCCACCGCGGAGCGGGTCAAGGCGCTCCGCGAGGCGGGCGTCGTGGGCGTCGTGGTGCTGTTCAATCCGAAGACCGAGGAGATGCCCTGGTCGCGCATCGCCGGGGCCCGCTTCGAGCCCTCCATGGACTTCGCCGACCCCGTGCTGGTCGAGACCCAGGGCATGAAGCTCAGCGTCGTCTTCAACAACAAGCACGCGGAGAAGCTGTTCGCGGGCTCGCCGTACTCCTTCAAGGACGTGGTGGCGCTGGCGAACGCGAACAAGCCGCTGCCGCACTTCGACATGCCCACCCGACTGGAGGCCCGGTCCGAGCGGACGCACGCCCCGGTGAAGTCACCGAACGTCGTGGGGGTGCTCCCCGGCAGTGATGCCACGCTCGCGAAGGAGTACGTGGTGCTCACCGCGCACCTGGATCATGTCGGCGTCGGAGTCCCGGTGAAGGGGGATGCCATCTTCAATGGCGCCATGGACAACGCCACGGGCGTGGCGGCGGTGCTGGAGGTCGCGCGAGCACTCCAGGCGGCGAAGCCGAAGCGCTCCATCATCTTCCTGTTGGTGACGGCGGAGGAGAAGGGCCTGCTGGGGGCGCGCTACTTCGCGGCGAGGCCGACGGTGCCGCTGTCCTCCATCGTCGCCAACCTCAACATGGACATGTTCATGCCGCTGTTCCCGCTCACGCAGATGGTGGCCTACGGCCAGGACGAGTCCAGCCTGGAGGGACCGCTCCAGCAGGTGGCCACCTCCCATGGCGTGAAGCTGGTGCCGGACCCCGAGCCCGACCGCATGCTGTTCATCCGCAGCGACCAGTACGCCTTCGTCCGCAAGGGGGTGCCCGCCCTGTCCTTCAAGTTCAGCCCGATCGCGGGCTCCGCGCAGGTGCGCCAGATGCAGGACTGGTACACGAAGTACTACCACGCGCCCGCGGATGACGTGCATCAGCCGGTGGACCGCGAGGCGGCCGCGAAGTTCGTCAAGTTCCTCGCGGACCTCTCGCTCCTCGTGGGCAATGCGCCCGAGCGTCCCCACTACAAGGAGAGCAGCTTCTTCCGCAGGTTCGAGACCCTGCCCGCGGAAGTGGCTCCGAAGGGGACGCCGTAGGCTGGAGGGCTACTGCCCCGCCCCGGACGCGGGCATTGCCTGCGTCGGGGAGAAGAAGCCGAGGACCTCGCGAAGGAAGAGGTCCCGGCCTCGCTCCGGGCGGTCCAGGTGCACGAAGTGGGTGGCCTCGGGAATCACGACGGCCTTCACCGACGCGGCATGCACCAGGTGCTCTTGCAGCACCGTGACGTCCTCGGGCCGGCTCCAGAAGTCCTTCTCCGAGCGGATGATGAGGACGCGCGAGGTGATGGAGGCCGCGTCCCAGAGCTGCCGGCCCGTGGCCAGGTAGAAGCTGTCCTCCAGCGCTCCCGACGGCGCGCGGAACGCGGGCGGCGTGCGTGAGCCTGACTGCGTGTCGCTCGCGAGCGCCTCCCGCTGAATCGACTCCGCGACCTCCGGTGAGCGCCACTGCGACTTGTCCTCCATCGGAATGGAGCGGTCCCAGACGCCCAGGAGCGAGGCCGCGGTGTTCCAGCGCCAGGCCTCCATGCCCTCGGCGTTGAACTGGCCCGGCCGCTTCGGGTCCTCGAAGTTCGTCCCGCGTCCCAGCATCGCGTGCTGAGCGCCGCCGGCGTAGAGCGCGTTGAGGATGACCAGGTGGCTGACCTCCTCGGGATGGAGGCTCGCGTACATGCCCAGCCAGTGGCCACCGGTGGCCCAGCCCAGCAGGGCCACGCGCGACTGGCGCGTGCGCTTCTTCACCCACGTCACCACCGCGTGCACGTCCTGGACGACCTCATGGGAGCTCACGAGCGGGCGGCCCGTGGCGGGGGCACTCATGGCCGCGGGGCGCGTGGAGCCACCGTAGCCGCGTGCATCCATGACGAAGACGGTGTGCCCCGCGAGCGCGAGGTCCGCCGCGAGCGAGCCCCCGGCGACAGGGAGGTCGAACGACGCGCGGCCGGGGACACGCGCACCGTGCAGCAGGATGACGGGCGGGAGGCTCGCGGCGGGCTTGCCCTTCTCGCGAACCTCGCGGACGGAGAGGGTGACTCCAGGCACGCCAGGGACGCGGTGCTCCGAACGAGTGGGGACCGCTTGCGCGGGGCTTGCGAGCAAGAAGCCCACGAGCATCCAGCAGGAGACCAGGGAGGGTTTCATCACGCGAGTGGACACGGGGACTCCGGAAGTGGCGCGGCATCATGCGTGAAGAGGCCGGGCAATCCCAGGGCTCGCGGGTGACTCCGCGCGTTCCGGGTCCGAGGACGTGCTCGGCCCGTTCTCCGAGTGGGAGGCGCAGGAAGCGGAGAGGCGCTCGCGTGGGACGGAGGGCGGCGGCAGCGAGGCGCTGCCCAGGTCCCGACGGGACTCGCCGGCGCGGCTGTGTTGCTGGACGTGCCTGGACCTCCGCGGAGGCCCTGGCTCCGGACGCTGGAGCTCTCCTCGACGACCTTGCCGCCCGCGCGAGCTCGAGCCCGCTTCCGGAGTGCAAGCCGGGCATGCGCCGAGGTCGGCGCGAAGAAGGCCGTCCCCTCGGTCGGAAGGGACGGCCCTCTTCGTGAAGCGCTACGGGGCCACGGGCTCGATGGTGATGAAGCCGTGGCCGTTCGGCGTGCACTCGCCTTCGGCCTGCTTGGGCAGGGTGCCGGTGTTCAGCGAGCCACCGCCACCACCCACGCGGCCTCCACCGCCGCCGGAGTAGCCACCGCCGCCGCCACCGCCGTAGCAGCCGTTACCCGCGCCACCACCGCCGTAGCCGCCGTGCGCCAGGCCACCGCAGGTCTTGCCCGCGCCGCCCTTGCCTCCGGACTGGAACGAGAAGCCCCCCTCGCCGTAGGTCCCGTCCGAGGCGCCGTTGCCGGACCAGCCACCGCCTCCGGAGCCGTAGGCGACGCCCCGCGTGCCGCCCAGTCCATTCGTCCCACCCGCGATGAAGCCAGACGCGTAGCTGGAGTTCGTCGAGCCCGCGGTGCCCGCCGTCCCCGTGCTGCCGTTGCGTCCGGGGACGAGCGCGCCCGAGCGAAGGCCGCCACCACCGCCCGCGATGAGGAGCGGACCTCCATTCAACGTCACGAAGGAGCCACCGCCACCGCCCGCGCTGTACGTCGTCGCGGTGCCCTTCTGGCCCACGAGCATGTGCAGGGTGTCGTTGGCCTGGAGCGTGAAGACACCGCTGACCTTGGCGCCACAGCCGCCCGCCAGGCCCGCAGCCGCGCTCGCGCCGCTCGCCCCCGTGGCGGTGATGCGATACATGCCGCTGCCTTCCGCCGTCCACGTCTGCAAGGCCGGCGGTCCGGTGGGCCCCGTGTACTCCACGCCGTTCACCGTGTTGGTGAAGGACACGGGCTTCGCGGCGACGGCGAAGGGCGAGAAGCCGGTGGTGACACCGCAGACGCGAATGACGGTGACGGGAGGCTCCGCGGCGGGGTTGATGCCGCACGCGGCCTCGGAGATGCAGCCACACGCCGCGGGGTCTTCGCTGCAGTCGAACGCGGGCTCCTGGCCTGGGGGCGGAGGCAATTCCTCCCACTGACCGGAGGGCGGAGCGTCCTTGTCGTAGTGATAGAGCCGCAGGAACTGCGCGAGGGCATTGGTGCCCTGGAGCTTCCTGCGGATGCACACCGTCGCCTGGGTGAACTGCGCGGTGGTGTCGATGTCATAGAAGAGCGGCGTGCAGTCGATTCCCTCCGCACTCGCTCCATCGGCGCAGAAGGACTTCAGTCCCTGGGGAAGCTCCGGCGCCAGCGGGGACTCGACCACCGTGGTGAGCCCGCCGCCCGACACCGTGGGGAACGTCACGTTCACCTGGAGGTCCGTCCGGCTGATGGGCGTGACGGACACGTTCGAGCCGGGCGGCGTCAGCGTCGGCTCGGCGATGGTGATGTTCTGGTTCGCGAACTCGATGGAGGCGCCGTCGATGTTCGCGGTCGCATGGAGGTTGTAGGTGCCCGGCTCCGCGATGAGCGTCACCGACGAGAGGCTCTTGGGGGTCCCGGACCCCGTCGACTTCGCGGAGGACTCCCAGCGGCCTCCATTCCCCGGTGCGTAGTGCGTGCGCAGAAGGGACACGGACGGGTAGGTGAAGAGAATCTCCGGGGCCGTGGCGCTCGACTCCCGCACGTCGAAGTAGAGCCGGGTCCTGACGAGCGGAATCAGCTCGGTGCTGAAGCTCACCGTCGAGAACGCCGGCACGGTGACCGGCGGCGGCGTGCCCGTGTGGTAGCTCCGGTGGACCCAGGCATTGAGCGGGGCGGCCGGCTGGGTGTCATCGATGAAGGACAGGGAGATTCGCTCGCGTTTCCAGTCACCATGCGGCAGCAGGAACTCGAGCCTGCCATTCGTCAGGGTGGTGCTCTCGGCTTCGGTGTGGACGCTCGCGAGCAGGTCATGCCTCGCGAGGAACATCCGGGCCTGGGTGAGGTCCGCGTTGGAGAGCAGGCCGCTGATGAGCAGCGGGACCTGGGCGGCGCCCAGCGGGTCGGAGAAGTTCAGCGACGTCGTCCCTCCGGTCGTGATGGTGACCCGGTGCGCCTTCGAGTCCGACGACTGGTTGTCTGGCAGGTAGTAGGTGCGCAGATACACGTCGTAGAGGCCCGGGGGCAGCTCGAGGTTGTAGGGGGCCCTGGCGGAGAGCTGGATGTCCCCCGAGGGACCCGGGCCCTCCAAGGTCCCGACTCCCTTGAAGAAGAGCTTGTGGAAGGAGACCGGAGCACCCGGGTCGATGTCGAGGGTGCCCGCGAGATGTCCCGTGTTGCTGAGGTCGACGACCCAGCTCACGGTGTTCTGCCCCGCGAGCAGGTTGATGGTCTGGACCCCCAAGGAGCGAATCACCTGGGTCCCCGAGCTCGTGCGCAGGAAGACCCTGCCGACGACGTTGACCTGGTTCGTGGGAATCATGGGGAACACGCGCGTGACGGAGGACGGCGAGCCACCGAGGTCATGGGCGGCTGTCGCCCAATAGTTCTCCTGAGGGCCGTTCGCGGCCGCGGAGAGCTCATATCGCTCGATGCTCCCTCCCATCACCGTGAGCGAGGCGGTGATGTCGAAGGGCGTCGGATAGACGAAGTCCAGCGTCGACGGGCCGGTCTGGTTGTCGACAGGGACGACGCTCCAGCGGGCCACGTCGAGCAGCGACGTCATCCCAGCCGGATGGTCGAGCCGGGCGCGAAGCCTGGGTTGATAGGATTGACCACTCTCCACGGGCATGGAGTAGGGACTGCTGCTGAAGCCCTTGTCCGTGGTGAGACCTTCCCCGGACCTGAGCTCCAGGGAGAAGGAACTCAAAGGCCGCGAGCCGAAGGAGACCTGGCCTCTGACCTCCCCGGGATTGAGAATCACCACGTTGGCGGCGGCGGCTCCCGCCACCATCACCGCGATGACGCCTGACCACATCTTCCTGCCTTGCATGCTCACCGAGTCGTACCCCCTGGATGCATACCGCGTGCGGAGCCCTGCTCAGGGGTGGTCCCCGGCTGGGCTCTCGTGTGTTTGGAAAACGGCCCGTCCCTTTGCGCGGGACTGGGGCGCGGGGACGGGTCGGTATGAGTCATTCTGACTGCGAGTGATTACGGAACGGGCGAGAGGGTGATGATGCCGTGCCCGTTCGCGGTGCACGCGGCCTCGGTGGCGACCTGCTGGGTGCCGGTGTTCAGCGAGCCTCCGCCTCCGCCGACACGGCCTCCGCCTCCGCCGGAGTAGCCACCGCCGCCGCCACCGCCGTAGCAGCCGTTCCCCGCGCCGCCACCGCCGTAGCCCCCATGCGCCAGTCCACCGCACGACTTGCCCGCGCCCCCCTTGCTCCCGGCGCTGAAGGAGAAGCCGCCCTCGCCGTAGTTTCCATCCGAGGCGCCGGAGGTGAACCAGCCACCGCCTCCCGCGCCGTAGCTCGCGGCCCGGGCTCCTCCTTGCCCGTCCGCCCCGCCCGCGATGAACCCGGACGTGTAGTTGGCGCCCGTCGACCCGGCGGTGCCGGCGGTGCCCGTGCTGGCGTGTCGCCCATTCACCGTGGCCCCCGCGCGAAGTCCGCCACCGCCTCCGGCGATCAGCAGGGCGCTGCCATTCAACGTGACGAAGGAGCCACCGCCGCCGCCCGCGCTGTACGTCGTCGCGGTGCCCTTCTGGCCCACGCGCAGCTCCAGCACGTCGTTCTCCTGGAGGGTGAAGACCCCTTCGACCTTCGCGCCGCAGCCTCCGGAGAGGCCCGCCGCCGCGCTCGCGCCGCTCGCGCCCGTGGCCGAGAGCCGGTACGCGCCCGTCTTGGGGACCGTCCATGTCCGAGGCGACGGCGGCCCCGTGGGCCCCGTGTACTCCACGCCGTCCACCGTGTTCGTGAAGGTGCGCGGACGCGCGAAGAGGGCGAAGGGTGAGAAGCCCGGGGTGACGCCGCAGACCTTGATGACATTCACGGGCGGGTCCACGGTGTAGTCGATGCCGCAGCTCGCCTCACTGGCGCAGCCACAGGCCGCCAGGTCCGCGCTGCAGTCGATGGCCGGCTCCGTCATGCCGGGAGGCGGAGGCAGCTCCTCCCACTGCCCCGAGGGAAAGGCGTCCTTGTTGAAGTGATACAAGCGCAGGAACTGGGACAGCCCGTTGCCCGCCCTGAACTTCCGGCGGACGCACACCGTGGCCTCGGTGAACCGCGCGGTGGTGTCGATGTCGTAGAAGAGCGGGCTGCAGTCGACGCCTTCCGCGCTGGACCCGTCGGAGCAGAACGACTTCAGGCCTTGCGGCGTCTCGGGCCCCAGCGGCGACTCGACGACCGAGGTGACTCCCGGGCCCGACACCGTGGGGAAGCTCACCGTCACCTGGAGGTCCTGGGTGTTGGCGGGGGTGACGGACACATTCGTCCCGACGGGCGTCAGCGCCGGCTCCGCGATGGTGATGCGCTGGTTGGAGAACTGCGTGGTGCTGCCCTGGACGACGGCGCTCGCATCCAACTGGTAGATGCCGGGCTCCGCGATGACCGTCAGCGCCGCGAGGCTCTTGGGGGTCTCGGGGCCCCGCGAGGAGGCGTTGACATTCCACCGCGCGACGCCGCCCTCGTAGTGGGTGCGAGACAGCGTGGCGGACGGGGAGCCGAGGAGAATCTCCGGGTCCGTCGGCTGCGCCTCCTTCACGTCGAAGTAGAGCGTGGTCCTGACGAGCGAGAGCAGCTCGGTGCTGTAGCTCAGGGTCGTGTTCGCGGGGACCGTGAGCACCGGCGCCGTGTTGCGTTTGTAGAGGTGGTACACCTCGGCATCCAGGAAGGGCTCCGGGGCGGCCAGGGAGGGCGCGCGGGAGTCGGTGCCGAAGGACAGGAAGACGCTCACCTTCCTCCAGAGGCCATGGGGGAGCGAGAAGTCGAAGCGTCCATTCGCCAGGCCCTCGTCCATGGCGGTGGCGACGCGGGGGGCGAGCGGGTCCTCTCGCTCGAGCCACAGCTGGCCCCGCGCGATATCCGCGTTGGAGAGGAAGCCCGTCACGAGCACCGGCGCCTGCGCGATGCCCAGCGATTCGGCGAAGTCCAGCGTCGTCGTCGCTCCGGTGGTGACGGTGACGCGGTAGGGCTTCGTCTCGGAGAACTGGGTGGCGGGCAGGTAGTACGAACGCAGCGCGACGTCATACGGGCCGGGCGGGACCTCGAGGCTGTAGGCGCTCCCGGAGAGGAGCTGCCTCTCGCCTTGGATGCCCTCGGTGGCCGTGCCGGGGACACCCTGGAAGTAGAGGTTGTGGAAGTGGACCGAGGCGCCCGGGGGCGTGGTGATGGTTCCCGCGAGACTCCCTCGGGCGGTGAGGTCGAAGGCCCAGGCGACGCTCGTCTGCCCCTGGCTCATGTCGAGGGTCTGCTGCGTGAGCGCGCGCTGTTCCAAGGCCCCGGAGCGGGTGCGCAGGTAGACCAGCCCCGAGACGAAGACGCGGTTCGAGGGGATGATGGGAATCCAGGCCGCCGAGGTGGACGGCCCGGGTGTCCCCAGGAAGTGGTGGACCTTCCCGCTGTACTGCTCCGTCGGCGTGTAGACGAAGGCGTTGATTTCGTATTGGGCGACGGTGCCTCCCGTCACCGTGATGGTGGTGTTGACCTGGCTCGCCGCCGGATAGGTGAAGTCCACCGTGGTCGGCCCGGCCTGATTGTCGACGAGCGTGTGCACGGACCGCTCGAGCTTGAGCGTGGCGCGAGTACCGATGGCGTTGCTGAACTCGGCCTCGAGCGTGGAGCGGTAGGAGTGGCCGCTCTCCACCGTCAACGAGTACGGGCTCGACGTGAACTGTTTGGACGCGGTGAGGCCCGTCGTGGACGTGGCCTCCAGCGTGAACTTGTTGAGGGAGAGCGGGCCGAAGCTGACCTGGCCCTTCATCTCCGCTGGGTTGAGTATCACCACGTCGGCGCTGGCCAGCCCCGACAGGGACAGCGCGACAAGGCACGACCACAGCATCCTGCTCCGCATCCTCATTGCTTCGAACCCCCTCTGTTTCAACGGTGGACCGGGCCCCTCCGGTGGCGTTCACCAGTGAGGACCCTCAGGTGTCGACATGCGCGCGGGCACGACGCCCGCTCGTGGCGCTCCCGCTCCGGAAAGACATCCGAAGGAGGACCGCCGCGAGGGAGGCGCGTGCCCGGGTCTCTTGAATCTCTCGAGCTGGAGCGAAACGGCACGACAGGCGTTCCCGGATGGGAGTTCGCTCCAAGTGAAATTCAGACAGAAACAGCGTTTCGTGTCAACACGGCTGTGACAAGGGGTGATGTCTGGCCATGTGCAGGATGGCTGTGATTCAACTCAAGACCTCTTCCGCCGGGTGAAGGGAAAGACAACCTGCTCAGGGGAGTCTGAAGACACGCAGGTTCTCTTCGCCCTTGCGGACGTAGACGAGGGCGTCATGGGTCGCGAGGTAGAAGAAGCGGTTCTTGACCAGCTCGTGCCATCCGCCGAAGGCGCCGACCTCGTATTCGGGGGCCTCGGTGAGGGTGAGGGCGACGGGGTCCACCATCCAGGTGCGGTACTCGAAGGTCCCGTCTCCATCACGGTCATACCGGAACGCGGCGATGTAGCGCTCGAGCGGGGGCACGTAGGCGAACACCTGGCCCTCGAAGGGGGCGGCGTAGCAGCGGGCGCGGACCAGGTCGTTTCGCAGCCGCAGCTCGCCCCACCGGGTGGTGTCCAGGTCGTAGGTGATGAGCCGAGGGAAGTGCACGTGGGCTTCTTCGTGTCCCGGGGCCGGGAAGCTCACCAGGGTGCGGCCGACGCGCGCCATCTGGGCGAAGGACCAGGCGGGCGGCGTCACGACCTCCCACTTCCAGGACGCGTCGGTGGTGCCGAAGGACCACCAGCGCGAGGCGTTGTAGTTCTCGGTGGGGCCGAACAGGTATCGCCCCGCCTTCTCGTCCCAGTACGTCCAGCCGGCTGCGCCGCCATAGCCCGTGGCCCCGGTATAGGTGGCCCCCGGGGTGTTGAAGGGGTTGTGGCGCTTCCACGTGTGAGTCTTCAGGCTGTAGCGCCACATGCGCCGGACGCCGAAGGCCACCTCGTCGAGGTCCGGGTTGTAGACGAGCCCGTTGTACGTATGGCGGGCCACGGGGTTGCCCGTCGACGCGGCGGGCCGGGCGGGGTCGAAGAACTCGTCCGAGTACACATCGCTGGTGGGGTGGGCCTTGGCGTACTCGGCGGCGGGGGGATAGGCGCTGTAGGTATTGCCCCAGGGGACCCCCGCCCAGTGGGTGGAGTTGTCGGGGAGCTGCTCGATGCTCCAGCGCATCTGCGCCATGTCGAAGCGGTAGAGGCCGTTGTTGGTGCTGTCCGCGTGGCCGCCGCCGAAGGCCCACCACCGGGCACGGGGCGCATCGAGCGCGACACCTGAGTAGGCGTTGATGACTCCGGCGATTCCCTGCGAGCCGAGGTCTCGGAAGCCCGGCAGCGCGGCCTTGACCTCCGCGTCGAGCGAGGTGAGGGGTGTCCCCGCGACTTCAATCCACCGGCCCTTGGGCACGGTCGCCCAGGAGGCTTCGTTCACGAGCCCCGCCGAGTCTCTCCCAGGCGTCCACACGTCTCCCACGAGGGTTCCCGTGAGGGTTCCTTGTCCCCAGGTGAACGGCGGCAGCGGGCGGGTGCCGCCGTCCGGTGGGGAGGTGCCTCCATCGGATGATGGGTTGCCTCCATCGGCAGACGGCTCTCCCGCGTCCGGCGTGTTGTCTTCACTCGCGGCGGGCCCCGAGGAAGCACAGCCCAGGAGCGTGCTCGCGAGGGCGAGCGACAGGAAGAGATTCCAAGGTGACGGACTTCGGCTCAGCCGGACTGGGGTCATTCGCAATTCCTCATCATCGCCATCGTGGCGCCAAGGTCCCACGGACGAGGCAATCGACATGCCACGGTGCGGCACAGAGGGCTTGCCCGGAGACAGGGCTCACCGTCGAGATTTCATGCGCGATTCAGGGGGGCTTGCCCCTCACTCTGGGGCCTGACAGCCCCCCAGGCGTTTGATGAAATTCTCATACTCTGAGTGATATATTGGTGCGGCTGTCCAGTCCAACAGTGGCATGGGAGGCATGAATGCAGGCTGGGAGATTCATTGGCGGTGCGCTGCTCGCGGCGGGGCTGATGTTCACGGGCTGCGGGGGTGCGCCGACGGACGACGTGGCGGAGCAGGACCTGGCTTCGCGGGAGGACGCTGAGCGCAGCTGCGGCGAGCAAGGCTACGAGCTCGAGTATTACAGCGACGCGACGTACACGAAGCTGGTGGGCACCCGAGGCTGCGACTGTGGCATCTGGGCCCGCTGGGGTGTCACCTCGGCGTATATGCTCTCGTACTCGTACACCTGTGCTGGAGCGCCCTGAGCACGCCTGGCTGTGAATGAAGAAGGCCCGTCCGGGAGGAGCGCTCCGGGGCGGGCCGTGCGTCGGTATGGGATACCCCTCGGCGCGCAACGACTTCTCGGTGTCGGCGGTGAGGACGGGCATGCTCGACGGAACCCGCGAATGGTGTCCGTTGCATGAACTCGACTGTGATGAATCTCCGTCTCCCCGTGGTGCTCGTCGCTGGGGTCCTGTTGGCTTGTGGGGGTGGAAGGAGCGTGCGCCAGCAGGAGGCGCCCGATGACGCCGCGAATCCGAACATCGCCGTGCCGCCGGGCATGGGGCACTACTGCAGCATGCTCTGGCGCGGTGACCGCTGGGCGTTGGAGTGGGAGCCCTCCTCGAAGTCGGACCCGTGTGGTCGCCTGCGCGACCAGCAGGCCGAAGGCCGTGTCGCGCATGCCGGCCTCTACTCCACCCACGGCCTGAACAACGTCGTCATGCGGTGCCGGAATGGGGTCGACTACTGGAGAGGGGTGGGCGCTGGTCCCCTGAAGTCCGCCGTCGACGAAGCCCTGGCGAGTCAGCGCAGGGGGTGTGTGTTCACCGTCGCGCCGGATGCGCTGCCCCTCTTCGATTCGCCCTTCTCGGCGAGCACGAGGATCCAGGGCCATTTCCCGGGGGGCTTCGACTTCGCGCAGGGAGACGTCACGGTCGACGTCAACGGCTTCGACCAGCCGGGGCTGGCGAATGCGCACATCGTGGAGTCCCACGGCATCGACATGTCGAACACGGTGGCTGTCAATGACCATGACGGCCACGACTGGACCGTGCCCACGGGCACGCCCGTTCTCTCCGTGGCGGATGGTGTCGTCCTGCTCGCCCGGGACCGGAAGGTGCCCTGCGAATCTCCCATCCAGAAGGAGGTCTACATCCAACACATCGTCGGTTCGGGCGAGTACGAGGAGCGGTTCGTGACCTACTACGCCCACGTGGACTCCTACTCCGTCGTGGCCGGGCAGCGCGTCAAGAAAGGGCAGGTCATCGGCTTGTCCGGTGAGACGGGGTGCGCGGGGGGCCCTCACTTGCATCTGGCCGTGACGCGCCTGACGAACACCGCGTCGGAGTACCGCCGTGCCTACTCCATCCCGAGCACGGACCACCCGCCCATGACGAGCAACATCGAGCCCTATGGATGGGAGGCTCCGCGGGGCTTCGACCCGTGGGGCTGGATGAACTATCCGAGTGGCGCTCTCAGCATCGACCTCTGGAACCCCGGGCAGGCACCCGCGCGTTAGTGCTTCCGGTTTGACCCGCTCCAGCCAATCTGGGTTGCTGCCGATGAATGACCACACGTTATCGGCTCTCCCGGGGCAGGGAGTCCTGCGGCATCGACGTGACGGGTGACCGCGTCAGCGTCAGCACCCGCCACGGCGAGGAGACCTTCGCCTGTGGCACGCACCGCGAGGCGCTCACCCAGGCCCGGGCGCTCGTCGCGGCTCGGCTCTCCGAGGGCTTCGCCTACGTCCAACGTCCCCAGGACCCGGAGGCACCTCGGATGCAGCCCGCTTCGCTGGGGGCGCTCAGGGCGCACTTCCAGGAGCACGGCCCGGAGACCTTCGCCGAGGCCATCTCGCGTGGAAACACCTGGCTCGCCGAGCTGAAGTCGGCGGGCCACTCCGCCGCGCTGGAGGTGGAGTTCGGCGAATGTGAGCAGGCGGTGGGGCAGGGCCGTCCCGTCGAGCCCGCCTTGCTCGCGCGAGTCGAGAGCGAGCTCGGCTTCGCGCTTCCTCCGTCCTACCGTGACTTCCTTTCACGGGTTGGAAGTGTGTCGTTCCTGAACGCGTGGTCGGATGCGACGACTCCGCCCGAGATGCTGGTCTCGCACTCCCGCTCGCTGATGGACCGGAGTCATGACTTCGCCTGGCGGGCGAGTGCGCTGTTCCGTGGCATCGAGTCGCCTCGCCTGCTGCGAGTCTGCGACCACCACAACGGCGATGACTGGTTCTACGTCTGTGACTTCCGCGATGCCGCAGGCGAAGCGCCGCTCTACCTCGGGTATCACGAGGAGTCGGAGCTGTATCAGGGCCCCGACCCTCGGGAGTTGCTGGAGCTGGAGCACAGGGGCGGCGGCGTGGCTCATTCCGTGGCTCCACTGTCGACCCCGCTCGTGTCGGAGCTCACGGAGTTGTTCGCGGATGCGAAGGTGACTCAGCGCGAGAAGCTCGCGGCCATCCGGGGGCCGCTCTGGCCTCGCCTGTGCGCGGCGGAAGGTGACGAACTCTCGCGGGCCCTGCAGGTGCTGAAGAAGGGGCTTGGGTCTCCGAAGCTCGCCGCGGACAGGGACGCCGCGCTCGGAGCGCTGCGTCGGGATGGATTGGCGGGGGACGCGCCGCTGCCTCCTCGCCCCACGGTCGCCGCGGCGGAGGTGTCGTCACCGCCTCGCAAGCCCGCTCCTCGGTTCGCGCGCTTCGAGCAATGGCTCAGCGAGCGCGTGGACCTGATGATTGACGAAGTGCATGCGCGCATCGAGGCGCGGGGGACTCGGCGGAGATCGTGAACTCAGAGGGAATCACCGGTGGGTCCGCGTTGATTCTTTCTTTCTGGGAAGGCGCAACTCGCGATATCGGGCAGCGATAATCTGGTTGTTCTTCGCACCCCATCCCACACCCCCGACCCCCAGGGTTCCCCCATGTTCAATCCCATCAAGCGCTTCGTGAGCAACACCCTCCTGCGTCCGCTCAGGGATGAGCCGCGACCCACGCCGAAGCCGACGCCTGGCGCATCGCCTTCTCCGCGCCCCGACACCTTCGAGCCCTCGAAGAAGAGCCCCACGCCCTCCCCGAGCCCCGGCACTCCGCCTCCGGGCTACGGCACCGGGACGGCGCCCAAGGGCCCTGCGCCGCTGACGCCTCCGTCCACGGACCCGTCCAACCCGACGCCGGAGATGCAGGTGCGTCCCGCGAAGTCGGACCGCTACAACGACCGGCCCGCGGGTGCGGACATCGACACCATCGTCCTCCACCACACCGCCGACGGCTCCGACCGGAACAGCCTCACGACGCTCACCGGAGACACGGACGGGCAGGGCGTCTTCAAGAAGGGCGAGCAGTGGTTGAAGGACAAGAAGAACGGCAAGGTCAGCTCCCACTACATGATTGGGAAGGACGGGACCATCTTCCAGCTCGTCGGTGACGAGAAGCGCGCCTGGCATGCGGGTGGCGGACAGCTGCGCGACGAGAAGGGCAAGGATGTGAACGACCGTTCCATCGGCATCGAGATCGTCAACGAGGGCGACGGCAAGGACGGCTACACCGAGGCCCAGTACAAGGCGCTCGAGAAGCTCGTGCCGTACCTGGCCAAGCGCTACGACGTCCCCTCGGGCAACGTCGTGGGCCACAAGGAGACGAACCCGCAGAAGAAGGACCCGTCGGAGAACTTCGACTTCGGCCGCATCGTCCGCGCCACCGAGAAGAAGATCCAGTGACGCGGGCCGCGCCCGTCCCGACTCGCGGGATGGGCGCTTCGCACGGGGCGGGCGCTGGACCGAGCTCGCCCGTGCGGTGGTTCTCGAATTCGAGAGGACTTGGATGATGAAGCGGTCGTTCGTGAAGTCAGGCGCCCTGGGCGCATGATGGGGTTGGCGCTCCAGTGCGGCGGTTTCGGCACGAGTGCCTACGACGTCAAGACCCACACGTGTACCAGCACGGTGTGCTTCACCGGCCGCCGCGTGGACGCCTGATTCTCAGGCGCCGAGCCGTCCCACGAAGGCGGTGCGAACCGCCTCTCCGACGGCTCGCGCCTGTCGCTGAAGCTCCTCGGGCAGCCAGTAGTAGAGCATGCGTCCCTCGCTCTCCATCTGGGCTCGGGTGAAGCGCATGCCCTGGACCTCCGCGTGCTCACCGCTTCGGGGCAGGCACTGCTTGCACAGGCACGGCAGGGCGGAGGTCTCCTGGTGCGCGGTGAAGTTGACGGGGCGGGTTCCGGAGCTCGACAGCAGGAGCTCCGCGTCCGCGGCGGTGAGGGTTCGAGGCGTCTGGAGGGACATGCCCAGGGCGCCCTTCGCGGCCTGGAGTCCCTTGCCGGACTCGAAGCGCAGCCGCGGGATGGCCGAGGTGACGTCCGAGATGGGGACGCGGTTCTTGCGGCCGACCCAGCCCTCGTCATCCGAGGAGAGGCCCTCCAGCACCGCGACGAGCCAGAGGGCTTCGTTGGGGGGACGCACGGTGACGAGGAAGAGACGACCTCCGGCCTCGAGGGGCGCCAGGTGCTTGCTCTGGCTGCGATACCGGTCCGTGGCAAGGACCTGGCCGGGTGAGAGGCCCGGGGCCTCCTTCTCGAAAATGGCCTTGCTGATGATGGCCAGCATGTCGGGCATGGGCACAGTGTAGCAGGGCGCCTAGAGTCTCCGTCGATGCTCGATATGGACCCGGCCCCCGTGAGGCTGCTGGATGAGGACGTCACGGTGCGGCGCGAGGCGGCGGGCGCCGTGGACTCGGCGGTGCTCGCCGGGCGCTATGCGCTGAGACAGGCCCTGCTCACAGACGAGGACGCGGAGGTGCGAGCCATCTCCGCGCGCCGGCTGGGAGATGCCCGGGACGCGCGCTTCGTCCCCGCGCTGCTCGAGGCGCTCGAGGATGTGATGCCGCTGGTGCGAGAGCGTGCGTGGCGCGCGCTGGCTCGGCTGGGAGCGGAGGCGCTGGGGCCTCGGGCTTCGCGCGCGGTGCGGGAAGAGCCCGCCTGGTGGGTGCGACGCGCGGCGATTCGGGCCGCGGCTTCGGTGGTGGGTGCGGGGGCGGTGGAGGTGTTGCTGGCGGCATTGGAGGACCCGTTCTGGCGTGTGCGCCATGCGGCGGTGCAGGCGCTCAGCTGGCTGGGGGAGGGGAACGAGTCGCTTCGGCGGCGCGTACGCGAGGTGGCGGCGAAGCCGGAGCAGGCGCGAGGGCCGATGCGCTCGGCGGTCGCGTGGCTGGAGCTGGAGTGGGGGACCGAGGCGCAGGCGTCGCCGTTGGGGGAGGTTCGTCACGGTGAAGGGGCCTCCATCGGGCAGCGGTTCTCGTCCGAGGGCCTGGCGCTCGGAGCCTCGATGGCCAGTGAGGACCCCGCTGTGACCACCGCGCGTCTGGAGGCTCGGGCAGCCGAGTCCCTGTCCGCGCGGGAGTGGGTGGAGTGGCTGGGGGATCCGCACGAACCGCTGCGCGTGCTCGCGCGTCGGCGGCTTCGTGAGCGCAAGGACCCGGAGGCGATGCGCCTGGCGTTGCATTGGCTCGATGAGCCTCGGGTTCCTCATGCCCAGGACGAGGCCCGTGCGCTGCTCGAGCGGCTCGTCGTGGATGAAGTGGACCTCGCGGAGCGCATCCTCGCGGCGCCGCCCAGACCGGGTGCGTTGGCGTGGGCCGCGCGCATCGCGGTGAAGCACGACCAGGCGCGACTGCTCGAGCAGGTTCGGAGTCTCGCGGCGCACTCCGGAGTGGGAGTCCGCCGCGCGGTCATCTCGGCGCTGGTCTACGACCCGAACAGTCGAGGGCTGGCGTTGAGCGCCCTGGCTGACGCCGACGAGGGTGTCCGTGCGGAGGTCATCACGGCGTGGGAGCGCCGTCCTCGCTCGCAGGCCGCCGCCGAGGACTTCGCCCGGGCGCTGGTGGAGTTCGCGCCGCGCGCCGCATCGGTTCGGGAGCGTCGGGCCGTTGCGATGGCCGCGGCCTTCCTGGAGCTGCCCGAGCCCCTCTTCCTGGCTTCGAGGGATGAAGACCTCGCGGTGCGCGCAGTGGCCTTGCGGGCCTTGGCGACACTCGACTTGCTGACGGAGACCGAGCGGCAGCACGCCGAGTCCCACGAAGACCCGTGGCTGCGTGCCGCGGTCTTGGATATGGACAGCGCCCTCCGGGTTTGCATCGAGGACCCCGACGCGAGTCTTCGGCGTCTGGGCCTGGAGCTCGCGCTCTCGAACGAGCGGATGAACGAGGACGAAGCGCCTGCTGTCGCGCTCGCGTGTGTCCATTCGCCAGACCCCTGGGTCCGAGCGCGGGCGGCGGAGCATCTCGACCCCGAGCGCGATGAGGCGGAGCTGCGTGCCTTGCTCCACTTGTCACGTGACACCGCGCCCATGGTGCGCATGGCGGCGGCGTCTCCGCTGGAGGCATGCGCTTCGCTCGAGACGCGGCTGGACGCGTTGCTTCATGAAGCGCATGCCCCCGCTCACTCGGAGAACGCCGAGGACCTGCGCATCGCCGCATGGACCTGGCGCCTGCGCCACGCGGATGCCGACTCCTTCACCCGGCTCCTCGAGGGTCTTCGTGGCTCCATCGAGCCTCCCCGCGTCGCCACCCACCTCCGGGCCCTGACCCTGACGTTCCCCGACGCGCTCTTCACCGCCGAGCCCGAGCTCGCGCAGCTTCGCCCCACCGCTCCCGCCCGGCCCCGCGCGCGGCCCGCCACGAGGCCCGTGCCTCCATCCCGCGCCTCCTCACGGCCCCTCGGCGAGACGGGGCTCAGCGTGTCTCCCCTCGTCCTCTCGGGCGCGCACCTCACGTCGCGCGAGCCCTTCTTCGAGGCGCGGGAAGCCGGCATCAACACCTTCTTCTGGGAGCCTCGCTACGCCGCGTTGACCCAGTTCCTCCGCGCGGGCCGAGGACTCCGCGACGCGTCCGTCATCGTCGCGGGCACCTACCACTCCGGCGCGGGGGCGTTGCGGCGCGACGTGGAGGGCGCGCTCCGCCGCCTGCGCACCTCCTGGCTCGATGTCTTCCTCCTCTTCTGGGTCCGCGCCCCCGAGCGTCTCTCCGACGAGGACTTCGCCGAACTCGAGCGCCTGCGCGCCGAAGGCAAGCTGCGCGCCTTCGGCTTCTCCACGCACCTGAGAGACCTCGCGCGCGACGCCCTGACGCGCCACCGCTGGCCCGTGGTGATGACCCGCCACAGCGCCGCGCACCCCGGCGCGGAGACCGCCTTCTTCCCCGAGGCCCAGCGCCAGGGCACCGGCGTGCTCACCTTCACCACGACCTGCTACGGCCGACTCCTCCGCCCGGTGCCCGGAGCTCCGCCCGACGCGCCGCTCCCCTCCGCCGTGGACTGCTATCGCTATTCGCTGTCCCAGCCCGGCGTGAGCGCCAGCCTCACCGCCCCGCGCAACCGCCGCGAGCTCCTGCACAACCTCGACGTGCTCTCCCGTCCCTGGATGGAGCCCGATGCCCTGGCCGTGATGCGGGCCCACGGCGAGCGCGTGCGCGCCCAGGGACGGCGGCTGGACACCCTGGTGCGTCGCGCGCCCGGGGGGCCTCGCGAGGCCCTGCTCGCCCTGATGGAAGAAGATGAGCCCTCCGAGCTCGACACACTTCCTTCATCCTGAAACATGTGGTGAGCTTCGTTCCGCTCCTGGGGTCGCGTGCAGCCAGCCTTCCGTCCGCGATGTCACGTCGCGGCTGCCCATGACACCCATTGAAGGACGATGCGGTACGAGGTCCGCCTGGCGGGCTTCCCCGACCTCGTCCGCCTCTGCCGTGCAGGTGGCGGCGTCCCCAGGAGCTCGCAGTCCGCCTCATCGTGGTGGCCCTGGAGCACCTGCATGGACCTGGTCTCACTCCTCCTCGAGCTCAAGCCCCTGATGGAGGACCCGGAGGCGAACTTCCAGCGCATCACGGAGTTGCTGGAGCGACACCAGGGCCTCGCCGAGTACGAGGTGGCCCGCTTCTACGTCAGCCGCCACTGGAGCGAGACGGTCTCGCGGAGGCTCGGGAGCGTGGACCCCCGCGAGCGGTTGGAGGCCGTGCGCCTCATCCCCTTGCTCTTCCCGCGAGTCTCCGCCGCGGGCCAGCTCCGCCGCCGGGTGAAGGACCCCGACTCCCGCGTGGGCTCCTGCGCGCGCGCCGCCGTGAAGAAGATGGGGTTGGCGGATGTCTCGCTCCCCGACTCGCGCATCGCGCCTCCGCGCCGCCCGAGCCCCCGCGCCCAGGGCGGGTGGAACCCCACGGGCTGGAACTTCGGCCTCTTCCCAGGGCTGCGCGCCACCCCCGTGAAGCGCAAGCCCGCGGACACGCCGGTGCTGCCGGAGCTGCGCACCCGCGAGGACGTGGCGAAGCTGGTGGGCGTGGAGCCCTCGGAGCTGGAGGCGCTGATGCGTCCGGGCTCCGGCCCCGGCGCGGGCTACGTGGAGTTCGAGACCCCCAAGCGCTCCGGAGGCGTGCGCCGCATCTGCGCCCCTCGCGCCAGGCTCAAGGCCGCGCAGCGGGCCCTGCTCGAAGGGTTGCTCGCGCGCATGCCCACGCACGAGGCGGTGCACGGCTTCGTGTCCGGCCGCTCCCCCGTGACGAATGCCCGGGCCCACGTCGGCAACCAGGTGGTGGTGCGCGTGGACGTGGAGGACTTCTTCCCCTCCGTGCACTACCGCCGGGTGAAGGGCCTCTTCGAGTCGCATGGCTACAACGAGGAGGTCGCGTCCACGCTCGCGGGCCTCACCACCTGGCGGCCTCGGCTGCCGGACGGCACCGTGGTGTGGCCGGGGGTGTTGCCGCAAGGCGCGCCGACGTCGCCCGCCATCGCCAACCTCGTCTGCCGCCGCCTGGATGCGCGACTGCATGCCCTCGCGAAGAAGGCCGGAGGTCAGTACACGCGCTACGCGGATGACCTGTCCTTCTCCTTCGCGAAGCCCCCGGAGCGGATGGGCCGCTTCCTCTGGTGGGTGAACGCCATCCTCCAGCAGGAGGGCTTCGCGGAGAACAGCGCCAAGCGCCGCGTCATGCGACAGGGCGGACGCCAGCGGGTGACGGGCCTCACCGTCAACCAGCAGGTCGCCATCCCCCGAGACGACCGCCGCCGCTTCAAGGCCATCCTCGCCAACTGCCGCAAGCACGGCGTGGAGTCCCAGGCGCGAGGCCGCGCGGACTTCCCCGCGTGGCTGGAGGGCTATGCCGCCTACGTGCGCATGGTGCACCCCGAGCTGGGGGAGCGCTGGCAGCGTGAGGTGAAGGAGCTGCTGGGAAGATGAGCGACTATCAAGCCCTGCTCGCGAAAGTCGTGGAGGACCCCGCCAGCGACGCGGCGAGGCTGGCGTGCGCGGAGGTGCTGCAGGCCAGCGACCCCGCGCGCGCGGAGCTCATCCGGGTGCAGGTCGCGCTGCCGGGCCGGATGGACCCGGCGCGGAGGCTCGACCTCAAGCGTCGTGAGCGGGCGCTGATGGACTCGCACGGCCGAGGCTGGTTCAAGCCGCTGCTCGCCGCGAGCGTGCAGGAGCCGTCCTATCGCCGAGGCTTCATCGAGGAGCTGACGCTGCCGGAGGAGTCGCTCGCGACGCACGGGGCGGACCTGTTCGCGCGCGAGCCCGTCTCCCGACTGACGGTCGGCACGCGGGACGGCGCGGGCCTGGCGCTCGCGCTGGAGCAGCCCTGGTTCTCCCAGGTCCGCTGGTTGCGACTGAGAGGCGCGGGGGTCGACGCGGCGACGCGAGCCCTGGCGTCCGCGACGCGAGTCGGCCGGCTCCCCTCCCTGGTGCTCGTCGGCGCGGGAGATCTCTCCGTCGCCGAGCTGGCGTCGAGCCGCGCGCTGACGGCCCTGCGCTCCGTCAGCCTCTCCAGCAGTCACCTCTCGGATGCCAGCATGGGGTTGCTCGCGAAGGCCGAGCTGCCCTGGGAGCGGCTCTACCTGTCCGGCTCCGGCTTGTCGGACGAGGGCGTGGCGTTGCTCGCGAAGGCGAAGGGGCTGGGCGCGCTCCAGTGGTTGGCGCTCAACCGCAACGAGATTGGCGACGACGCGGCCGTGGCGTTGGCGAAGAGCAAGGGCCTCGCGAGCCTCGAGCGCCTGGAGCTGTCGCGCACCGAGGTGAGCGAGGAGGGCGCGCTCGCGTTCCGCTCCACCAAGGCCCTGCCGAAGCTGCGGCGGCTGGAGCTGCTGGACATCGGCTTCGACCCGGACGTGATGGCCCCGCTCGTCAAGCGGCTGGGGCAGGGGCTTCTCTTCTAGAACGGGAATCCCCGGCCAGCCCTCTTCGTTGTCGCGCGACACCCGTGCGAGCGGAGACATGCATGCGTCGTCACCTGGGGCTGTGGGTCGCGGTGGGGCTGTTGGCTGGCTGTGTCCGAAGCGGGCCGCGGGACGTGAGTCGGGAGCCCTCGCTCACGGGCGCCGTCTCCGAGGCCGAGTTCAAGGCCCTGCACGTGCTGCGCACCGAGGTGCCGCCCGCGCCTCGGGGACAGGCGCTGGAGGTCGCTGGGATGAAGGCGTACCTGAGCCTGCCGCCCGACGCGAAGGGGCCGCTGCCCGCGGTGCTGGTCATCCACGAGTGGTGGGGGCTCAATGCGCACATGCGCCACTGGGCGGACCGCCTGGCGGCCAGTGGCTACGCGGCGCTGGCGGTGGACCTGTACGGCGGCGAGGTGGCCACCACGGGAGACCGGGCCCTCGCGTTGCTGCGCGCGGTGGACCCGGCCCGAGCGACCCAGGCGCTGAAGGCGGCGCATGCGTTCCTGCAAGAGGACCCGCGCATCCGCGCCCCGCGCACGGGCACCCTGGGGTGGTGCTTCGGCGGGAGCTGGGCGCTGCGGACGGCCATGGCGATTCCAGAGCTGGACGCGGCGGTCCTGTACTACGCGAACCCGGTGGTGACGGACGCGGAGGCGCTGGCCCCCATCCAGGCCTCGGTGCTGGGCATCTTCGCGGCCCGCGACGAGGTGATTCCCCCCGAGAAGCCCCGAGCGCTGCGAGAGGCCCTGGCGGCGGCGGGGGTGCGCCACCGCATCGTGGAGTTCGACGGGCTGCACGGCTTCGCGAACCCCTCCAACGAGGACTACGTCGAGGCCTCCGCCGCCGCGGCCTGGGCGGAGACCTCCCGGTTCTTCGAGAGCCACCTGAGGCCCTGAACCCGCGCGGAAGTCAGTGCTTCCAGGCGGGGCGGAATTGACACGGGTCGATTGGAACTATGGCTGTTCTGCGAAATTGAGAATTCGTGGGAGTTCCGCTTGGTTCCGTTCGCCGGGAATGCTTGGTTCGGGGGTTCCCCCTTCTCCCGAAAAGGTACCCATCGATGAGGAACTTCCTCGCAGTGGCGGTCTCGGTCGTCTCGCTCTCGCTGTTCGGCTGCAACAACACGTCGCCCGACCCGGTGCAGGAGCCGGCGCCGGAGACGTCGGAGCAGACGCAGGGGATGTACGTGACGGGCTCGGGCTGTGAGATGGACTCGGACTGCGACTCGGGCCTGTGCTGGCACGAGGCGGACTCGTACCCGCTCTACAACCCGTACTGGATTCGCGCGAGCAGCTGCACCGAGGAGTGTGGCGGTCCGGACGACCACGAGTCCTGCCGCCTCCTCGGGCTGAGCCTCAACGCGCCGTATCCCAACACCGCGAAGTGCATCCCGGCCCGGGGCGTCTACGACGACGGCGACGACCAGATTGTCTACGTCTGCGACATGCTCTCCATGGGCCTGGGTCACGTCGCCTGGGTGGAGTAGTCCCGCGCTGTCTGGCGCCGTCCGGTCGGCCGATGCCCCCGGGCGGCGCCCTTGGCGCATGCTGGGAGTGTTGGAGCTCAAAAGAGAGGAATCCTGGTGATCAACTCCCTCCTTCCGCGAGTCGCCCCCCCGGTCCAGAAGTCGACCACGACGCCCGAGGCGGCCCCCGCGCCTGTGCCCGCCCCCACCGCGTCGCCCTACTTCAAGGACGCCTTGGAGCAGGTCCGTCCGAGCCGGGTGAACCTCACCGGCGAAAGCACCTCGTCGGCCGCGGTCTCCGCGTCCGCGAAGCCCGCGCCGCTGGACTCGGGCGGCACCTCCACCGAGGGCCCGAAGCTGCTGCACCTGGACACGGGCTGGACGCCGCAGGGGCAGGGGTACGACGCGGGCCGCAAGGAGGTGCTCACGACGTACTACGACGACTGCCGGGGCGTGATGCTCTCCGTGCAGGACAAGGACTCGGGCAAGGAGACGCAGCAGGTGAAGCTGGGCGGCCTGAGCCCCGACCACCTGGCCGGCGCGCCCAGCCACGGCGGGGGCGTCTCGACGGATGGCGAGTTCGTCTACGTCTCCGACACGAAGCACCTCTACGTCTACAGCCGCGAGGCCATCGAGCAGGCCGCGAAGGATGGGACGGAGGTCCCCGCCCTCCAGGTGACGGAGGTCCCCCAGCCGGAGGACCTGAAGGACCCGGCGACGGGCATCGGCCTGGTGTCGGCTGGCAGCTACATGACGGTGAAGGACGGCTACGCGTACGTCGGCGCCTACAGCAAGGACGGCGACGGCAAGGCGGGCGCTGTCTGGCGCTACAAGCTGGATGAGGACACGGGCGCCATCATCGAGGGCTCGCGACAGGGCCCCATCCGCGCGCCGGACCGCGCGCAGGGGATGATGGTGGTCGACGGCGCCCTCTTGTTCACCACGGGCGACCGGAAGCTCGTCTACCAGCCGTTCGACTCCAGCGGAGGCTCCTTCGAGGCGGACATCTCGAAGCGCAAGGACATCGCCAACGGGCAGATAGACCCCTACGCCCAGGGCTTCAACGTCGTCGGCAACGAGCTCTGGGTGACGTACGAGAGCGGCTCGCACAAGTACCGCGACAAGCTCGACTCCGACTTCGAGCCTCGCGAGTCCATCCAGCGAATCCCGCTGGAGTCGCTGGACCTCGACGAGGCGGGCATCACCCCGGAGCACCTCCAGAGCTGAGCGGAGGAGGTGCCCCCATGCGAGACGGGGCTACGGTGACGCGGGAGCCCCGCTCTGGGGCCGCAGCGCGTTCTGTCCCAGGCGCGAGAAGTTGATGGAGTTGCCCAGGATGCGCACCGCCTCCTGGTCCGCGTGGAAGCCCATCGAGTTCTCGGCCTCGACGAAGTCCAGGTAGAACTGGGCGCGCTTCTGGAAGTCCCTCGCCTTGGCCAGCGACGCCTCGGGCGTCCCCATCTTCTGGGCGCGCTCGAGGTCGTGGATGAGGTCCACCAGCGCGTCCATGGCCAGGTTGCGCGTCTGGAAGGTGCGCGTCTGGAGGGTCTCCGCGCGTGAGAGCAGCTCCGCCTCGCTCCACTTGTGGCACGTCTGGCAGGCGCGGTTGATGTTGAGCAGCGGGCTTCGCACCTGGTGGTCGCTGACCTTCATCGCGCCCACGCGCTGGAAGGGCATGTGGCAGTCCGCGCAGGCCACGCCGCTGCGCGCATGGATGCCCTGGTTGTACATCTCGAACTCGGGGTGCTGGGCCTTGAGCACCTTGGCGCCCGTGAGCGCGTGGGTCCAGTCGGTGTGCCCGTCCTCGTCGTAGTACGCCATGATCTGGTCGATGTTGATGCCCTTCGCCCAGGGGTAGGTCAGGCGCTTCTCCTTGCCCTTGAAGTAGTACTCGACGTGGCACTGCCCGCAGACATACGTGCGCATCTCCTGGCGGGTGGCGTCTTCATTCACCTTGAAGTCCGGCACGCCCTGGCTGGCCTTGAGCGCGGCGATGCCCTCGATGAAGCCGGGGCGGGTGACGCGCAGCTGCATCGTGGTGGGGTCGTGGCAGTCGATGCAGGACACCGGATGCTCCACGAGCTTGCGCGCCTCCATGAAGGGCATCTGGTTCATCTTCTCGAAGCCCTTGATGAGGTCTCCGTCGCCCAGCTTCTTGTAGGGCACGTACACGCTGCCGTGGCAGTGGATGCAGGTGCCCGGCTGCTGCGTCACGTGCTGTCGCTCGGTGAAGACCTGGTCCTCGAGCATGTGCGCGTGGCCGCGCTCCTCGCGGAAGTCCTTGGCGAAGGCGTAGCCGCTCCACATCGTGACCAGGCGCGGGTCCTCCTCCAGGCGACTCTGGGCCACCACCGAGCGCGGGTCCGCCTGGGTGGGCGTGCGCGCCACCGCCTCACTGCCGCCATAGCGCGTGCGCTGCTGGTCCACCGTGCGCCGGTAGCTGTCGTACTGGAGCGGGAAGTTCTTCCCCCACACGGCGGGGTCCGTGATGGTGTCGTCGAGCTCCACCACCCGGTAGAAGGGATTCTTCGCCTCCTGCTTGCGCTCCATGATGTTGACCAGGAGCGCGGTGACGCCCGCCGCGGCCAGCGCGGAGGCCGCGGCCACCGCCACCACCAGTCGGAGGCCGCCGAAGCGCCGCCGGGTCCCTGGAGCCTTGTCGGGCTCGGTCATCGTGAAATCTCCTGACGGATGAGCGCGGGGTTGCCCGAGCCTTCGGGATGGCCCACGGAGTTGTGGCAGGTGAGGCACTGGAGCGCTTCACCGGGGGCCACCTGGGCATGGCCCGCGGGCGGCGTCTCGATGGCTTCGACAATCTCGCCGTGGCACTTGCGGCACGCGCGCTCCGTCACCGCGCGGTTGCCCGGGCGCAGGCGGATGGGGTCCGGGAAGGTGCCCGTGGTGAAGTAGTAGGAGTGCCAGAAGCCGTTGCTGGCCTTCGTGGCGTACTTGGGAATCAGCCCCGGCGGCGTGTGACAGTCATTGCAAGTGGCCACCGCGTGGTGGCTGCTCTTGCGCCAGCCGTCGTACTGCTCATTCATGATGTGGCAGTTGGCGCAGGCGGCCGGGTCGTCTTGCAGGTACGACGCGCCCTTCGCATACACGAAGGTGAAGCCCCCCAGGCCCACCGCCACACCCAGGGCCACCCCGAGGAACACGAACAGGAAGGTGCGGGTGGCAGAGAACACGCCCTGAAACCTATCAACGTCCGCGCGTTGGGGAAGGGGCAATTCACGCGGAAGTGACGCGCAGGATTTGCGCGTCGAGGGGCAAACTTTGCGTGTGTTGTCTTCGACAGGGATTGCCAGGCTCGTGCGGTGGACCGAGCCGGGCGCTCCCCGTGGGACGCGGCTCAGCGCGTCTCGTGCTGCTTCGCCCAGGCGGCGACGTCCGGGTGGTTCGCCTCCACCCAGGCGCGGAACTCGTGCCCGGCGGACAGGTACACTTCACCTCCGCCGAAGCCGCTGGAGGGCGGACGCCCGAAGAAGCGCGCGTGCAGCTCATGTCCCAGCGTGGCCACGTCGACGCCGCGCTCCTTCGCGAGCCGCTCGAAGAACTGCTGGAAGTCCGCGCCCTTCATCTTCATGGCGCTCGCGGCCTGGGCCAGGCTGTCCAGGTGCAGCGGCTCCTTCGCCAGCGCCGGGTTGTCGGCGACGAACTTCTGCACCTGCTCGGGGGACATGCCCGCGCCCTGGCGCAGCCGCGTGTCGAGCAGGTCCGGCCCCAGCGCGATGAGGTTCTTCGCGAGCGTCTCATCCATGCCGCTCGCGGTGAGCAGCTTCACCTGCTGCTCGCGGATGCGCTCCTGCTCCGGGTCCAGGTACTTGGCGGCCAGTCCTCCCAGGAAGAGGGCCGCGCCGAGAATCTGGAAGCCCGGCGCCGCGCCGAACAGCGCCGCGCCCGCCATCATCGCGCCACCAATGGCCTGCGCGCCGGAGGCCGTGGCCTTCCACCCGTCGCCCTCGCGCAGGAACTGGAGGCTCTGGATCGCGTCACCCACCGCGCCCAGCATGGCGCCCACGCCAGACAGCTTGCCGAGCGCCGTGACGGAAGTGGCCCACGTCGCCGTCTTGCCGAGCACGCCCGTGACGAGCGTGGCGCCATCCGCGCCGACGCTGAGCCCATCGCCGACAATCTTGAGCTTCGCGGCCAGGTCCGCCTGCTTCCAGCCCGTGGCGTCTCCCGCGAACGCGGTGCCGGTGATGAGCAGGCCCAGGCCGCGCAGGGCCTGTCCGCGAGGCGTGTCCGCGCTGAAGGGCAGGCCCGTCTCCTGGTCCTCGAGCAGCGAGCGCAGGGACTCGGTCGTCTTGCGGACGTCCGCCTCCGAGGAGCCGGGCTTGATGTCGCGCAGGAGCCGGACATAGGACTTCATGTCGTCCTGCTTCATCCCGAACAGGTCCGAGAAGCGCGTGAGCCCGTCGAAGATCTTCTGGGCCGCGCCCGGGGCCTTGTTGCCGGCGGCGAGGATGGCGCCGCTGCCCGCGCTCTTCACCAGCGCGACGGCCAGCTTCTCGTGCAGGTCCTTGCCGTCCTTCAGCTTGCCCACGACGTCCAGGAGGAGCGGCTTGTTCTCCGCCTTGGCGGTGAGCTGCTCGGCCAGGAACGCGGCGCCGGCCTTCGTGTCCGCCAGCCGGGGCAGCTCGCGCACCAGCGCTCCGACGCGCGCGTCATCCGAGCCGGTGGGCACGCCATCCGGCGCGGCGCTGGCGAGCAGCTTGCCCAACTGCTCGTGGTCCGCGAGGTCCTTCTGGACGGAGCCCTCGCGCATGAACGCGCCGATGAACTCCTTCTGCTGGTCCGGCGTGAGGATGGCCGCGGGGCCCCCGAGCAGGGCGGTGAGCTTCTTCTGGTGCTGCTCCGACTTCCCCGCCGCCTCGGCGAACCGGCCTCGGAGCGCGTCGATGCTGCTCCACAGCGTCTCGTGGAGCTGCGCGCGCGCGGTCCCCATCGTGGGACCGGTGTGGTTGGGAGGAATGACCTCCGTGCGGTTGAGGGAGCGCTCGATGTCGAACGCCAGCTTCGTGCCGATGCCGAAGTTGACGGCGGTGCGCACCGCGCTCGTCATCGACATGTTGACGAGGGTGGGGGGCGCGTCGCGGGTGAAGGCCTTGCCCACCATCCCCGCGGCCGGGTCCTTCATCAGCTCCGTGGCGCGCGCGAGCGCGTAGTACGTCTGGTGCTCGATGCGAATCTCCGCGTCGACCACCTTCTGCATCGCCACGGAGTCCTTCGGGTCGACTCCGCGCTGGCCCGCGGGCGGGTGCAGCTTGCGGTTCGTCTCCGGCGACACTCCGGCGAAGAGCTGCCCCATCTTCGCGAGCGAGGGCTCCGCGGCGCGGACGAAGGCCTCCTGGTAGGCCGGGTCCGGGTTGCTGGCGATGAACTGCTCGAACTGGAGCGCGCCCTTCTCCAGGCTGTTCTGGAGCGTCCCCTCCAGCGTCTTCGCGTCCTGGAGCGCGCGCGTCTTCACGTCCGAGGCGCCCGCGACGCTGATGCTGACGGCGCCCACGCCGGAGCGCGGCGTGAGCAGGTCGGGCTCGGGAACGGGGCGGTCGGCGCGGGGCTGCTCGAGCAGGCGGTTCAGGGCCTCGGTGGCGCCCGCACCCGCGCGAGCCCCGGCGTTGGCCGCGCCGCCCTTGCCCTTCGATGCGCCCTCCAGCGCGGTGAACGAGGGCTGTCCTCCGGTGGGCGAGAAGAAGACGCTGAGCTGCGCGCGGGTCATCGCCACCGGGCCGCCGGTGTGCAGCGGGTCCGCGACCAGGTACTTGCCGTCCTGCGTCTTCCCCAGGATGGCGTTGAGGTGGCCGATGTCGCCCGAGCCCATGCGCTCGGGGAACTGCTCACGCCAGGCCGCGTTCGTCTTGCCATTGGCGATGACGGGGTTGCCAGAGGCGAGCTGCTTGTCCAGTGCGTCCCAGCCCTGGCCATAGCGCGCGCCGAGCCCCGCGCCTTGGATGCCGTCGCCCACCATGGTGCCGCCCGTCAGCTCCCGGTCCCGGTCGAGCTGCGGGACACGGGTGCCGTCGGAGGACTTCACGTAGGTGAACTCGGACTCGCGACGCGGGCTCATCAGCGCGCGTGCGTAGTCGACCTGCTGCTCCTTGGTGAGCCCGCCCGGCATGTGGCCGGTGTACGCCAGCGACATGGCGAGGCTCGCCGGGCCGCAGTTGGTGCTGCCGCGCGGGCCCGTCGGGTTGTACTCGGAGGTGAACTGGGTGATGAACGCGGCCTCCGCGGTCATCGCGGGGCGCTGGGTGCCGCCGCCCGCCTTCTGCTGGGACAGCGCCTGGCTCATCGCCTCGCGCGTGGCGCCCGCGTACTGCCCGTTCGGCGTGACGCCCTGGTCGGCCTGGAACTGCTCCAGCGCGGCCTGCGTCTTGGGACCGAACTCTCCCGGGCCCGTGGCGGCCTGCGCCTCGGTGAGGTAGCCCAGCTCCACGAGCGCGTCCTGGAGTTGCTGCACCTCGGGCCCGGAGTCGCCGCGCTTCAGGTCCTTGCGCGGGAGGGGAAGCGGCTCCTCTTCCTCGGGAGGTGGAGGAGGAGGTGGGGGCGGAGGCTGGAGCTTCTCTCGGCGGACCGAGCCTCCGTCATCCTCGAAGGAGGACGTCGAGTCGAACCCTTCGGAACCCGAAGCGTCCTGTTCCTCGACCTGATGGTGGTTGGTTTCCGTCTCGGTCCGGGCTGTTTCAGTCGCGCCTTCGGACGAGCTGGTCTGGGTGGCACGTGGCGAGCCATCGACACGCATGGTCTGTCATCCCCCTCTGATACATCACGAGTATTGCGTCCGGATTATCCGCTGGAGCCACGAGGAGTTGCGCCCGTGTCCCTCTCCGGAGAAATCCTTGGAACGTGACGACGATACGATGTGTGAGCGCTCCTGATTGCGGCTCCACGCTTCGATGAAGCGTGCTCTCGTTGCATGAGAATGCGCGGTGATGTCGCGCATCTCGTGAGCGGGGTGGGTCGACTTCGCGCCAGGGCCTCGAGCTTCAGCCACCCACTTGCTTCATGGGGCGTCTGACGGACGAGGGCGTGAGCCGCCTGTTCCTCCGTCGCCAAGGTCCCCTGCTCGGTCCGCGCGCGCCTTGTTCCACTCCTCGCGGGTCCTCATGTCTGAGGACGGACCGCCGCACTTCGAGAAGAGAGGAACATCAATGCAGGCTGGCGGGCGTCGTCGCGACGCTCGGGGGAATGCTGATCGCCGGTGAGGGCCTGGCGGAGGAGCCGACCCCGAGCGCGGGCGTGGGCCCGACAGGGTGAAAGGCCTACCAGAGCCACAAGGATGAACACGTCGCTGTCGGCTGGTGCGACCGCGGCAACGGCACCTGGTACGTCCAGACCAAGTGCGGGGGACCTGGACGTGTCACGGGGCCCTACCGAGGCACGAAGGGCAAGCGGGCCCAGGGGAAGGAGAAGGCCTCCCTCATGGACTGTGGCGGCGGCTTCCCGCTCGAGATGAGGGTCGTCGACACCGAGCCCTGAGGCTTCGCCCGCCGTGGCAATCCGCCACCCCGGGCGTTGCACACTGCCACGGCGTCCTGGGCTCACTCCCATGAATTCACGGAGATAGTTTGAGGCACGAGGATTGCTCGGGCGTGGCTCGATGCTCGTGTCTTCTCTGTTCCCTCTTGGCGTGTCGGGGCGCCGCGCGGGGGTGCTCGCGTTGCTCGTGTGGGCGCTCGTCGCCTGTCGCCGTGCCCCCGAGGTGTCCTCGGATGAAGTGGGGGAGGAGTCCTCGCCAGCGGTCCTCACCATCGACGCGATGGACAACGAGCAGCACGTCCTGCGCGGAGGCTTCTCGGTGGAAGCCGGCGTGTTCCGGGTGGAGCTCTACGAGGGCTCCGTGTTGCTCGGCGAGGCCTTGCTGGAGGAGGGCCGCTGGAGCATCCCATGGCAGCCGGGCGTGGGGAGCGAGTTCCTGGAGGTCGTCGCGTACGCGATGGCGGGGACGGAGATTCGCACGCGGCTCGACTTCCAGCGCCTGAGCTTCACCGAGCCCGAGGGCCTGTATGCCGCCGAGGCGCTGTTGGCGCTCCCCACCGAGCCCGACATCACCACGCGCTACACGTTGGATGGCACGGCGCCGGGGCCCTCGTCGCCTGTCTACACCACGCCCCTGGTGTTGCTGAACAAGCGAGGACAGCCCGCGCCGCTGAGCCTCATCCCGACGAATCCAGACACATCTCCCGAGACCTGGAGATGGAAGCCGCCCGCCACGCCGCCCGTGCTCGCGACGGTGGTGCGGCTCCAGCGCTTCTCGGGAGAGACGCCCGTGGGGCCCGCGGAGGCGCGCACCTATCTCATCGGCCAGGGCGCCACGTCGCTGCCCGTCCTCTCGCTGGTGACGGATGCGGAGCACTTCTTCGGGCATGACCAGGGCATCTACGTCCCGGGCCGCATGCATGACCCGTCCCCGGAGGGGACGGCGGGGTGGGGCACCGGCAATTACATGCAGGATGGGAAGGAGTGGGAGCGCCCCGTCCACGTCGAGTGGTTCGAGGAGACAGGTGCGCCTGTGTTCGCGCAGAACGCGGGAGTGCGCATCCATGGCTCGGGGAGCGCCGCGCTGCCGCAGAAGAGTCTGCGATTGTATGCGAAGGAGGACTATGGCCCGGAGTCCTTCCAGGCGGACTTCTTCCCCGGCCACCCGCTCCGGGACTTCAAGCGGCTGCTGGTCCGCACCTCGGGGCAGGACCAACAGAACAGCAAGCTCAAGGACTGCGTCCTCCAGGGACTCCTGCGCGAGACACGCCTGGCCCTCCAGGCCTGTCGCCCCACGGTGGTGTTCCTCAATGGGGAGTACTGGGGCCTGCATGAGGTTCGGGAGCGGTATGACGAGTACTCCCTCGCGAGCCATCACGGGCTGAACCGCAAGAAGGTCGTCATCCTGGAAGGGGACGGTCTCCTCGACACGGGAGAGGCCGAGGACGCCATCCCCTACGCGGAGCTGCTGGCCTATGTCCGGGAGCACGACCTCTCCGTGCCGGAGCACTTCGCGCACGTCGAGGCGCGCATCGACGTGGAGGACTTCATCGACTACCACGTCGCGCAGCTCTACTTCGGCAACGAGGACTGGCCCGAGAACAACATCAAGTTCTGGCGCCATCGCGGAGGCTCGGCGACTCCCGGCGCGGGCGACGGCCGGTGGCGCTGGTTGATGTATGACCTGGACGCCGCGTTCGCGAGAGGGGCCGAGGCCAACTCCCTGGGCCGGCTGCTGCGCGACGAGCGGATGGCGGAGCCCTTTGTCGTGCTGTTCCGCGGCCTGATGACGTCGCCCGGGTTCCGCGAGCGATTCGTCGCGCGGTTCCACTGGCACCTGGACAACACGTTCGCTCCGGAGCGGGTGCTCGCGCGGCTGGATGCCACGGTGGAGTTGCTGGCGCCGGAGATGCCGCAGCACATCGCGCGGTGGCGGTATCCGGAGTCCGAGGCGTCCTGGCGAGACGAAGTCCAGCGCCTGCGTGACACCCTGGCGCGCCGGCCGGAGGTGATGCGCCGGTTGCTTCAAGAGGAGCTGGGCTCACCGTGAGGAGCGGGGACGCCGCCGTCCCTTCGGCGCCGCGCAGGCCGGAGCTGGATGCCCTGCGAGGGCTGCTCCTCGTGTTGATGACGCTGACGCATCTGCCCACCCGGCTGAATGCCTACAGCAGCCAGCCCTTCGGCTTCGTCTCGGCCGCCGAGGGCTTCGTGTTCCTGTCGGCGTTCCTGGTGGGCGGGGCTCACGCGAAGGCGTGGGACACGCCGGGGCGGCTCTGGCGGAGCCTGCGGGGCCGAGCGCTCGAGGTCTACACGCACCACGTGGGGCTGCTGCTCTTCGCCTTCACGGTCATCGGCACGGTGGGCTGGGCCTCGCACCGTCCCGCGGTGCTCAACCTGCTCGACTTCTATCACCAGGAGCCCGTCACCGCGCTGTGGAGCAGCCTCGCGTTGCTCTACTGTCCACCGCTGCTCGACATCCTGCCGTTGTACGTGGTGCTGCTGGTCCTGACCCCGGTGCTGTTGCTCGCGGCGAGGGAGGCGGGCTGGGCGAAGGTGGTGTGTCTCAGTGGCCTGGTCTGGCTCTGGGCCCAGCTGGGACTCAAGCAGATGCTGTACGCCGGGCTGGGGAAGGTCGCGTGGGTCCCTGTGAAGATGGGGCACTCGGGGGCATTCGATTTGTTCGCCTGGCAATTCCTGTGGGTGGTGGGCGTGTGGCGGGGGAGCCTTCGGGCACGGGGGCATGTCTCGGGGTGGACGGGCTCTCGCGTGCTGCTGGGAGGTGTCTGGGGGCTGGTGCTGCTGTTCCTGCTGGCGCGGTATGCGTGGCCGTCCGTTCCCTTCCTGGTGGACCATCCCGCGCTGCTCGACAAGTGGACGCTGGGGCCGCTGCGCCTGGTGAACTTCCTGGCGCTGGCCCTGCTCGCGGACAGGGGCGCGCCGCGGGTCTACGGATGGCTGAGGCCGAGGGTGCTCGTGCTGCTGGGCAGTGCGTCGCTGCCGGTCTTCAGCGTCCACCTGGTGCTGTGTCTCTCGAGCCTCGCGCTCATCAACGAGAACGAGGCTCCGCTGGACAGCCTGGAGGAGGTGGCCGTCCTGGTGGTGACGTTCGCCAGCATGCTGCTCGTGGCCCTGCGTCACCAGCGCCGCGGCTCCGTCTCCTGATTCAAGGCTCGCTGCTCCCAGTGAATCCCTGTCGACGCGCGGCGGGTTCCAGCAGCGGACTTCATGGGGCGTGCCCATTGAACAAAGAACACGCGTCATGTCTCTCAATCCACCTCTCGAGTCCGGGCTCGAGAGGCTGAGCTTGCGTTGCTCCCGTGTGCTGGCAATCCCATGGCGGTTCTGGAGACATGATGGAGAACTCCCGAATCATCAGGACTTGTCGCGGTACAACGCCACCTCGTGTGACTCGAAAGCGGGAGTCGAGGTTGGGGGCGCTCGGGCTGGTGCTCGTCGCCTGCCTCTGGGCGCCAAGGGGCTCCGCGGCGGAGTCGACGCGGGCCGCGCTCACCATCGATGCGATGGACAACGCGCAACACATCCTCCGGGGAGGCTTCCCGGTGGATGCGGGGGTGGACCGGGTCGAGCTCTATGAGGGCTCCGTGTTGCTCGGGGAGGCGCAGCTGGAGGCGGAGGGGCGGTGGAGCATTCCCTGGGCGCCGGGGGAGGGGAGTGTGTTCCTGGAAGCCGTCGCGCATCTGTCGACGGGGACGGAGCTGCGCACCCGGCTCGACTTCCAGCACCTGCGCTTCAGCACGCCCGCGCGACTGTATTCCGCCGAGGCGCTGCTGACGTTGCCCGTGGAGCCGGGCACCACGACACACTACACGTTGGACGGCACGGCGCCGGGGCCGTCGTCGCCCGTCTACACCGTGCCCCTGGTGTTGCTGAGCCGACGAGGGCAGCCCGCGCCGCTGAGTCTCGTTCCGACGAATCCCGCGGAGGCCCCCGAGTCGTGGAGGTGGATGCCGCCCGCGGCGACCCCCGTGCTCGGGACGGTGGTCCGGCTCCAGCGCTTCTCGGGAGCAACCCCCGTGGGCGCCGGTGAAGCGCGCACCTATCTCGTCCAAGAGCCCGTCTATTCGCTGCCCGTCCTCTCCCTGGTGACGAACGCGGAGAACTTCTTCGGGTACGACCAGGGCATCTATGTCCCGGGGCGCATCTACGACGAGACGCCTCACTGGCCCGACTACTGGGGGCCCGGCAATTACAGGCAGGATGGGGAGGCGTGGGAGCGGCCCGTCCACGTCGAGTGGTTCGAGGCGACGGGGGCGCCGGTGTTCGCACAGAACGCGGGGGTGCGCATCCACGGCTCCGGCAGCGCGTCGTTGCCGCAGAAGAGCCTGCGGTTGTATGCGAAAGCGGAGTACGGCCCGGAGTGGTTCCCGGCGAACTTCTTCCCCAACCACCCGTTCCGAGGCCTCAAGCGACTGCTCGTCCGGGCCTCGGGCCAGGACCAGATGGGCTCCCGAATCAAGGACTGTGTCCTCCCGGAGCTCTTGCACCAGACGCAGCTGGAAACCCAGCCCTGTCGCCCCACGGTGGTGTTCCTCAACGGTGAGTACTGGGGCCTGCATGAGATTCGGGAGCGGCTCGACGAGTACACCCTGGCGAGCCACTACGGGCTGAACCGGAAGAAGATCGTCATCCTGGAGGGGCCTGGGAACCTCGACACGGGCGAGGCCGGGGACGTCACCCCCTACGCGGAGCTGCTGGCCTATGTCCGGACGCACGACCTCGCGGTCCCCGAGCACTTCGCGTACGTCGAGGCGCGCATCGATGTGGAGAACTTCATCGACTACCACATCGCGCAGGTCTACTTCGGCAACGACGACTGGCCCCAGAACAACCTCAAGTACTGGCGCTATCGCGGCGGCGAGAACACCCCGGGCACGGGCGCGGGGGATGGCCGCTGGAGGTGGCTGCTGTACGACCTGGACTACGCGTTCATGCTGGGGCCGGAGGCCAACTCCCTGGGACGGCTCCTGCACGACACGCGGCTGGGGGAGCCCTTTGTCGTGCTCTTCCGCAGCCTCATGAAGTCTCCCATCTTCCGGGAGCGGTTCATCACGCGGTTCCACTGGCACCTGGACAATACGTTCACGACCGAGCGGGTGCTCGCGGTGCTGGATGCCGGGGCGGCGCGGCTGGCCCCGGAGATTCCTGAGCACATCTCGAGGTGGGGCTATCCGCAGTCGGAGGCGTACTGGCAATGGGTGATAGACCGCCTGCGAGACGTCGCGCACCGACGGCCCGTGGCGCTGCGCCGGTTCCTGCAACGAGAGGGGCTGGACCTGCCGCGAGGCGACGGCACCGGTCGTCCGGCCATCCATCCACCAGCAAACACTCCTCCACCCGGGAAGCGTTGAAGAACAAACACTCTCAATGCTTTCCCATCACAGGGCGGATCAGACCCCTCGATTGTGACCTTTCCTCTCTCCGGCACCACTGCAATTCCATGGCGGCTCCGGAGAACTCGTGGGGACCTACCGGATAGTGAAGAAGCTGGCCGCGGGCGGAATGGCCGAGGTCTTTCTAGGCAAGGTGGTTGGCGCGGAAGGCTTTGAAAAGCCTGTCGCGGTGAAGCGCATCTTGCCGTCCTTCGTCCAGGATGCCTCCTTCGTGGAGCTGTTCCTGCGCGAGGCCAAGCTCTCCGTCACGCTTCAGCACGGCAATGTCTTGCAGGTGCTGGACCTGGGCACCAGCGCGGGCCAGTACTACATGGTGATGGAGTTCGTGGACGGGGAGAACCTGAGCGCGCTCCTCAAGACCGCCCGCGCCCGGCAGGTGCCGCTGGGCCTCCGGGAGATCTGCTTCATCGCCCATCAGGTGGCCGAAGGGCTCGCGTATGCCCATGGCCGCACGGACCCCTCGGGCGCGCCGCTCAACATCGTCCACCGCGACGTCAATCCCTCCAACGTCATGGTCTCCTCCAACGGAGGCGTGAAGCTGGCCGACTTCGGCATCGCCAAGGTGGCCGACGAGGGTCGGCAGGAGACGCAGGCCGGCGTCATCAAGGGGAAGATCAACTACCTGTCCCCCGAGCAGGTCCATGGCCGCCCCGTGGACCAGCGCAGCGACATCTTCCTCCTGGGGTTGCTGCTCTACGAGATGCTCGCGGGCAAGCGGCTCTTCGAGGGCTCCACGCCTCAAATCATCCACGCGCTGGGCAGCTTCAACGAGCGCACCCTGGAGCCGCTCCCCGGCGTGCCCGCGCCCTTGTGGGAGCTGCTGACGCGCGCGCTGGCGGCCAACCCCGATGCCCGCTGCCCCGCGGCCCGCGAGTTCTCCGAGTCCATCCAGAACTTCCTGTTCGACCACCGCCTGCGCGTGGGCTCCGTCGATATCGCCAGCCTCTTCAGCCGCGCGAATCCCGACTGGCGCTCGCCCCTGGTCGACCTCGCGGGGGCGCCCGGTGAGGAGATCCGCCTGGAGGACGAGGACCTCGCGCGCACCCGCTCGACGCCCGCCCGGGAGGTGCGGCGCCACTCCGTCTCCGCTCCACCGCCTCCCATGCTGCGCCCGGTGACGCCGCCCCCCGCGGAAGCCGCCGTGGTTCGCCCCGTCACCCCCAAGCCCGTCCTGGGCATCGAGCCTCCCCCCACGGCCGTGGCCCCCGTCATCGCCGCGGGACTCGGCCCGCGTCCCTCCCGGGCGCGGCAGCAGTTGGGCACCATCCTCCTGACGCGCGGCATGCTCACGCCGCACATGCTCAACCAGGCCCTGTCGCTCCAGAAGCAGCGCGGTGGGAGACTCGGTCAGGTGTTGATCCAGGAGCGGTGGCTGGAGCCCGACAACCTGGTGCGCGCGCTGTCCGAGCAGAGCGGGCTGCCCCACATCACCGAGGACAAGCTCCAGTCCGTTCCCGTCCCGGAGGAGCTGCTCAAGCAGATTCCCCGCGAGCTGTGTGAGCGGCTGTGCGCGGTGCCGCTCGCCGTGCGAGGCCGCGAGCTCGTCTGCGCGGTGCTGGACCCGCGCGACGTGCAGGTCACCGACGCGCTGAAGTTCTCCACGCGCGCCGTCGCGGTGCAGGGGCTCTTCGCCTCCGAGCAGGGCATCCGGAAGACCCTCCAGCGCTTCTATCCCCCCGTGGAAGAGGCCCCTGCGCCCTACGTGCGGGCGCATGACCCCATTCCCCTGGAGCCCTCCCCGGAGGACAAGGCCCGCGACACCCGGATGATGTCGCAGTTCTCCGAGCAGTTCACCGGACGCCGGGTGCTCGACGAGAGCACCTTCGCGGAGTCCAAGCCCCCCGCGACCGAGCCCGTGGCCCGCGTCGGCCCCGTGCGCGGCGATGTTCGCGCGCGCATGGTGCTGGTGGTGGCGGAGCCTTCCGAGCCGCGAGAGGCCGCGGTGCGGCTCCTCCTGGTGCAGGGGCTCGCGGCGGCGACCAGCCCCGCGGCCGATGCGCCGCGTGCGTTGTCGCTGGGAGGCTACGAGCTGGTGCTGGTGCTGGAGGACGCGGTGGCGGACCCGGCGGGGCTGGCGCAGAAGCTGAGGAGCGCGCATCCCCAGGTCGAGGTGCGCCTGCTGCCTTCCTACAGCGCGGCGCTCCTGGGCGAGGGCGGCCCACTGGCGAAGCTCGCGGAGCTCCAGGCGCGCCTGCTGGATGGGATGTTGTCCATGCTCGCCGGCAGCGCGACCCTTGCGCCGTTCCTCACCAAGCTGGCCCGGCGGCTGGTGTCGAGGATGGGGGCGGGGCGCGTGGAGGAAGGCCTGCTCTCCGCCGCCGCCAGCGCGTTGGCCCTGGCCGCGCGGCTGGAGGAGCCCCGGCGCTTCGTCCTGCCCACCCGCGCTCGCGCGTTGGGGCTCGTGGGGAGCGGGATGCCCGAGGTGAGCGAGGTCCTCATGGCGGTGCTCCCTGAAGGGGACGACCGCACGCCTCCGGGGGGCCGTGCCGCGGGCGCGCTGCTGTGCGCGGCGCGCTTCGTCCAGGAGGTCCAGAGCGCCCAGCCGCCCACGGCCAAGGCGGCCCAGGCGCTCCAGGTGCTGCGCCAGGACCCGCGTCTGCCGGTGGCCGCGATGGAGGCGCTCACCACGGAGCTGGAGTCGAGCACCCAGGCCGACAAGGCGGCGCCTCGGGTGGTGGTGGCGGAGACGGATGGGGCCAACGCGATGACGCTGCAGATCCGCCTCATGGCGGAGGGCTTGAGCACGGTGCGCGCGAAGACCCGCGCCGACGTGGAGAAGGCGCTGGCGGCGGGAGCGCAGGCGGCCATCCTCGCCGACCCGCTGCCGGATGGGGACCTCCGCGCGCTGCTCCAGGCGATGCGCAAGTCGCCTTCGACCGAGGACCTCCCCATCTACCTCATCGTCGACAAGGAGGACCCCGCCGCCTTCACCGCGGCGCTCGACGCGGGGGCGGACGACGTCATGGTCCGCTCCGCCAGTCCGGAGGTCCTCATCGCCAAGCTGCGCCGAGGCATCCAGCAACGCCAGACGGCGCGACGCGGCGCGAAGTCCGCGCAGTGACGGCCGCGTGTTCATCACCCCACAGCACGGGGGATGACGCATGCGGGCGAGTCAGGCCGCGGCGGCATCATGAGCGCTGTCCCCCTTCCAGGAGTCGTGCATGCTGCTGAGACCTGTCTTGGGATTCATGCTGGCGCTGGCCGTCATGGTGGGAATGATTGTCATCTCCATGCCTCGAGATGAGCCGGCCCCGTCCGCGCCAAGCGCCTGTGACGCGGACCGGCAGACGCTGCTCATGTCGAAGGTCCGCGCCGGCCAGCCCGCGGAAGTGACTCCCGCGCTGTTCTCCGAGGAGCCCGTGGGCGTGTTGGGCTACTGCTCCCGTGATTGTTCGCGGTGTGGCTCCACCGCGGAGTGTCGCGAGCGCGGGGCGGGCTCCTGTTACAACATCTGTCCGTGAGCCCTGTCTCCCGGCGCTCCGTGTCCCGGGGCGCAGGGTGAGTCAGGGATGCCCCTCCCTGTGTTTGGATGAGAGGGGTTGTCGCGCATATCCTTCCAGGAGCACGTCATCTCGGAGATGGCGTGCAATGCATCCTTGGGGGGAGCATGAAGACGATTCTGGGGCTCATGTTGATAGGGATGGCGTGTCTGCCGGGGCTGGCCTTCGCCGAGACTCCGGCTCCCGCCGGCCAGGACTCCACGAAAGTGTCCGACTCGCTCCTGCGAATGCGGATGACGAGCGAGCTCGACCGAAAGAAGAAAGCGGAAGGTGAGCTCGACCTGCTGAAGCGAGAGCTTCCCAAGGCCCAGGGCTCGCTCAATCAGATCAAGACGCAGCAGCTCGACGCGGCGCAATTGCCGTCCGCGATTGCGGCGTTCAACCAGGACTTCGCCAAGGTGCTGGAGGTCGTGAAGAAGGGCGGCACGCCTTCGAGCAGTGATTACCGGCTCATCGAGCAACGGATTGGTGACCTCTTCACCTGGGGGCTGATTCGCGCCGAGGACTTCCTTCCTCGTCGGAACCTGCGCCCTGAGACACCGGCTCTGCTCCAGGAGATCTACCTGGAGGTCGACCGCTCCGAGGACCCGCCAAGCTGGGGGCGTGTCCGGCCGCTGACCTTCCTCCAGAGCGCCATCCGGCAGAGCTACTCGGGTCCCCCGACGGGGGGACGGGCGAGTGACGACCCCGTCAAGGCGGCCCTGCTGTCCGCGGAGACGCTGGCGGCCGAGGTGGCGCCGAAGCTCTTCGACGACCTCTTGAAGCAAGACAAGGCGATGGCCGAGGGCATCTGGCAGGCGCTCATCAACCGGGTCCAGTCCGCGAGCACCGACCGCCAGCGGGAGATGGATGCGGCGGGTGAGGCCATCACGGCCATCGACAAGGAGCTGCTGGTCCGGGAGGCGAAGAAGACGGAGGTGGACAGCAACCTGACCCTGGCCATCTACGGCATGGTGTTCGTGCTCTTCGCCATCTATCTGGCCACGCGGTGGTTCTCGCCCGAAATCCAGACCATCATCTTCCAGCAGCGGACCTTGGTGGAGATGATTGGCCTGGCCTTCCTGCTGCTGACCATCATCATCCTGGGGACAGGCCAGAAGATAGACCCGGCGGTGTTGGGCACGCTCCTCGGCACCGTGGGCGGCTACATCTTCGGGCAGCAGATTCAATCGCGGCGCAATGCCTCGGCGAGTGATGCGCCCCAGCCTCCCGCGCCCCCGGAGCCGAAGGCCGCGCTGACCCAGCGGCAGCTCGAGGACATGGTCGACGCGCTGAAGCGGATGGCCTGGCAGGGAGTGGGAGTGTCTCCACCCCCGGGCGGGCAGGGGACTCAGGTGCCCGCGTCGGATGCGGCGCCCGCCGCTGGCACCGCGAAGCCGCCCGCTCCGCCGGGCTGAGCCGTGGGCACTGTTCACTGCGCTGTCGGGTGCTGGCCCCGCTGGACGAGGTGTCCGGGGGCGAAGGTCTGCTAGTCCGGTGTCCGCCTGGACGTGTCTGGCGTTTCAGGCGACCGGAGGCGGTATGTGGCAGGGATTCCCTGGACGAGTCTGGATGCTGTGGGGGCTATGGGTGGTCGCGCCCGTGGCGGGAGCCGCGGATGGCTATGCGATGACGTGGCAGAAGAGAGGCCATTCCCAGGGGGTGGACCTCATCGGCTGCATGGACTGCAATCCCTACACGGGCGACATGCCATGCACCGCGGCGCTGCCCATCCTGTGCATCCGTGAGGACGGCTCGGCGGTGCCTCCCGGGGTGAGCCCGGACTTCTACAATGGCTGGGCGGAGGGGAACGTGGCCACCACGCTGCCCGTGTTGGGGGTGACCCTGACGAGCCTCGCCCTCGCGAACAAGGTATGCACGAGTGCCTTTGGCGATGGGTGGCGGATGGCGCAGTTCCACCATCCCCAGGGTGGGTGGAATTGGTATGCCTACGGCAACGTCCGCACGGACAAGCGCTTCTGGGTCTACATCCGGGACCAGCCCGCCAACTGTTGGAACCCGTAGCCTCCATGGGGCGGCATGATGTGCGCCTGTCGAAGCGGGGCACTCCTCGCTTGAAAATGCGCATCCGCTGTGCGGTACAGAGTCCCACCTCCGCTGAGAGGAAGGGATTCTCGAATGACGAAACGAGTCTTCGTAGCCAGCGAGTTCGCGCCCTTGCGCACCGTGGTGGTGGCACGCAGCCAGCTTCGCCTGTCGGACGCGGGCGTCATGTCCCAGGAGCAGTCCGAGGCGAGGCTGGCCGTCCTTCCTGAGTCCGAGCGCGAGCTCGCGCGCCGCTTGATTGGGAAGGACCACGCGGAGGCCATGCCCGAGCGGCAGAAGGCCTGGGAGGGCGAGCGGCTCGCCCTGCGGGCGGTCCTGGAGAAGCACGGCGTGCGAGTGCTGCTGCCGTCGCTGCTGACGGACGCGCAGAAGGAGGCCGGAGGGAAGTACGGCTACAGCAACTCCTTCGTGAGAGACCCCTGGTTCACGGTGGGCGACGTCGTGGTCGAGGGAAGCCTGCGGAGCCTGCACCGCCGCCGGGAGGTGCTCCCCTGCCGGAGCCTGTTCGAAGAGGAGGTCTACCCGGCGGACTGCTCCTACGTGGCCGTGCCCCAGCCCGACGCCGCGCCCATCGACGCGCAGGGGGCCCAGGTCGGCCCGTTCCTGGAGGGCGGCGACACACTGGTGCTGGGCAAGCACGTGTTCGTGGGCAACTCGGGGAAGGCGTCGTCGGAGGCGGGAGCGGCCTTCCTGCTCAAACTGCTGGCCTCCCGGGGCTACACCGTGGAGTCCGTGCGGCTCAAGCCGAACTTCCTCCACCTCGACTGTGCGCTGGGGCTGGTGCGCCAGGGGCTCCTGGTCGCGTGCCGGGAGGCGCTCCTCGATGGGCTCCCCGCCGTCCTGCGCGACTGGGAATGCATCGAGGTCACCGAGGACGAGGCCACGCGGCTCGGGACCAACGGCCTGCCGATATCTCCCGACGTCTATGTCACCGACCCCATCTTCCGGCGCATCGGTGACGCCATCGCCCGGCACGGGGTGAAGGTCGAGTATGTCGACTTCACCATCTCCCGGTCCTTTGGTGGCGCGTTCCGCTGCACCACCCAGCCACTGTGGCGGGAGTAGCGCGAGTCAGGGCTTGGATGGTGCCGGCTTCGGCGTGAGTCGCTGGCACGCGCGCAGATAGTCTTTCCGAGCGGTCTCCACGAACTCGAAGCTCCCGGTCAACACGGCGTCCTCGACACACCGCTTGATGAAAGGGCCGGGAGGCTTCACCTGGTTGCAGGAGGGAATCGAGAGGGACTTCTGGCAGTGCTCCTTCGCCCGGGTCTCGAATGAGGGTGTGGGCTCGGCGGCCAGGGCAGGGGAGCCAAAGACCAGGGCGAGGATACAGGAGATGATGAGCGTCTTGTCCATGGGCGGTCTCGAGGACACAGCAAGTCAGATGCCATGGCGGTGACAGCGCCTGTTCCGAGGAGTGCGGTCGCGTCTTCGAGACACGGACTGTCGAGCTTGACGTGTCAGGCGGGCGGGTTGACGCGTCACTCGTGAGACCGTCTCGGGTGCGCCGCGGACGTTGCTCCTCGTGGAGACGACGGGGGGCCGTGGTTCGAGGCCGGGTCGTCGCACGGGGGCACGGCGCCCCGTGACAGGCGCGGTCATTCATGACCATGTTTGTTGCACCCCGGGTGTCTCGTGTCCCGGGTCAACAGGCTCAATCACTCTCGTGCCCTGGGAAAGACAGTCTGTTTCATCGTGAAACTCGCGACGTACTTCCAGTGATGGCAGTGTTCACGCGCCGATGAACGGCGACCGCGAGTACGGCGGCGTTTGGGGAACGCCGAACCGTGGCGGTTCAACCTGAAAGGTGAACATGCGCGTCATGGAATGGATTCGAGGGGGAGTGGTCGCGAGCCTGGGCCTCATGCTGTCGGCCTGTGGCGGCCCCGAGTCGTTGGATGCGGGCGAGCCGGGGGAGTTGGGCACGGCTGAGCAAGGTATCAACAAGGTCACCAACAGCGGCTTCGAGGCCGCGCCGCCCGGAAGCTACAACTACACCGTGCTCACTACGGGGGCGACGACGCTGACCAACTGGGTGATTGGCGGCAGCATCAAGGTGATGAACAACTCGTACAAGACGCCCAACAGCGGGACGAAGTCCATCGACCTGAACGGCTACGGGGCGGGCAGCATCGAGCAGACCATCCCCACCGTGGCGGGCAATGGCTATACGGTGCGCTTCTACGTGGCGCTCCCGCCGGGCTGCACGGGTACGCGCACCGCGCAGCTCACCTACGGCTCCTCCGTCTCGAGTGTCACGAACTCGGCACCGGGCTGGACGGTGCGGACGTACACCTTCACCGCTGCCACCTCCAGCACCCTCATCAAGCTGGCGAGCACGTCGGGTGGCGTGAGCTGCGGTCTCGCCGTCGACGACTTCACCGTCGATGGACCGTGATGCCCCGGTGAGTCCACGGGACTGACGTCCCAGGGGTCTCGGGAAGCGCGGTCTCCCGAGGCCCTTCTCCATTCCGGGGGCTGTTGGAGTGGAGCGTGCCGGGGGCTCCAGGGAGAGGTCAGGGCGGCCTGGCCGGCATCGACGTGTCCTGGTCGAGGCCCTTCGCAAAGGTTTGCAGTCTTCCCTCCCCTTGTGTTGACACAGACCGACCCAGGTGAGTCACGTGAGTGCCGGAGCCCATTCGTCGACTTTGACCTTCAGCGGGGTCGCCGTTGCGATTTCACCCAGGATTTTCCTGAGGGCGCTATCGCTGGTACCCCCGAGCCCGAAAGACCGCGCTTGGTCGACCCCTTGCCTTGGCATCCCTTTACAGAGCATGACCGCATCTGCTCGCTCATAGAGTCTGCAGTAAGGCCCGGTGGCGATGGATTGCTTGAATCCAAGGTGGCTCATCACCGGTTCGATGAGAGAGAGGAGGTTGGGATGGTCGCCACTGAGAGTCCCCTTGCACTGCTGTGGCATTTCACGCATTCGGAATTGGTAGAGCGCATCCCACGCCAACATCTCGCGCAAGGTTTCGAACTGGTCGTACAGATCATCCTCGTGGCCTTGTGCCTCTCTCTCCGTGACCATTGCGTCCGCTCGTGTCGGCGCGTCGAGATCGTAGAACAGGTGCATCGGCATCATTCGAGAAGAGTTGTATGCGATCAGCAGGAACCTTGGCTCAGGTTCGACCACTTCCTCGGCGTAACTGCTCACCAATCTTTGCGCCGAGAAGTCGAGGAATGGATACACCAGAGGTCCCATGCTCTGCCCCATGCGGGCCAGGAACCAGCGATAGAATGGGGGCAAGGGGCGGCCTGCAATCCGCTCGATTTGAGCAATTTCCTCGGGCGTGGCGCCCTGCCATTGCTCTGCGAGTCCGGGCACGACCCGCAGGAGCAACTCCTCCATCTCAGGCTCTAGGTCTTGCGCTTGTGCTGACATTTCTTCTCCGGATTCTTGCCTTCGGTGCAGAGCATCAAAGGAAGAATGGCAGTGCAGGCCGCACACGGAGGGACGCTCTCTCCGTGGCCAAAGGGAGTGAGCATCTTGCTATTCAGGTCCACTCGGAAGTGCTCGACCATCCCTTCGGTGCTCTCCTCTGCTCGGTGGAACCAAAGCTCCGTCATGCCAGTGACATAGGACTTATCCTGTAATGCGAGCGCGAGGGCCTTGGGGCCCGCACAGCTTCCAGGCTTGTATGCAGCGCGAAGGTTGGGGTCCCTGCACCAAGTCCGATGATTCAAGTCCGCTTCATTCCATGCCGCGTCCACGAGACTCTGCTCTTTGCCCAGGTCTTTGCAAAGTTTCCGGGTGAAGGCCAAGACTCTAGGGGTCGTTACGTTCAGGGGTTTCCCATCTGGGCCCTTCAGGGTTCTTCCGGTCTCTCCATCCCTCATGGGTTCGGAAACATTCAGGCTCCCATCCGCAGGCGCGTGCCAGCTACCCAGTCTTTCGCTGACGATTTGACGGAACACAGACTCCGTGGCGCTCGAATGGTCTGTATACGTCTCCGGGCACTTGCACCGGACTACGCCGAGCATTCTCCCCGAGGCATTTTTCCCCGGGGGGAACTTCTTGACTGCCTCGCTCTGATTATGTGCGACGAGTACTGCTTCCAGTGCCTTGGCGTCAGCTCTCGTTTCGCTCGTCTCTTTCAGCTCTCCATCCGATTGATGGACTTGTTCGCACAGAGGGCACTTCTCTTTTCCCGTGACAATCGTGAGAAGCGCGCCGGGCAGTTGGATCTCCCCCATCAGGGTCGCCGAGTTGGCCGGGCTCCCGCTCGGCCCGCAGTTGTTGAGCATGGGGTCGCCGAGGAGTTGGACATTCTTGCCCTCGATCTTCACGTTCATGGAGCCAGGCCCCGCGAAAGTCGTGGGGCCTTCCACATTCGACGAGATCATCCCCCCACCGGTGCCTTTGCTGGCCATGTCGCCCATGGATCCGAAGGAGGCGCCCTTGAGGGCTACCTTCTTGCCTTCGATCATGACGGTTTGGGAGTACCCCTTCGGGTCCGTTCCGCTCTTGCCGATGTTGGGCAGCGGCGTCGGCACGAACGGGGCCGGGGGGCCAGGCATCTTGCATATGTTGGGGAGCGTCGCCGCGGCGATGCCGTTGCTTCCTTCGGTCACCGGAGTCTTGGGGGCATTCACTGAGACTTTGGTCATTCGTGGTTACTCCTTCGACAGCCGTGGGTCCTGGAGAAGCATGGCTCCTCGGAGCCCACCATCTGAACCTGCCAGCACCATCGCCCGTGGGCTTCTCGCGTAGCCTCGTGCGAAAGCTTGGACTGCCAGGATGCCTCCCAATGCGCCAAGCGCGGCGCCCGTGTCGCCCCAGCAGTCACTCGGGGCTCTGTATCGTGGCGACTTCCAGACCGACGGCGTTCGTAACACGGCAAAGCCCCACTCTTCGCTGCGGTAACGCTCACCGTTGATATCGGAATAGAGCAGGTCGAGTCCTTCGCGAGGGAGTTCAAGCCCAGCGATGGCGCCCTTGATTGCCTGGGTCATCCCGGCGCCAAATGAGCCCGTGTCGCTGTCGCGCAAGAGGTTCTCCTGTGCGGTGCAGACCCCACGTACGATGGCCAGTTGAGGGAGGCGTAGGCGGACGCGCAGTCTCGTGCTTGCAATGGCGAGGCATCCAGCCCCCTCGCCGGGCGTGAACCCGCCGCGAATCCCCGGTTGCGCGAACCGGCGGTTGCGCTCCAGCCAGGCGAAGGTCTCCGCGTGGTGGTAGCTGTCGACTCCAGCCACCAGGAACAGATTATCACTGCCTTTGGAGCACTCCCATGCCGCCAGTTCGACCGCCCGGATCACTCCGGCATGACCACGTCCGGCGATTTCGACACGCACGCTGGTCGAGTTCGTTCGAAAGAACGCCATCAGGGCGTCTGTGACCCAGGCAGCGTCGTCCTCGGAGAATCCTGGGCGAGTTTCTGGAAGCGCAAGCAACACCCGAAGCCTCCCCTCGTGAGCAGCCTCGTCCCCGAGTTTGGCCAAGACCTGAGCGAAGGCACTCTCGGCCATGGGCACGAGACGGTCCCGTCCCTCAATCCTGGAGTCGAGCAAGCGGTCGGCAGCGACCACGACCAACTCACCACGTGGGTCGATGAAGGGATACTCGGCGTATCGCGAGATACCAGCACGCACGGCCGCAGCGCTGGTCTCCGCAGTAGACCCGACCGGTGTTCGCGCTCCAACGGCCACGACTGCGATCTGAGGGTTCATGCAGCAGCCCCTTCTTCGACGATCTCTGTTTCGTCGAGATAGTCCGCATCTGGGGCGGGGACTCGCAGCGTGCTTTGCCATACCAGAGAGACACGCTTCTCTTCCGTCTCCACGATCACCATCGCCACCCGCGCGTGGTGCTGCTCGCGCCGTGTGCTGATGCGAGTGGTGAATTTGAGCGATATGCGAGGAAGGTCGAAGCGCAGGACCCCGTCAGGGGTCATGTTCACGAGTTCGACACGCTCTCCACCGACGAGAGGCTTGTGGAGTCGCTGATCCGAAGGGGCGCTCAGCGCAAAGGCGGGATCGAAGTCATCCGGAAGAAGAGGCTTCTTCAACTGTTCCCACCGTGCATCATACGTCCCAGCGAGCTTACGACGTGGTAGCCAGGATGGATCGATAGGGCCGAACCCCGCTGGACCCTTGGCTGCGGGCTCTCCGCTGGGGTACTCGATCGTGTGGGCTGGTTTTCCAACGATGTGCGCCATTCGCCGCGCGAAGCCGCGCCCGATGGGGTTCCGCTCGTCGATACAATGTTTCTTGGGATCCGGGTCTGATAGGTCGCAGCCTCCGAATGCAAATTCATACCGAATCGGGCGCTGGGTGAACAACTGTGGCCGGGTCGTGGCTAAGCCTGTCACCCCCCGGTTGTAGGTGCGATCTCCATGCACGAGTAGGATCTTCTGAAACTGTCCGATCCGGAGCGCAACCGGTACCGTTGGCGCGGGCTTTCCTTGGGGCGTGTGTGCATGAGCGATGATCAGCACATCCGTGCTTGGCTTGGCCGCGAGGAGCTCCGAGTCGAATCGAAGACTCGAAAGGCCGGGTTCACCAAAGTACTCCGGCATCAGAACAGGGGGCGGTTGCTCATCCGCCAGCACGAGCCGTCCCCTTGGCGTGAAGTTGAATGTCGCCTTGACGGCAACGAGCCACCAATGGACCCCGCCCTTGTCACGCGTCCAGTTGCGCTCAGCAGCATAGGCTGTGCGGTTCTTTAGCGCCCACATTCCATCAATACCAGTCTGGCTGTGAAGCTGAAGTAGAGCCCATCACTGGGCCGTTCTTCTGGCCCCCATTCTTTGCAAGACAGCAGACCGAGTCGTGGCCCGGCGCCCTCCTTGTCATGGCTACAGCATCCTCGTTCGGCCGAGGCGTGGTCCATACCATGAGAGGAGAATGCTGGCACCAGTGTTCACAGATTGGAGAGACTCAACAGTCGAGTCCTTCAGTGTGATGGGATTGCTGCCCGCTCTGGGGCAGGATGGAGTGTGTCGGATAATGTGCCCTGGGTCATGGGCGCCTGCTCCGAGGCAGTCCGGATGGCTCTCCCATGAGGGATGAGCGGAATCGTCCATGGGATGTGGTGAACCTCGATCCGGAAAGTCTTCTTTCCCTGGCCGCATTGAGGCCCGAGGAGAAGGCTTCGTGCCCGCACATTTGGCGGAGTGGGCGAGGCATGATTCGTCGGGCGAAAAGGGGGAGAACGCCACGCTGCGCGCCGTGAGGAATCCGCTGGCCTCAACTCACATGGACCGTGATGCCCCGGTGAGTCCACGGGACTGACGTCCCCGCGCGGCATGGCTTCGCGCGCGAGGGCAGGGCGGAGCGTCCGATTCGAGGGCGCTCCCGCCCGGTTTCACCCTCCAGCGCGTTCAGCGCGCCTGGCTCGTCGTCGACTCGAAGTGTCGCAGGAGCGCCGCCGCGAGTCCCGGGACGATGGCGCGGGGAATCGCGTGTCCCATCCCGTCGAGGGTCACCAGCGTCGAGCGCGGCAGGGTCTCCGCCAGGAAGCGCGCATTGGACACCGAATGGGTGGGGTCCTCCGGGGCGGCGATGACGAGCGTGGGAACGGAGACCTGTGTGAGCTCCGCTCCTCGCCTCAGCCCGGAAGGGTCGACCCGGGCGTGGGCCGTCGAGGTGTCGTGACGTCCGGCGTGCGCGATGACGCGCCGCTCGAGCACTCGGAACTCCTCGGCGTCGAAGGCCAGCACCTGGCCGTTGAGTCTGCGCCAGTTCTCGACCCGCCACTCCACCTGCGCGTCGAGGTCGCGCGGGTCGAACATGTGGCTCCAGAACTCGAGGAGACCCGGGTCGATGGACGCTCGCGAGGCCAGGTCCGCGCGCTCGGGGGCTCCGTCGAGCGCGGGAGCCCCGATGACGGTGGCGCTCAGCAGCCTCGCGGGATGCTCGACCATGAGCCACTGCGCCAGGAGCCCGCCCAGCGACAACCCCACGACGTGCGCGGCCGCGATGCCAAGCGCATCGAGGATGGCCAGGGCGTCCTCGGCCATCCTCGGCGCGGAGTAGGGGACCCGGTCGAAGGCCCAGGTGGAGGCTCCCGTGTCCCGGTGGTCATAGCGGATGACCCGGTAGTGCTGGGAGAGGGACTCCACGAGCGCATCGGGCCAGAACAGCCCCGAGGCCGTGGAGCCCATGATGAGCAGGACAGCGGGGGCATGTTCCGGGCCGCGAGCTTCGACCCAGAGAGAGACTCCCTCAGCGACCTCGACGATGTGTTCCATGCTTCCATCATCGCTGATCCGGACGCGGTTCTTTTCATTTCAGGTTCGGTTGAAGACGCACGCGGCCCTTTGCATATCGATGAGGCCGCCTGGGGTCGCGAAGCCCCGGGCAACACAGGTGAACCATGGGACAGAACACGGACACATCGAAGAAGCCCGCATTCCTCCTGACGAACCCGAAGGGGCTGTTCGACCCGGCGCCCTATGGCTTCTCGCACGTGGCCCAGGTGGCCTCGGACACGCGGCTCATCTTCCTCGCGGGGCAGGGTGGAGAGACGGAGACGGGGGCGCTCCAGCCCGACTTCGGTCTCCAGGTGCGGCAGGCGTTCCAGAATGTCCGCACGGCCCTGGAGTCCACGGGGGCGGGCGTGGGCGACGTCGCCAAGCTCACCTTGCTCGTGGTGGACCACACGCAGGACAAGCTCCGTGTCATCGGCACCGAGCTCGACCGGGTGTGGACTGAAGGCCTGAAGCCGACGTGTACGCTCATCCCCGTGCCTCGGCTGGCACTGGACGGGATGCTGTTCGAAGTCGAAGCGGTCGCCGTCGTGCGTGCCTGAGCAGGCTCTCGCGAAGCGTCGGGCGGCCCCGGCATGGAAGCGGGCCGCCCGACGGCTGTTGTTGATGGCCGATTCGAGAACCGGCCTTCCTGGCTACGGGTAGAGGATGCCCGCGCCCTGCTTGTCCAGGTTGGTCAGCGTGAGGTTCCAGGTGTTCGTGCCATTGCACTGCGGATAGTGCATGACGGAGCCGGAGTCATACGGCGTCAGCCCCCGCCACTGATTGTCCTCGAAGCAGACGCCCGCCTCGGGGCGGGTGTGCTCGTGGCGGAAGCCGAGCGTGTGGCCCAGCTCATGGCGCAGGATTCCGTCCAGGCCCGGAGCGCCCGAGGAGAAGGACGAGTTGTCGATGAGGACGTTGCGGCTGCGGCGGCTGGAGTTGGGGAAGAAGGCGCGTGCCAGGTACTGGCCGTTCACGTTCACCGGGCTCACGTCGAACACGACGTTGTTGTTGCGCGCCGTGCAGTTCGAGTCTTGCGCGGACACGTGGATGAAGTTGATGCGGCCGGCGCCCTCCCACGCGCCCGTCGCGGTGTTCATCGCGCTGACGACCTTGCTGTAGTTGTTTCCGAACTTGCTGCTCACGCAGTAGGTGATGTTGAGCGCCGCGCTCGCGCTCCACTTCACGTCCTGGCCACCGGAGTAATAGACAGCCAGCGCGCCGCGCTGGGTACCCAGTCCGGAGTTCGCCTGCTCGAAAGCCTCGCGCAGCAATTCCTCGCTTTCATAGGCCTGGTCACCAAAGGCGATGAAGACGCCCGACTCTGGCTCCTGGAAGGTGACCTTCCGGAACTCCTCATAGGTCATTCCGGTGACGTCCTTGTCGGGCGCGGAAGCCTCGGAGCCTCCACATGCGGAGCCAAGCAAGGAGACACCCGCCAGCACGGCCATGGAACGCAAATCGAGCATCATTCATCCAGGGGACGACGAGGGTGGCACCGGGAGGCGGAGCGGCTTGCCCCTCCGGCGTGACGTCTCACAGAGCAAACCAGGGACCAGTTCCTGTGCTTCAGGAATTCTCAGGGGTTGCGAGGTTTCTTCTCATTTCCATGGAGTCGCCTCGCGCAGGGGGACGAAGTCAGCCTGTCAGGAGGTTTGACATGGGGCGCTGAAACAGATGTGAATTCAATGGCTTGAGAGGTTTCTCCGCCACGGGGGACGCTTCCCTCACCTGACTCGTTCTTGGACAGAGGAGGGTCTCCTGAGACCTCGGAGGGCTGTCGGGACAGGATTGGCTATGGGCGGCAGGAGAAGGACTATCTGGTGTTCCTGCGGACGCTGGCGGCCCTCCTCCTGTCGGTGAATCGCGCGAAGGGGGGGCGAGCGCTCGAACAGGGAGCGCCTCTTCGTGGACGCGGAGACGGCCTTTGGCGGAGTGACGCTCGCGGGGAACGAGCTGCGAGTGCGCGAGGGCTCCCTGGGCGACAAGGGCCGCACGAAGCGCACGGCCTTCAAGGACGAGAAGCAGGCCCGCTCCGCGGCGAGCACGCTCATCGCGAAGCTGGGCAAGCAGGGCTTCACCGAGCGCAAGCTCTAGCTCGCGCGCGTCTTCGCCTGTTTCGCACGGAGGGTGCTCCAGTGAATGGGCGGTAGGACCCGGGTCCATTGCGTGCCCGCTGCGTGGACCCCATCCTCCGCGCGGCGTCGTCGTCGGAACCTCTTCGGCGCGCGCCACCCCGGGGGCGTCATGGCGAACGACGATGTGAATGGCTCAACACCCAAGGCCCCACCCCGCCTGGCGCGCAGGACGCTGCTGCGAGGCCTGGGGGCCGCCGGCGTCGGAGTCGCCATCACGGGGAACCGTCCGAGCGCGGAGGCCGCCCCGCAGCCGCCCCGTCCCCGCGCCACCGCGACACCCCAGGCGCCCACTGCCTGCGGCGAAATCACCGCGGACGGTGTGACGCGGGCGCTGGCGGTCCTCGACGACATCGTCAAGAAGGACAAGGCCGCCACCACCGTGCCCGGAATCGCGGTCGCCGTGGTCTACGACGGCGTGGTCCGCTACCTCAAAGGGTTCGGAGACCGGCAGGCGGGGGTCTCGGGAGATGTGGACCCCGACACCGTGTTCCAGCTCGCCTCCGTCTCCAAGCCCTTGAGCTCCACGGTCATCGCCGCCGCGCTGACACGACAGTGGGCCAAGGTGGGCTGGAACGATGCCGTCCAGATGGTCCGCCCGAGCTTCGCCCTGGCCGACCCCTGGGTGAGTCAGCACGTCACGGCCGCGGACCTGTTCTCCCATCGCAGTGGCCTGCCCGACCATGTGGGGGACCTGCTCGAGGACCTGGGCTACAGCGGGGAGCAGATCATCTCGAAGCTGTCGCTGTATCCCCTGGCGCGGTTCCGCGACTCGTATGCCTATACCAACTACGGCCTCACCGCCGGAGCCCTGGCGATGGCCGCGGCGACGGGGCGCTCGTGGCAGGACCTGGCGCGTGAGGCGCTCTTCACGCCGCTGGGGATGACCTCCTCCAGCTTCTCCTTCGCGGAGCTCCAGGCGAGCAAGAACCGCGCGGCGCTGCACACCCTGGTGAATGGCCAATGGACGCCGGACCTGGGCGCGAACAACGATGGGCAGGCCCCCGCGGGGGGCGGCAACGCCTCCGTGCGAGACCTGTCCCGGTGGCTGACGATGGTGCTCGCCGGAGGCACCTTCCCGGGCCTGCCCACCCCGCTGATTGCCGCCGGCGAGCTCCAAACCATCTGGAAGCCCAGCAGCGTCATCCATGGGCCCACGGAGCTCGGAGGCCGGAGCGGTTTCTACGGCCTGGGCTGGAACGTGGACTACGAGAACACGGGGGAGCTGCGGCTGAGCCACTCGGGGGCCTTCGAGCGCGGCGCCTCGACGGCCATCACCGTGTTCCCCTCGAAGAAGCTGGGCATCGCGGTGCTCACGAACTCGAATCCTCGCGGTGTCCCCGAGGCCATCGCCGCCGAGTTCGTCGACATCGTGCGCTATGGCGCATCGACGCGCGACTGGCTGGCCTACATCGCGCCCTTCGTGACCGAGCCGGTGACGGAAGACCAGACGAAGTACTCCAAGCCCCCGGTGAACCCGACGCCTCCGCGCAACCTGAACGCCTACGTCGGCACGTACCCGAACCGCCTCTACGGCGACCTCACCGTGTCGCAGCGCGATGGCGCGCTGTCATTCACCGTCGGGCCCAAGGCGGAGCGCTTCCCGCTCAGGCACTACAGCGGTGACGACTTCTACTTCCAGACCACGGGAGAGAACGCGACCGGGTTCTCGGGGGCGTTGTTCGCGGCGCCTCGGAGCCGCGTCACCTCGGTGACCATCAACGCCTGGAATCGAGACAAGCTGGGTGTATTCACCCGTCGCTAGAGGATGTCTCACGACACCCATGTCTGGGACTGCGAAGCGGCGGTGGCACCTGCGTAGTGCGTGCGCCATGACGTCGCTGCCGTGAATGTCCGGGCCTGAATCCGGGCCTGTCGAGGGAGAGGAGGTATGCACCGGTTTTGCACTGTCGGCGGCCCTCACCGATGAAGGAGGTGTCCATGCGATGGATGCGCACGTTGACGCTGGGGGGGCTGGTGGTGTGTGGGGGCTGTACCGCGAGCCAGGTGGAGGAGGGGCAGGACATCGTCCTGAAGGGGAAGGTGGTGGATGAGGCCGGAGCGGCCCTGTCCGGCGAGCTCTTGAAGTTCTACCGAAGCGAGAACTCGGCCTGCGCGCTCGCGAGCTTCTCGTCGAGCTGGAAGTCGGTGAAGACCAACACCGATGGCACCTTCAAGCTCGACCTGCTGGGGGCGGACACGCGCAACGGGAGCATCGCGCGGTGCTTCGTGGCCCACTCGCCCGCGCGAACGCAGGGGCGTGGTGTCTCCGCCGCCTTCCTCATCCAGTCCGGGGATGTGACGCTGCCCACCCTCCAGGAGTGGACGGGCTCGACGACGGCCGCGGCGGCGGCCCAAGGGGTGAGCGTGGGCTTCAAGTCCCTGTCCGGCAGTCACGGTGCGGGGCCCGACGAGCACACCCTGACGGTTCGTGGCGCGAGCCTCAGGCCCGTCTGGGTCGTGACCAAGGCCACCGCGCCCGCCGCGCTGAGTGACTACGCCCTCGAGGACATGGCGGGGCTCAAGGCCTTCCTCACCGCCGAGCGCGACGCGAAGGTGGGCGATGAGACGGTCGACATCACCTACACCAGTGACGAAGTCGCGCTGCCCCGCAGGGCCCTCGTCCCGATGAGCCGCGGCGCGACGTGCACCTACACGAATGCGGCGACGCCGTGCCCGCTCACCCAGGGCAGCCTCGGCGACATCGTGCTCTTCCAGTCGGGGGTTCGAGAGGTTGCCCTGCAGCTCCCTCGAGCCGGCGTGCTCCGCAAGGCCGTGCTGCGCAACTTCGCGGTGTCCGGCGCCCTGAGCGAGCTGGTGCTGGAAGGCAGCGCGGACGGCGCCCAGTGGTCGTCCATGGCCAACCTGCTGGCCGGCGCGGGTGTGCAGCCCTTCGTGGAGGTGGACCTCACGGGCACGACAGCCGTGTCGCACGTCCGCATTCGCGCCGTGGCGCGGGACACGACGGGAGAGCTGCGCTCGCTGGGACAGCTGTCCCTCTTCGAGTAACCACCCTCCCGAGCAGGGGGCCCGCGGGGCCCGGTCGCATCGAGGGGAACCCTCCGTTCCGCCGATTCGACATGAATCCCCGCTCTCCCCTGGCCGGGGGCCGCTTTTTATCTTCCTCTCGGGTCGCCCACGTCGGGCGAGCCGCTGGAGGACACCTCGTGGCCCACGAACATCCCATCCCCGCGCACCACCACCCCCCCGTCACGGGCTTCGGTGCCGATCGCGCGGCCCACTACGACGCCCAGGCCGCCATCAGCCTCGCGGGCTTCCAGGCCGTGTATGAGCTGGGCGTGAGCGCGCTGACCGCGCAGCTCGACGGCCAGGACTCGGCCTCGCTGCTCTTCGTGGGGCTGGGCACGGGCGCGGAGCTGCTGCCCTACACCCGCTTCGATGTCCCGGGCTGGTGCTTCACGGGCGTGGAGCCTTCCGAGCCCATGCTCGACGTGGCTCGCAAGCGCCTGGCCTCGGAGGGAATCCTCTCGCGGACGCGGCTGCATCTCGGGGAGCTGCACACCCTGCCTCCCGGGCCGCCGTTCGACGGGGCGCAGATGATGGGGGTGCTGCATCACGTGGATGGCGACGCGGCGAGGCTCGCGCTGCTGCGCGAGGTGACCCGGCGGCTCAAGCCCGGCGCGCCGCTGGTCCTCGGGTGTCGCATCGGAAAGGACCCGGAGCTGTCGAACATCGAGCTGCGTCGGTGGCGGGCCCACGGCATTCCGCTGGAGGACCTGGAGCGCAAGCGCCACCACCTGGCGACGATGCGCCCCATCGAGTCGGATGCCGCGCTGTTCTCCCTGCTCGCGCAGAGCGGGCTGGTGTCGCCGCGCACGCTCTTCGTGTCGCTCCAGTTCAAGGTCTTCCTCGCGCGCTTCGAGCCCGGGGCCGCTGTCTGATGGGATTGGGTTGGGAGGAACACCATGTGGAATGAACGCTACTCGGACGCTTTCGCCTCGTACGGCACGGAGCCGAACGACTTCCTGCGCGAGGTCGCCGCGCGGATTCCGGAGGGCCCGGTGCTCTGCCTGGCGGAAGGGGAGGGCAGGAACGCGGTCTTCGTGGCGCGGCGAGGCCATGCCGTCACGGCCGTGGACCTGTCGGAAGTCGGGCTCGCCAACGCGGCGAAGCTCGCATCGGAGCGAGGCGTCGTGCTCACCACCGTCCTGGCGGACCTGGGGGCGTACGACCTGGGAGAGGCGCGCTGGGCGGGCATCGTCTCCATCTGGGCGCATGTCCCGCCGGAGGTCCGAGCGCGCCTCCATGCGGCGTGTGTGAGGGCGCTGCGGCCGGGTGGGGCCTTCGTGCTCGAGGCCTACACGCCGCGCCAGCTCGGGCGACCCGGGAAGGGCGGCCCGTCGGACGCGTCGCTGCTGATGACGCCGGAGGGCCTGCGGGAGGAGCTCGCGGGCCTGCGCCTCGAGCGCTGCGTGGAAGTGGACCGCGAGGTCTCCGAGGGGCGCTTCCACCTGGGGCCGAGCACCACGGTGCAGGTGCTGGCCTTCAAGCCCGCGCCGTGAGCGCGCGCCTCACCTGACGCCGGGCGGCCGATAGATGCACTTGGCGACGCGCGAGAGCACCTGGAAGCCCAGGTGCTCCAGGATGGGGCGGCTCATGTCACCTGCCTCGACATGGAGGTAGGTGATGCCGCGCTGGCGAGCCTCCTGGGCACGCGCCGCCACCATCGCGCGATAGAGGCCCTGGCCTCGAAAGTCCGGGTGGACCGAGCCACCCCAGAGGCTCGCGAAGGGTGTTCCTTCCTCGATGCGCAGCCAGCTCGAGCACACCGGCTTCGCGCCCGCCCACCCGACGAAGACCCGCAGCAGCTCCGGCTGGTTTCGCAGCTCCTCCGTCAGGGAGTGGAGCAGCCATTGGCAGTCCTCCTTCCAGACCACCTCCTGGACCTCCATGGCCGCCAGGAGCTCCGAGGCGGACTCCACGCGCCGCAGCTCCACGCCCGGCCGAGTCGAGGCCGGTGGCAACGGACACGCGGTGTCGAACACGGCCCAGGACACCCGGGACTCCACTTCGAAGCCCGCGCGGAGCAACCGGGCCTCGAGGTCATGGGGCTCATCCTGCGTGTAGACCTTCCACATGAACGCACGCCCCCGCGCGCGGAAGTGCTCCACTTGCGCCTGGATGACCGCGTCGGCGTTCCCCTCGTCCGTGCGTGCCCAGCACAGCGAGTTGTCGAACGGAGACGGTGAAGGTCCCAGCGCACGCACGAACCCCTCACCCTGCTCGTAGCACCATGCGGGGTCCTGGGTGGCCGTGCGACGCCTCACGAGCTGCTCGAACCGCTCGAGGATGGGGATGGGGTGCTCCTTGGGAGGGTTGGCGGACGTCTGGATTGTGCGCGCGAAGGGACGCGAGAGGGAAGGCCGGGGCCAGACTGGTTGCTGGAGCACAATCGCCATCGCATTGCCCGCAGCCCCCACCGCGCTCTTGTACCAGCCCCGTGTCCGGCCGGTGACGTGTCAAGACAGACATGGCGCCTTCTCCTGGATGACATTCATTGATACTCCTGACGGAGCACTTCCACGAGGCGTCCTTCGCCGTCCGAGTGACGCCGCTTCAGCTCGTGGGGGGCCGGTCTACGGGCATTCCCTTGCATCGTCTCGCGGGCCCGACGCGCGTGTCGGATGCCTGTCCATGCCGTCGCCCGCAACCGTTGATGCAACCTGCAACAATGCCAGAAAGATCTGGGTTGATTGGTTTTGCCAGGAGCCGCATATCGCGCCGGCATGAGCACAGCAACAAGCGGTCTGACAGGATACGAGGCGTTGTTCGACGCATTCACTGCATGGGGTATCACCACGTGCACCGGTGTCACGGGAGGTGGGCTCCTGCATTTGCTCCGTCACATGGAGCCATACCCGCGAGAGGTGGAGCCGTCATCGAAGGAAGGGCCGCGGTTCTTCTCCCTGGGAGAGTACGCCGCGGGCTTCGTGCCCTTGGGCAGCTATCTGGCGACAGGGGCACTGGGCTGCTGCGTGGCCACGACGGGGGCGGCGACCAAGCTCCTGTCCTGCGGTTTGAGTGACGCCAAGCTGCATGACATTCCCGCGGTGTTCCTGGTGCCGCTGGCCTCCGCGACGAGCCATGGACTGTGCCCGCTCCAGGACACCTCCGTGCATGGCAACAACATCGTCGACCAGCTCGAGGCGGAGCTTCCCGGCGGCGTGTTCCTGCTCGACGAGCCCTCGACGCTCGTTCCGCTGCTCCGGCAGGCGCAGCAGCGGCTCCAGCGCTCCAAGCCCGTGGTTCTCGTCATCGAGCCCATGGCGCTCAACCAGCACACGGGGGTGGAGTCAGGCCCGTTCTCCGCCCTCCACCCCTTGGCGCCCGACGCGACCCGGATGCGCGAGTTCGTGGAGACATTCCGGGATGCGGTGGATGAAGGGCGCCGGGTCGTCATCCTCGCGGGGGAGGAATTGGCGCGTGTCCCTCGGGCCGGACGCCTCACGACGCAGCTCTGCGAGCTCTTGGGTGCGCCCATCGTCTGGAGCATCAACGGCGCCAACGGCGTCGAGCGGCAGAATCCCATGGGCCATGGCTACATCTCCTTTGGCGGGAACGATGCGGCCATGGCGCTCTGGTCGAGTCTCGGCGAGGAGGACATCCTGCTGGTGCTCGGCGCGTGCCCGGACGAGTACACCGTCAACCTCCAGCCCTACAACGCGGGGAAGACGTTCGTCATCACCTCCCTCGAGGACGGCTACGGCCAGGCGAATGGGAGCTTCGCGCACCGCGCGCGCCACGCGTTCCTCCAATGGGTGACGCCGCTGGACAGCGCCCTGCACGCACTGGTCGAGCAGCTGGCGGTCCGGCCTCCTCGCTCCCAGCGCGCTCGGCCCGCGCCCGCGGACCTGAACGACCAGCCGAGACAGCCGCCGCGCCCTGGCCATGTGGACATGCGCCAGTTCTTCTCCCGCCTGGACAGGCTCTGGGCGCCGGGGACCATCGGCTTCGATGATGTCTGCCTTTCCTACAAAGACCGTCAGTACATCACCCAGCGTCCCAACCCGAACGCGCGCTTCTTCTCCCTCTATCGGGGCTCGGCCATGGGCAATGTCCTGGGCCTCTGCATCGGCGCGCGGCAGGCGAGTCCCGAGGGGCATGTCGTGGGCTTCACGGGGGATGGCTGCTTCCGCCTCTTCGCGGGCTGCCTCTCCGAGGCGAGCACCCTGGACCTCCTGCTCTTCGTGCTCGACAACGGAAACTACGGAATCGTCGAGCAGGTCCTACCCGTCACGCACCCGGGCCTCGCGCCCCACCGTCATCACACCGCCGTGACACGCATGGGCTACGGCGACGTCGCGCGTGCCTGTGGGTGGATGGCGTTCGACCTGAAGCAGGACCTGTCGAACCTGGACGCCATCATGGGCTTCCATCGAGCACGCCCCGGCCAGTCCATCCTGGTGACGGTCCCGGTCGATACCGACCAGGTCCTCGGCCCCAACCCTCGCGCCAACAATCTCTGACCATGAACGCACTTCTTCCTCAACGTCGTCTCGCCAGGCCCCTCCACGAAGTGTTGCCCCTGCTCGAGGTGCTCGACGCCTCCTACCAGCGCATGCGACGGCGCCCCCTGGGGGCCGGCGCGTGTCCCTCTTCGTTGGAGCAGGCGCCCTTGGGAGAGCGGCTGGAGTGGCTCCACACCCAGGCGCCCTTCATGTTGTTGGCGCAGGACACCCAGGCGGACCCCGTCTACTTCTATTCCAACGCCACCGCGTCCGAGCGCTTCGGCTACTCCGCCGAGGAGTTCCTCGTCACCCCCGCGCGATTCAGCGCGCCGCCCGAGGGGCGGGAGGAGCGCGCGGAGCTCATCGAGCGCACCTACGCGCTGGGCTTCACCGTCGGCTACTCGGGCGTCCGCGTGACCAAGACGGGACGCCTCTTCCGCATCCATGACGTGGAGCTCTGGGTGGTCCACGACGCCACGGGCATCCTCATCGGCCTGGGCGCTCTCGTGTGGACGGCGCCTCTCTAGCGCCCCACGGTGGAAGAGAGGCTGACGGAGGGCTGGCGCTCAGGGCCGGCCCACCCGCTCCAGGATGGGCTCGAGCACCGCGGCCAGGTCTCCCATCACGTTGATGTTCCCCGTGACGATGCGGCCCGTCGCGGGGACCTCGAGCATGAAGCTCTGGTAGCCCGCGGTGGTGCCCAGGTGTCCGAGGGCGACGACACCTCGGGACTCGAGGCGCATCACGCCCAGCCCATATCCCACCAGCCGGGACTCGGGCTCGGGCGCGGGCTGGAACGCGAACATGGCGTCCAGCGTCTCCTTGCGCTCGAAGAGTGCCCCGGCGCGGAGCTTCTTCCAGAAGAGGCCCAGGTCGGTGACGCTGGTCACCAGGGCATGACCCCCGGAAGCCCCGGCCATCGACGGGTCGACGAGGGTGATGTCCATGAGCTTCTCATCGAAGGAGATGTACCCCCGCGCGCAGGGCGCCGGGCACGTCGGGTCGCCCGGCTCGGGAAGCACCGAGTGGGAGAGCCCCGCTCGCGCGAGGACCCGCTCACGGACCACCTCGCGCCAGCTCCGCCCCTCCACCGCCGAGAGGACTTCACCCAGGAGCACGTAGTTCGTGTTCGAGTATCCATACTGGGTGCCCGGCGGAAACACCGAGGGCTGTGCACGGGAGAGGTCGAGAATCTCCTCGAGCGTCCAGAGGTGCTCCGGGTCCTCGAAGATGCGCATGTCCGTCTCGGAGGTGACCCACTCCGGAATGCCGGAGCGGTGCGCGAGCAGCATGGCCACGGTGATGTCCTGTGCGTGCTCGATGCGGCTCGTCACGCTCGCGGGCAGGTGCTTCGTCAGGGTGTCCTCCAGCGTGAGCTTGCGCTGCTCGACGGACTGGAGCACGGCGGTGGCGACAAGGGTCTTGAGGATGCTCCCCGCGCGGAAGCGGTCCTGGGGAGACCGGGCATGCGCCTGCTCGACGTCGGAGACCCCCGCGGCGCCGAGCCAGGTCTTGCCTCCATCCGAGGTGACGGCGAGGGCGGCGCCGGGCGTCAGGCCCTTGGCGACGGAGTCCTCGATGAGGGCTTGCAGGTCGGCGTGCAGGGTCGTCGTGGGCTCATCGTCGTTGTCACAACCGCTGACGGCGCCCGCCAGACCGACGAACACGGCCAATGAGAGCCACGCGAGCTTCGACCTGGGGCGTGTCCTGGCGCTCATCCGGGGCGACGCGACAGGTCCCGTGGAATCCGCCTGACTGACATCACAACGCTGGGAGTGAATGTTCATGCCCTGGAAAACACCGCCTGCTCGTGGGGGTGTCACCTCCGTTCGTCCCACCCGCGGACAGTGTCGGGCCGGGCTGCTCGCGTGGGGTGTGGAGCCACGCTAGATATCCCAGCCATGTCACGAAGCTATGAGGACCTGGAGGCCGAGGCCGCGAGCGTGTCGGTGGCGGGCTGGGACTTCTCCTGGTTGGACGGGCGCGCGACGGAGCAGCGTCCCTCCTGGGGATATCAGCGTCGGATGGGAGAGCGGATGGCTCGGGCCTCCGCGGCGCTCGACATCCAGACAGGGGGAGGTGAGGTGCTCGCGGGAGTGTCGACGCTGCCGCGCCTCATCGTGGCGACGGAGTCCTGGCCGCCCAATGTCGCGAAGGCCACGCGCCTGCTTCATCCTCGAGGTGTCGTGGTGGTGGCGGATGCGGACGAGCCCCCGCTCCCGTTCGCGGACGACGCCTTCGACCTGGTCGTCAGCCGCCATCCGGTGACGACCTGGTGGCGTGAGATTGCCCGGGTGCTCCAGCCGGGAGGGACGTACTTCTCGCAGCAGGTCGGACCCGCGAGTGTCTTCGAGCTCGTGGAGTACTTCCTCGGTCCCTTGCCCGAGGAGATCCACCGCAGGCGCCACCCCGACGACGCGCGCGCCGAGGCCGAGGCGGCGGGGCTCCAGGTCGTGGACCTGCGATTGGAGCGGCTGCGCACGGAGTTCCGCGACATCGGCGCGGTCATCTACTTCCTGCGCAAGGTCATCTGGATGGTTCCGGGCTTCACGGTGGAGCAGTACCGCCCCCAGCTGCGAGCCCTGCACGAGCGCATCCTGCGCGACGGCCCGTTCCTCGCGCACACGACGCGCTTCCTCATCGAGGCACGGAAGCCGGTGTCGTCGGCGTGACGAGACGACCACCGGAGCGGAACCGATTCCCGCTCCGGCGGAGGGTCACCTCATGGAGCCGGCAGGCAGCTCTGCCCGGCAATGGGGCCATAGATGGTGTCGGCGGACTGGAGCATGATGTACTTCATCCGGCCGACGAGGTGCTGGCTCGGTCCACCCACGCACGTGTAGTAGTAGTACGTGCCGAACAAGGGGCCGAAGCCGTTCAGGAACCGGTTCCCATCCAGATACGCCACGATGCTTCCGGCGCCAGGGCCCGAGTTGAGGAAGTCCTCGACCTCCCACCGATGGACGAAGGGGCCCTGCACCTGGTTGCAGTGCTGCCGGATGAGACCGTCCATGCACTTGAAGTACATCAGCCGCAGGGCGGGACCGAAGCCTGGCTTCGTGAGGACGACCCACGCGTTGAGGGAGATTTCCGTCGCGCTGTTGGTGTTGCGGTTCTGCCAGTACGACGTCAGGTGTTGGGTGCTGTAGAAAGGCCCCTCTTCCGTCTGCGCGGAGGCTTGGAAGGGAATCGCGGCGAGCAACGACAAACTCAGGAGCAGGAATCGGGTACGGCTCTGCATTGTGTTCTCCGATAAGGGAATGCGCCGGACGCGTGCCCGGTCGGCCGTCCTTACGGAGCCAGTGATTTCCCTGGTTGATGGGGGAATATCCAGAAGTGCACTTCGATGAGCCGGGGTGGGCCCCCCAGGGGGCGCCTCCCCTTCCGGGGGTATGGCCGCCCCACGAGGGGTGGAGGACCCTGCGCATCGGAGGTGTCCATGCACTGGAGCCGTGTCTTCGTTGTCGCCGTCGGGGTCCTGCTGGCTGTGTCTGGGAAGGCGGCTGACGGGCCGCTCGCGGACCCACCGACCCGACAGGAGGTCTGCCTGCGCGAAGGACCTGGAGGCGTGTGCCTCCAGCGGGAAGGAGACGCGGTCCGGGAGGTCGAGGACGCGCCACCTGTCCCCGAGTCCTCGGACGAGACCCCCGAGTACGAGCCCGCCCCCGCGAGGACCTGCTGCAAGGTCTGCACGAAGGGCTGTCCTTGCGGCGACTCGTGCATCTCGTGCAGCAAGACCTGTCGCAAGGGCCCCGGCTGTGCGTGCTGAGCGGCGAGGTCTCCGCTCACGGCACGAGGACCCGAGGGCGCTGCCACCCGGGAGGGCCGTGCCCACCTTCGAAGCAGAGGAGAACTTCGAGAGGCAGGTGTGCCATGGCTGTGATGGTGATGGTGAAGCTGCGAAGTCAGTCGGAATACGACGCGGTGGCGCGCGAGCTGGTCCGGCGAGGCGTGACGTCGACCGCCTTGCTGTCTCATGTGAGCGCCGCCACGGATGAGGGCTTCCTGGTGGTCGACATCTGGCCTTCCAGGCAGGCGTGGGAGCAGTTCGTGAGCAGCAAGCTGGAGCCCTGCATGAAGGCCGTGCCTGGGATTGCGCGGCCTGAAGTCAGGATCTTCGAAGCCTACAACGTGGGCTGGCCGGGCCGGATGGCCGAGGCGGAGGAGCAGCCTCAGGCGCACTGAACCGGCACGCGCCCTCGGCTGGAGCGGGCGAGGGCGCCGGGCTCCAGCCGAGGACCGGGGCCTCAGGGGTTCTTCGAGGTGGGCTTGCCGTTCAGATAGGTCTCCACCACGGGAATCTTGTGAATCAGGGTGGGGTCCTTCTTCGTCGGGCCGTAGTCGAGGGGGTTGTCTCCGAGCACGACGAAGTCGGCGACCTTGCCCTGCTCGATGCTGCCCACCCACGCGTCGAGCTCATGCTGCCGGGCGGGCTCGATGGTGATGGCGCGCAGGGCCTCCTCGACGGTGGCCGCGTGCTTCTCGAGGCCGAGGGTGCCGCTCTCCTGAAGTGAGGGATATGCCCAGGTGCGGCGGGTGACGGCCTGCTCGACGAACCAGAGCGGGCGCGGCGGCGTCACCATCGAGTCGCTGTGGAACGAGAACGGGATGCCCTGGTCGCGGTCGAAGCCCACGGGGTCCAGGTTGTTCGCGGCCTCTTCACCCAGCATGCCCCTGAACGCGTGGCCCCAGTACGCCACATGACCGATGAGGTGCGTCACGTGGGCCTGGACGGCGGGAGCGGTCTGTCCGTTGGTCGCGCGGTAGGTCCCCTTGCGCAGGTCCCCGAGGTTCTTGGAGAGCTGCTCCAGGCCCACCGTGTTGTGGATGAACAGCACGGGGTGTTGGTTCTGGGCCTTCTGCTGGAGCAGCGCGAAGGCGTCGATGGCCCACTGGTTCGCGTCGTTGCCGTTGGCGTGGAGCTGGACGCGCCAGGACTTCGTCATCCACTGCTCGCTCAGCGCGGTGACGATGGCCTGCATGTTGTCGAAGTCGGCCCGGCCGTCTCCCGCGTCCGCGCAATGGCCCTTCGTCGAGTACGAATAGGGCGCCGAGAGCTTCGCGGTGCAGCCCTGCGTCGAGCCATCCACCCAGAGCTTGAGGCCACCGGCGCCCAGCCACTTGGGCAGCCTGCACCGGGCATCCTGGCGCGGGTCACACGCGGGCCCCGTCGGCTGGATGTCATCGGTCTTCGCGGAGTCGTACGTCACGACGCCCGTGACGCGCATCGGGAAGTGCTCCTGCTCCGCCAGGAACTTCACGGCGTTGAGCTGGGGCCGGCCCACCAGGCCGCCATCGGCGATGGTGGTGAGCCCCGCGTCACGCATCGCCTGGATGCCGGGCTTGATCTCCTTCTGGTAAGCCTCCAGGACCTCCTGGGGATGTGACTGGAGCTGGGCCAGCGGCAGGCTCTTCTGCATCGCCGCCATGAAGGGGGCATAGCCCGAGGTCTCCTTGAGCAGGCCGGTGAAGGAGGTGGCCTTGTTGCTCGGGGCCCACTCACCGCCACCTTGTTCGACGGAGGCGGGGGGACACGCGGCCTGTCCCGCGCAGACGACGTCGATGGCCTTCTGGTTCACGTACGCCAGGTGTCCGGACTGGTCCAGGATGAGCACCGGGCGGTCCTTGCTCACGCAGCGCTCGATGTAGAACTTCGGATTGTCCATGAAGCTCTTGGCGCTCGCGGCCTCCTTGGCGGTGATGCCGCACTTGAGGGGGTCGAACACCTGGCGTGACGGGTCCAGGTTCATGCCCAGGACGAACTCGTCCTTCGGGGCCTCGGGGGATAGCTGGATGGAGGCCAGGGTGCTCAGCACGTCCGCGCGGGACTCACAGGCCGTGGCGGTGGGGATGCGATAGGGGCCGGGCAGACAGGGCGCCAGGTTGTGCGACTCGAGGACGCTCTGGAGGAGGGTGGGCAGCAGGTGCAGGTGCGGGTCGATGAAGCCCGGCATCAGCACCTGACCGGCCGCGAGTTGGACGACCTGGGCGCCCGCACCGAGTCCATCCCGGACAGCCTGCTCGGTTCCCACCTCGAGGATGTGGCCACGCTCATCCACCAGGACGGCCTCGGCGACGGTCATGTCGTCGTCCATGGTGAGCACCTTCCCGAGGAAGAGTGTCTTGTCGGCGTCGGGAGGCTTCGACATCGAGCCCCCCGTCCTCGCGCACGAGGCCAGGAAGGCCAGGGACGCGGTGCAGACCCAAGAACGCGAAAGGAGAGAGCTGGGAGCAGAGCGCTCCCGCCGAAGATGTCTGTTCATGGTGCTCCTGTGTGAGGTTGCCCAGTCCTATACACGGATGGATTGATGGCGTGTGCGAAAAAGCCGCAAGCCATGAATTGACGTGTCAGGGAATTCATTGACGCGTCAGCGCCGCGGCTGACACGTCAGGAGAGAGGGGTGTTTGGTGTATGGCTTGGAGCTGAGAGACGGGTTGGAGGAGTGTTTGTTGATGCTGGGGAGGCGATTCGGGGCGCGAACCGCGCGAAGGCGCCGATGAGAACCCTCGGGACACCCGAGCCTCCCCATGCTAAGAGGTGCATTCCGCCCGAGGCCCCTGGGTCGCGGGAGCTACATCACCTCGCTGTTGGCGTCGCTGCAGGACGCCTCATCGTTCAAGAGTGCCGCAGACCTTCGCTGAACTCCGCGACCAGACGCTCGAAGCTCTCTCTCAAGAAGCGCCACGCAAGGCCCTGGGGATCCTCAGGGTCTTCCTCGACTATCCGGGTGCCCCCGGGCTCCGAGACCCTGAAACCTGGGCTGAGTCCTGGGAGCTGTTTGCCCGGATATCCCTCGCAGTGTCTCGAGAGAAGTGCGCCCAGCATGCCCGTGATATCGCGCGCCTGCCCGATACGTCGCGCACGTACTCGTTGGCTGGCGCCGAATTCCTCAGGCTCAAATTGCCTGGGCTTGCCGCGACCGCCTTCCAACGGGCCTACGAACTGGACCCGCATTCCGAGTCTGTTCTCTATGAGTTCTCCTTCGCGCTCCAGCGGATGGAGCAGAACGCCGATGCGGTTCGACTGCTGAGTTCGCATCCAGAATGGGTCGACACGCGCTTCGCCGCCTGCCGACTTCTGGCCTTCAACACCGTGATGGCTGGAGACATGGCTGAGGCTCGACGCCGAGTCGCGCACCTCCAGGCACTTCGCCAGATTCCCGAGGCGCTTCCCATTGGACTGAAGGGACAGGACGCCAACGGACTCGACACCTCGCTAGGTCAGCTCCAGGGTTTCGTAGCCCGTGCTGATGCGGTCCAGGAGGTGGCCTCGCTCGCGCTGGACGACTTGCGGGGCTGGCACTTCGTGACGACTGGGAGTGTGTTGCTGTCCCTATCGCCACATGGCTTGGATGCTGGGATGAACGGCCGCTACGCGGGGCTGTTCGACAGTCAACGGGGCTGTGCGCGGGGCATTCGCCTGGCGAAGGCCATTCTCGAACGACTCGACTGCCTCCCTCCTCGTGTCTTCGCCCTTCCTGATCGGAACAGTTTCATCCTCGCGAAGGCCACGGCCCGCGTGTTGGGTGTTCCCTGCGAACCGTGGCCCGACGGAGGCTCTCTCGAGCCCGGCCTTGTCGTCGCATACGACCTCCGGGACGTGGAGAAGCCCGTCCTGGTCTCGCTGGGCCGGCATCGTCCAGGACAGAAACTCTGGAGCCACCTCACTTGCTGGACGACGCCAGGGCCTGTTGTCGCGGACTTCACCTCGGTGTTGTGCCAGGACTTCTTCACGCCCTGGGGGAAGCGCCCGGTATCGAACCCGGAGACGGGTCGGTTGGAGTGGGCGCCGCCGGATGGACGTCCGAGCGATGCTCTGGTTGAAGAGCTCGTCCAACTGACGAAGGAACCCATCCCGCCCGAAGAGCAGCCCGAGCTGTTGCTCTCCTTCGTGGGGGCCGCGGCCACGCTCACGAACGAGCACGGGGGAGGGTTGTTTCGTTCCTCGGGTGAACGACTCCCGCAGGTGGTCGAGTCCCCGGTGCGAAGTCCCCGTCTTCCGCTCGAGCCGAAGAAGCCTCCGCGCACTCCACTCTCGAAGAGATTCCCCGCCTCGCTTCATCCGCCAGCCACACCATCTCTCGATTCAACTGGAGCCATCGTGCCTGCATCGTTCACCGACCTCCGTGACCAGACACTCGCCGCCCTCGCTTCGGAAGATGCGAACACGGCGTTCAGGACGATTCGCTCCGTCCTGAGCTATCCAGGAATGACCGAGCTGCGGACGAAGGCGCACTGGAGCGAGGCGTGGGGGGCGTTTGCCGGGGTCGCGGCGGTGTTCGCGGGCGATGCGTTGGCGCAGCAGGTGCGCGACATCGCCTCGCTCCCGGACGATGCGGGGGCGTACTTCTCCCTCGGGTATGAGCTGATTGAGCAGGGCCTGCACGGCCTCGCGGCGACCGTCCTCCAGCGTGCCTTCGAGCTGGCCCCGGATTCAGAGCAGATCATCTACGAGTTCGTGGCGGCCCTGGAGCACATCGGAGCGCATGGCCAGGCGGTGCTCACCTTGTGTTCCCCTCCGGGGCTCGTCGATACGCGCTTCATGGCCTGCTATCTGCTCGGCTACAACGCCTTGATGACGGGGGACCTGGACGAGCCCCGGCGTCGGCTTGCCCTTCTCGAGCGTCTGCGCACTGTTCCGGAGGCGCTCCCCGAGGAGTCCTCGGGGCTCGACGTCATGATGACGCGCTTGCGGCGCTTCCTCCGCCGCGCCGATGCAGCCCGTCACGCGACGTCCCTCGACCTCGAGGACCTCCGTGGCTGGCAGTTCGTCACGACCGGGACGGTGTTGCTCCACCTGTCGCCGCATGGCTTCGACGAGGGGATGACCGGGCGCTATGCCTTCGTCCAGGACTCGGGTGTGCTCTGCCTGGAGGGACTCCGTCGCGTGGAGGCGGTCCTGAAGCACGTCGGAGTGGGAGTCCCTCGGGTGTTCATCCTCCCTGAGCGACAGAGCGCCATCCTCGGCCTCGCCGTCGCGAAGCGCCTGGGCGTTCCCGCGGAGCCCTGGCCCGAGGGCGGCAGTGAGGCGCCGGGCCTCGTGGTGGCCTACGACCTGGCGGACCTCGAAGGCCCCTTGCTCGAGTCGCTGCATCCCCATCGTCCCGGGCAGGTGCTCTGGAGCCACCTCACCCGGTGGACGCAAGAGAGCGCCTTCGCGGCGGACCTGACCACCTACCTCTACCAGAGCAAGACGACACCGTGGGGCGAGCGCCTGAAGTTCAACGCCAAGACGCGCCAGACGGAACGGGTCCAGCCCGACGAGCGCCCGGTCGAGGAGCTGGCGGGAGAGTTGCTCGCGGTGCAGATGGATGAGAGCACACTGGATGACCTGCCCACGCTTCTCGCGCTGGTCACCGCCGTTCAGGGACTCACGGGTGACGTGGCCCCAGGCTGGGCGCGGAGCGAGGGTGTCCGACACCGGCAGCTCACGGACTCTCCGGTGAAGAGCAGTCAGTTCTTCTGAGCCGCCCTCGGGACGGCGCCGCGACGCGTGGACGCTGGCAGGTCGCGGCGCGAGTCCTCTGGCGCATATCAGGAGACTTCGAGGCCCCGCTCCAAAGGGCTTCAAGAGGCAACCAACTCAGGGCCCGACACCGGGGGGCAGGTCCTGGGTGGTAGCCTCCATGCATGTTCATCCGCTTGTGCGCTTCGCTGCTCGCCGCCGCCATCAGCGTCGGCTGTGGCTCCGGGGAACCCGACCGCAACACCGACGACGCCGCGGGTGTTACTTCCGTGGTTCGCCCCGCCACCCACCTGAAGATTGCCCCGGGCGTGCCCGTCTCCATCGAGTGGGTCTCGACCATCGCGGGGACGGCCACCGTGGACCTGTTCGCCGACGCGGATGGCGACCTGGAGACGACGGCGGACCAGATTCCTCTCGCATCCGGCCATGCGGTGGCCACCGCGCCGGCGGTCTTCGACTGGCGGACGGACGATGTGCCGCTCGGCACCTATCGCCTGCTCGCACGCCGGGTCGACCGGCTGGGCACTCACGTCAGCACGGCACCGGGCCTCGTGGAGGTCGTCAAGCCGCTCCTCGAGGTGGAGAACCTGGAAGCAGGTGAGCCGCTCCGGTATCCGCTGGCGTTGTTGACCGGCACTGTGCCGACGGAGGTCACGGAGGTGTCCGCCGGACTGCATCGCGAGCCGATGCGTGCGTGGCCGGCGACGGGAGGCCGGTTCAAGACCCTCGTGCGACTGGCCCCAGGGACGAACGACGTCCTGCTCGAGGCAGGGGGCGTGCTGCACCGCTTCCCGCTCAGCTACGCACCCATGACGACTTCCCAGGCCGTTCGCTTCGTGTACGTCGTCGCCGCCGACGCGGAGGGTCGATTCGACGCACCGGAAGGTGAGCCGAACGACCTCGCGAGCGCCCTGCGTCGGATTGGCACCGGCGCCGAGCTCATGCAGACCTTCACGGCGGAGGCGCTCGCCGCCCAGGGCTTGGGACGACGGACGTTCCATTTCGAGCGCGATGGCTCAGGTGCTCCCGTCGTGACGGTCTTCCGCAGCAGGTTGACCACGGCGCTGGCACACCAGATGGATGGGCTCGCCCTGTGGCGTTACTTCTATGGCGAGTTCGGGTCGTTGCCGAACCGACCCGAGACCATTGACGTGGTCATCATGTCGATGACGCACTTCGACCCCGTTCAAAAGCAGGTGCTCGCGCATACCGCGCTCGGGGGCGGGCGGCTGGGGCTCTTCGGGAGCGGCACGCTGCACACGTGGGCCGAGTCGCTCGATGAGGTCGCCGCGCGGTTTCTCGATGAGCGGCGCATCGACACGTCCGTGCTGCTCGATGACAGCGCGGGGCGAGGCACCCATTGGGCGAACTACGCCACGGGCTTGGGCGCGACGATGCACGAGCTTGGACACTGCTTCAGCCTGCATCACCCGGTCCATGGCAAGGGGGTGATGTCGCGCGACTTCGACTTCATCAACCGCACGTTCATGGGGCTGGAGCCCAGGAGCGCCACGTCGGCGGGCCTCTCGCCCGTGCTGCCCGTCCATGAGACCGGCTGGGACCGCAGCAGCGCGGTGCGCCTGGGGTTCCACCGCTGGCTCCATCCCGACCGCGTCGCCTCCGCGAGCAACGCGCAACTCGTCCTGCGCGAGACGGCCACCGACGTCACGTTCGAAGCCAGGACCGGGGTGCGGCACGTCGCCTGGAACGTGGAGGCGGGTGTCCTCGGGCACGAAGAGTTCCTCGGGGTGCCTCCGCTGTCGGTGACCTTGTCGAAGCAGTCGCTCCGGGAGCGCTTTCCGGGCGAGGCCACTCTCAGGTCCAACATGATGGACAGCGATGGCAACATGGCCGAGCAGGTCATCACGCTCCAGGAATGAACGGGCGCTGACCTCGCGCCATCGAGCCTCTCGCACCCGTCGTGCGGAGGTCCGCAGCCGGGCCTCGCGAAGGACTCTTCAGCGCAGCGCGAAGCGCCGGCGGTAGGCATCGGGTGTCAATCCGGTGCGCGCCTTGAAGCGGCGGCGGAACGCGGTGGTGTCCGCGTAGCCCACGGCCAGGGAGATGTCCTCCACGGTGCGAGGCGTGGTCTCCAGCAGACGCCGAGCGGCCTCGATGCGCAGCCGCTGCACGTAGTCGAGCGGCGTGTCTCCGGTGGCCTTGCGGAACCGTCGCAAGAGGGTCCGCTCCCCCAGGCTGGCGGCACTGGCCGCGCCCGTCAGCGTCACGGGGCCATGCAGGTGTGCCTCCAGCCATTCCTGGGCGCGCAGCACGGCGGAGTCTCCATGGTCCCGAGGCGCGGCATGCACGGCGTAGGGGGCCTGGAACCTGCGGCCGGGCTCCACCAGGAGCATCTTCGCGCAGAGGGCCGCCAGCTCGGGTGACGCCTGCTTCGAGACCAGGTGCAGCGAGAGGTCGAGATACGCGGTGACACCGCCCGCGGTGAGCACGTCACCGAGGTCCACCAGGAGCAGCTCGGGCTTGAGCGACACCCGGGGGTAGCGCGCCGCGAAGCGCTGGGCGAGTCCCCAGTGCGTGGTGGCCTCCCGTCCCTCCAGGAGCCCTGTCTCCGCGAGCAGGAAGACTCCCGCGCAGACGGCGGCGAGCTTCGCGCCGCGCTCATGTTGTCCTCGCAGCCAGGTCGCGGCGGCATGCTCGGCGAAGAGGCTCTCCACGTTGCCCACGGCGGCGGGGACCAGGACGACGTCGAAGCGCTCCGAGGCGTCTGGAACACGGGCCGCCGCGAGCATCAGGCCATGGAAGCTCCGAGCGGGGCCGGGGCGCGGCGACACGAGCTCCGCGGAGAACGGCGCCGGGTGGCCTTGCTCCTGGCTCAGGAGGTTCGCCATGGCGAACACATCCAGGGGACCCATGACGCTGGACGCGACACATCCATCCAGGGCCAGCACCGCGATGCGTGTCGAAGAGGGCTCGGAGGCCATGGCCGCTTGTCGTTTTCCGCCCGGACTTTGTCAATCCGGACACTCCCGCGGGGGCACCTCGGTTGGTTATTCCAGCGTGCATCACCCCTCACTGCCTCTGGAGAACCCCATGGCGAAGACGTTGGAGAACGCGGCGCTGGTGCTCATCGACATCCAGAATGACTACTTCCCGGGAGGTCGGTTCGAGCTCGACCGTTCCGAGGTCGCGGCGGTCCACGCCCGCGCGGCGCTGGACTTCTTCCGCGAGCGGAACCTGCCGGTCATCCACGTGCAGCACATCTCGATGCAGCCGGGGGCCACGTTCTTCCTACCGGGGACGCAGGGGGCGGAGATTCATCCCCGCGTCGCGCCTCGTCCGGGGGAGGCGGTGGTGCTCAAGCACTTCCCCAACAGCTTCCGGGAGACGGACCTGCAGGAGCGCTTGCGGGCGCTCGGGGTGAAGCAGCTGGTGGTGACGGGGATGATGACGCTCATGTGCGTGGACGCGACGGTGCGCGCGGCGGCGGACCTGGGCTACCCCGTCACGCTGCTCCACGACGCGTGCGCGGCCCGAGCGATGGAGTTCAATGGCCAGACGGCCTCCGCGCCCCAGGTCCACGCCGCGTTCCTCGCGGCGCTCGGCATGGCCTACGCGCAGGTCGTCTCCACCGGCGACTTCATGGCCCAGGCCTCCGGGCACTGAAGCGGAGCGCGCGCGGCATTTCAGGTCCTGGCAGACCCGCCTCGGTGCCGTGCTCTACTCAGGCGGCGCCGCGCGCAGGTGCGTCGCATGAACGAGACACCCGGGGATTGAAGATGCCAGCCAGCCGTCCGACGAGAATCGCTGTGATGGGGAGTGGGCTCATGGGGACCGCGCTGTCGCGAGCCTTCGCGGCGGCGGGCCATGAGGTCGCCGTGTGGAACAGGACTCACGCCAAGGCGAAGGCCGTGGGAGGTGGCACCGTCGCCTTCGAGAACCTCCGCGAGGCCGTCTCCGGCCGGGACCTGGTCGTCGTCTCTCTGTCGAACTACGCCGCCAGCGCCGAGCTGTTCTCCTCGGCGGACGTCGCCTCGGCGCTCTCGGGGACCACGCTCGTCCAGCTCACGAGCGGCTCACCCGCGGATGCACGAAGCGGCCTGGAGTGGGCGAACGCCCACGGCGTGGACTACCTGGACGCCGCGATTCTCGCCTACCCGAGCTTCGTCGCCACCGACTACGCCACCGTCTTCTATGCCGGCTCGCGCGCCGTCTTCGACCGGCACCACCAGACGCTCCAGGCGATTGCCCGCAACTCCGTGTACGTCGACGAGAAGATCGGCTCCGCGGCGACGCTCGACTGCGCGATCCTGGAGGCCTACTACGGCGGCTGCCTGTCCATGCTCCACGCCGCGGCGATGTGCAAGGCGGAGGGGCTGGACCCCCAGTTGTTCTTCGCCCAGAAGGCTTCCTTCCTCGGGCTCGTCTCCGTCACCGCCGACGCCGCGCGGGACATGGTCGCGCGCGACGACTTCTCGGGGGACCAGTGCAGCCTGAACACCCACGTCGCCGCCCTCGAGCACATCGTCCGGCTCAGCCGCGATGCCCGCATCAGCGCGCGCTTCCCCCAGGAGCTGCTCGAGAACTATCGCCGGGCGCTCGGCGCGGGGCTGGGCGCGCAGGAGCTGCCCGCGGTGTTCCGCACCTTGACCCAGGAGTGAGCGGAGCCGCCGAGGCCGCTTCGATGTCGCGAAGCGGCCCCGGAGGCGGGACTACGGCAGCGTGCCCTTGTAGAGCACGGTGAGGGTGATGATGCCCTCGGGACCGATGGAGCCGACGATGGGCTCCTCCTGGTGCTTGGTGCTCCCGTAGAACGACGCGAGGCCAATCTGGCTCTCGACGGGGGCGGCCACCTCGGCGGTGATGTCGAACTTCGTGTCGCCCATGAGCTGGCGCACCTGGTCCAGCGTCATCTGCACGGTGGTGCCGTTGGAGTCCTTGACGAGGAGGGTCGGCCCGCCCGCGGCGAGCTGTTGCGCGCGGAGCAGCTCGAACTGCTCAGGCGTGAAGTACCTGGCGCGCATGGGCTTGGGGAGTCCCGCCACGAAGCCGCTGAAGTTGAGCCAGGACACTTGACCCTGGGAGTTCACCGGCGTGTTGCGGGCCCAGGCCTCGGCGAGGTCCGGGCGCCGGGTGAGCATCACCACGTGCTCTCCCACGCTCTTCCCCGCGGACTCCCGCACCGCCGTCCAGAAGCGCTGGAAGAAGGGCATGTTCTCGATGGCGCCTTCCGCCAGTCGCCCGTCCCGCACCGTGCGCGGATGGAGGCCCGTGTTGATGATGGTCTCCAGGTCCTCGATGACGATGTCGCGGATGCCTCGGTAGCCGTGGACGCGGGAGCCCGCGGCGGACGCTCCGAAGCGGGGCATGGGGGTGAGCACGCCGATGCCATCCGCCACGATGTTGCCCGGGCGCGCCTGCGTGTCGACGCCCGGCAGCTCCAGCAGGCTGCTGAGCACGAACGACGAGCCGAAGCTCACGCCGCCCTGGACCGCCGCGGCCTGCGTGTACTTCGGGTCCCCGTTGAGGATGCCCTCCAGCGCGCCCGGCGTCCCCAGCGCATACGCGCCGACGCCGCCCATGCCGTCGATGGCCGCGCCGCGCACCAGCGCGCCCATGGCCCCCTGGCCGCGCCCCGCCGCGACGATGGACAGGCGCATGCCGAAGTACGTGGTCAGTCCGTCCACCACGCCACCGGCCACCGCGTTGCCCAGGTGGAGCTGGCCCGTGGCGTCGTAGTTGTTGCCCGCGTTGAGCGCCGTGCTCACCACGCTGGTGGTGAGGCCCGCCGTGCCCGCCTGGAGGGAGGCGGTGCCCAGCGTGACGCCGCCCACCGTGAGCGTGGCGCCGGCCGGGATGGCGGCCGCGGCGAGGATGGGGGCCGCCATGGAGGCCACCAGCCCCACGCCCGCGATGATGGCGCGGCGCCGGCCCTGGACGTTCTCACCCATGGCGGCGATGGCGTCGCCGTAGCGAGGGAGGCTGGCGCGGAAGGTGGCGTCCTGCGTGCTTCCGGCCGTCACGGCCTGGGCGATGTAGGCCGGGTCGTTGGACGCGCGGACCTGGTCGGCGAGCGCGGAGAGGCTGTTCGCGTTGAGCGCGGCGTACTCGTCGAGGCGGGAGTTCTCGATGGGGTTGCCGCCATTGAGGACGTTGATGGCGGCGGAGGTGAGGCCATCCGCGCCATGTCGCGCCAGGTCCGGGTTGGCGAGCCCGCTCGAATAGGTGGCCAGGTCGTCGAGGTAGTCGGCGGCCTGCGCGGACGAGAGCTTCCCGGCCTGGATGGCCTGGGCCACGGTGGCCGCGTGCAGCGGCGTGCCGAGCGCGGCGATGGCGGGGTGGCGCGCCAGCACGTCCGGAGGCGGCGTGGGAATCTGCGCTTCGGGCGGGATGAGCGGCTGGCCATCCGCGTCCAGGGGGACCTGGCCATTCGGGCCGAACGCGCCCGTGAGTCCCGTGGTGAGGGACTCGAGCTGGAGGAAGGCCACGGCGGTGGCGAGGTTGCCGTTGTGGTGGTCCACCAGCTGCGAGGTGAGCTGGGGGTTGTCGAGGAACGCGACGTACAACCCCTGGCGCTGCTCGGCCGTGGCGCCCTGGAGCAGGTCGCCGACGTGGCCGTTGCGGAGCAGCTCGCTCATGCGCGCGGACTCGGTGGCGGCCAGGGTCGGGTTGCCCATCGCGTACACCGCGCCGAGCCCCTTGCCGAGGGCCTCGCGGAACGACGCCTGCTCCATGGGCATGGGCCCGGCCTGCTGGGCGACGGTGAGGAAGAACTTCGCCTGTGCGCCATCGGGGGCGCTCGTTTGGGTGGCCAGCGTGGCGGCCACGTTCATGAAGTCGCGGAGCGCGAGCATGCGGCTGCCGCTGTTCAGGAACGTCGGGTCGCTCGAGTTGGCCGGGTTGAGGCCCAGGGAGGTGACGAACGACGCCATGCCGTCGGGGCCGACGGCGTCGAGCACGGCCTGGGCGGCGTCGGGCGTGGTGGCGGAGCTCAGCGCCCACGCGGCGACCTCGCCGGTGTGGATGCCGCGCGCGGCGAGGGCCGGGTCCATCGCGGCGGTGGCGAGGGCGGCGGACATCTGCGGGGTGAAGCCGCCGGCGGCCACGGAGAGCTGCTCCATGGCGGCGTTGAAGCCCTGGAGGTCGGCCTGGGGGCCGCGGAGCGGCGCATAGCGCGAGGCCATCGCGGTGGTGAGCGCGGCGAACGCCTGGGGATTCTCCTCGCCGGAGTCGAGCCAGAACGCGTCCTGGTCGTGGATGAGGGCGCCAATCTGCTGGGAGGTGGGGTAGGGCGGCAGGGCCTTGACCGCGGCGTCGAGGGCGGCCTGCTGGTCCGCGGTGAGCGGGCGGCCCTCGTTGGTGTCGGCCAGGAGCATGTTCTGGACCGAGGCGGGGATGCGCGCGGCGTCGAGGGCCTGCTGGCGTTCGGGTGAGCCCGGGGGCGCGCTCAGCACGCGGTTCATGGCCGCGCCGCTCGTGGTGTGGACGAGCTGGTAGTTGCCGGCGGCGTTGAACTCCTTGAAGTTCGCGTAGGTGCGGCCGGTGGACGGGTCGAAGATGGACTCACCCTGCCGGATGACGGCGTGGCCGGCACTGCCCTGGGCTCCGGAGCGGGTGTCTCGCAGGAGGAGGACCTCGCTTCGCGCGCGAAGCTGTGGCGTGGCGAGGGCGAGCCAGTCGCCCACCGCGTCCAGACAGTTGCGCTGGCCGTCGCGGGTGTTCTCCGTCAGCAGGGTGGTGGCGGGCGCCGGGGTGGAGGGCGTCACGACGCCATCCATGGCGAGGAGCTGGCCACGAGATTGGCTGGGAGTCGTCGTCTGCGGGGCGCGAGACAGGATATCGCCGCCGAAGAAGCCACCGCGCTGAGGCTTGGGAGCGGGCGGTGGAGGTGGTGCGGGTGGTGGTGGTGGTGCCGGTGGTTTCGACGCCGCCTGTGGCTTGGGTGGCGGTGGAAGCGGCAGCGGCTGCGAGTCGCGCTTGATCGTACTCAAATGTTTTCCCCCTCTTGCTGCCGCCATGCTGCTGTGATCAGGCAGTGGTTTCCAAGGGGGGGATTACGATTTCATGCGATTAATCTGGCGACAGTGCTGATGACGCCCGTGCATGAGACGGCCGCGAAACGACGTCACACGTTGTCATTCCAGACAGCGAGCCTGGCGGGTGGCTCGCCTGGATTCCCAGGTGACTCGACGCGCCCGTCTCACCAATCAGGGAGTCCGTCGGAGCCGATGGAACGGAGGAGGGGCTGGGTGATTTCTGCCTCACTGAAATCCGGCTCGCTCATGATGGGGGCCCTCACCTGGAACGACCCTGGGCGATGACCACATGACGCCAGACGACCATCGCATCATCGACGTGGGCTTCGACGAGGACCGCATCCGGTTGCAGCTCACGGATGGCCGTGTGCTGACCGTGCCTCTCAGCGGCTTGCTCCGTGTCGCCAAGGCCACGCCCGAGCAGCGGCGGGCTTGGGCCCTCACCGAAGACGGCCGAGGCGTGAACTGGCCGGAGCTCTGGCCTCCCTCCGCTGATGGAATGCTCAGTGTCTGGCACCTCGAGCAGGACGCGCTCTATGAGCATGCGCTCGCGCGGCTTCAACAGGTCCACAGGGATTCATCCGCCCTGCCGCAGGCCGAGCGCGAGCTGGTGGCGCTCTGGCGAATGGAAGCCGACATCAACAACGGCGGCTTCATGCAGTTCTTCTGCAACTGGGGTGAAGAGACCTGCCACCTGGCCATCGAGGCGTTGGGCGGGATGGGGGCTCAGGGCACGCGGCAATGTCTGGAGGACATGCTGCATGTCGTCGCCCACTACGGTGAGACCGAGGAGAGGGTCTCGCTGTCCGACCTGCCCGGCATGTTGACCGACGCCGAGCGAGAGCGGCTGTACGCGTTGGACCAGGCGTTCTGGAAGTATCCCGAGTCGCTCGCCAGGCGGGTCGTGCGTCACTACGCGCCTCGTGTGACGGTCGGCGCGAGCTGAGACGTGCCTGGCCGATAGCGTGTGCGGGAGGGGCGTCTCCGGAACGTCACGACGCCTGCCTTCTCCGGGAAGGGCTGCCCGCAATCAGGAGGAGTCGGTTCACGGCACGCGGCACGGTCGACCCCTGACGCATCTACTCCGCGTCCCGCCCTGTCAGCAGATACTCGAGTCGGTCGCTCTCGGCGGCGACATGGCGGAGGGTGAGCTGGAACTCCTCGGCGGTGAGACCGGCCTTGGGGACCCAGCCTTCGGCATACACCCGCCCTCGTGTGTCGAGCCGGAAGCTGACGAGCTGGGAGGCTCGGTTGTATCGCCAGAGCCTCAGCGGGAGGTCTGGGATGTCTCGCACGGCGGCGGCGCGAGCGACGACGGCGTGGAACTCGATGACCTCGTCGGTCTCGCGGACGCGGACGCGGTGGCTGCGTTGGTTCTCGAAGTCGACGATGAGCTCGTCGCCGTCGATGGCCACACGCGCGCCGCGACAGAACACCCGCCAATCAGAGCTCACGGTTGCCCTCCTCCCGGAGTTCGGCTTCGAAGGCATCGAGCCTCGCGTCGCGGCCATCGTCGAAATGCTCCTGCTCCATCCGGTCCGCCTGCTCCGTGACCCGGCGCACCAGCAGCCTCACGCGTGCGGCGTCATGTTCGGGAGCCCCGAGCACCACATCGTCCTCGACGGTCAGGTCGTAGAGTCGCGCCTCCTGGGTCAGGATCGCACCGAGGCGGGAGGAGATTCGGGCACCGCGTGCGGCAATGGGCTCGGGGTCCTCATCCGGCTCGGTCCGGCCGATGGGACTGATGCAGCGGACCACGGGGTGCCCCTGCTCGGACTTGAGCGTCAGCGTGAAGGGCTGGACCCGGCCCGTCGAGAGGGTGGTGGTCCCCAGGAGCGAGCCCTTGGGTGGGTGGGGTGCCCAGTCGATGTGCGTGCCCTCCATCGAGAGCCGAGGGAGCCGCTCGAAGCGCTCCCGGACGCGGGCTCCGAACGTGCCCTCGACCGCCAGGGCTGTCTTCTCTCCCTGCGTGGCCCACGGAGGAATGGGGAACGCGCTCTTGAGCGGGCCGCTGAGCCGGTCGACCTGCTTCCGGGCCGCGACCATCTCTCGCCCCACGTCGATGCGTCGCTGGTCTGGCGCGGACACCGTCAACCCCTCGTGCATCAGCCGCAGGAAGGTGTTCATGCGCTCCAGCACCCGCTGCACCTGGAGGACCTCCACCGTGTCCTGGAGGTGGGGGAGGTAGACCTGGAGACAGTCCTCGCCACGCGGCTCGCCTCCGAGCGCGGAGAGTCGCCGGTCCGACTGCGAGCGGACCCGGTCGATGCGTCCCACGCGCTGCTCCATCGCCGAGGGAGTCCACGAGATTCCGTAGTGGTGGACCGAGGAGCAGAACGTGTGCAGGTCCTCGCCTTCTTGGAGCAGGTCCGTGGTGACGAGGACGAAGGGGTAGCCCGGCATCCGGAATTGACGGACCAGGGTCTGGTTGACCTGTCCCGCCATGCCTCCCGTGGGCTGCTGTTGGCGCAGCAGGCTCGCCACGTAGCGCGCGGACTCGCCGAGCGGCGTGGTGCGCGCATCCGGGACGTTCACATCGAGAATCAGCTCGAGGTTCCCCGCGATGTCCGCCAGCTCGTCGAGCGCCCCCCAGGGACGTGGCGCCGTGGCGCGGAGCTGGGACTCGAGGAGGTCGAGGTACTCGCGCAGCAGTCGCCCGCCACCGGTCTCCAGCTCCCGCTCGTCGGCGTCGTCGCCGTGCTCGGCGGTCTGCTCGCCGCGTCGGTGGATGGCCAGGGTGGTGCGGCCCGCCATCGCCGCGACATACAGGTCGATGAAGGCATGCCCGAGCCGCGCGGCCACGGCGAGCAGCTCCGCGCGAAGCACCTGCTCGCGGTACTCGCTCCGGAAGTCCTCGACGGTGTCGCCCCGACTCGTGGGTCGGGGCCAGATGCGTGCGCGAAGCTCCGCGCGCTCGGGGCGGCGCAGCTCGTTGAAGAACGTGGTGCGCTCGAGGGCGGAGGCGAGCTCCTGGGGCGCCTCGGTGGCGGGCTCGCGAGACATGGACGTCCGGAACCGCTCATCCCAGATGACCCGCGCATGGACGGCCAGGGTCCCTGTTGCACCTTCCTGGAGCAGCTCGAGCGCCGCGGCCTGCGCCGCCTCCATGCGACTGGCGCGGGTGACGACCTTGGCCTTGCGGCTCAGGTATTTCGCGGCTCTTTGCCGCAGTCGCTCCGTCGTCTCCTCTCGTGTGAGCTGGCAGGTGGACGCCAGCGTGGTGAGCACCTGCCCGGGCTCCGCGCCCAGCAGCGCCATCACGGTGTTGTCCGCGAAGAACGTCGAATAGGCGCCGCTTCCCTTGATGAAGCGGGCCTGGATGTTGGCCCCGCTCAGCACGCCCTTGGGGCCCTCGCCTCGGAAGTACCAGGCGAAGAAGGTGTCGGTGCCGCCTCGGTCGTCCACCTCCACGTCCGTGCCGACCACGTCCTGGGGTGTGGAGCTCCCCTCGTGGTGGGACCGCTCCGCGGCGCCCTTCTCGAGCCGGTACTGCGCGACGACCTCATCGAAGGGCGCGTGCAGCACTTCTGGAAGTCGTGCGCGCAGGTGGGGAATCAGCCAGTCGTCATAGCGCTCGTCGAGCTTGCGCTTCAGCTCCTTGACGGAGGCGACCCGCCGGACGAACACCAGCGCCTTCTTGCCCGTCACCCACGCGGACGCGAGGCTGTCGACGACGGCATCCATCTTGGGGTGGGGCATCTCGCGCCCGAACTTGAGCCGATAGCTCTTCGCCAGTCGGTTCAGGTCGTGGACGTCGATTCCCTCTCGTTCGAGGGCCAGGTCGGACTGCTCCGAGTCGTCGAAGGTGCTCTCCTCGTCGTCCTGTCGTCGCAGCCTGGCTGTCTCGAGGAAGCTCTCGAACGAGGCGAGCATTCCAATCTGGAACGAGTGGTTGAACTGCTTGCCGCTCAGCAGCTCACTCACCTTCTTCTGCACCAGCGCGACGAGCAGCCGCTGCCGGTCGTCCGACACGGTGATGGGCTCGTCGTGTTGATGGACACCTCCGGCGCGCCACTCCCGCCGGTACATGTTCTTGGTGTGCTCTCGTCCCGCGATGCGCATGGACGTCACGCGCCGGACGAGGAACTGGCCCGCGACCTCTTTCTTGCGCTCCTCGGGCACCGGGTCGTCGCGCAGCTCGCGAAAGCCTCCCGCGAGCCCGAACAGGTCGAGCTGGTTCCAGACGTGCCGGTAGGTCTCCTCGAGGGGCGTGGCCGAGAGGAACAGCACTCGCTCGGCCCGAGGTCCATGGCCCGGGAAGAGGCGGAGGTCCGGGGCGTCCTCCGGCGCGTGGCGGCCGAACGCCTCCGCCAGCACCTGGTTGCGCGAGGAGCCCGAGAGGTTGAACCCATGCTTGAGGTTGTGGGCCTCGTCGACGATGACGAGGTCGAACTTCGGCAGCGCGCAGCACAGCGCCCGGGCGAAGTTCCGCTTGAAGACCTCTTTGTTGCGCAGGTCGAAAGCCTCGTCCCGAAGCCAGGGCAGGTGTCGCCTCAGCCCGTCGCGCAGCGCCGTCCAGCCCTCGCTCGCCTTGCCCACGGGAAGGCTGAAGCTCGACATCCGGACAAAGAAGTCCCGGTTCGGGTCGATGCTCGTCTCGTGGACCAGCTCGAGCAGGTTGCCGCAGTCGACGAGGGGCCGCGCGGGTCGACCATCGAGCGCGCGCATCCGGAGGTCATCGAAGCGCACGTTGTGCGCGGCGAAGTTCGTGAGCTCCTTCTGCCACTTGCGTTGGATGTTCTCGCGCGGGGTGATGACCAGGACCCTGAAGCCCGGATTGAAGTGGCGGAAGAGGGCAAGGGCGCCCAGCGCCACATACGTCTTGCCCATGCCCACCTCGTCGGCGAGATAGGCGAGGCGGTGCTTGCTCAGGATGTTGTGGATGGCCACGGCACCGCGCAGTTGTTCCTCCGCGCGGTGTCCGGCGCCCATCCGCTTTCCGAAGTCGAGCAGCGCGCGGGCCGTATCCAGGTCGATCATGACTGCTCCTCCTCGGGAAGAGCTTCCGCCCGCTGGATGAACCACCGCTCGAACCAGTCGAGGAAGGCTGGCATCTCCGTGTTCCCGCTGGCCAGGGCCTCCCGCAGGGGGGCCGCCTCCACCAACTGGGCCTCGAGCGCGCGGACGTCGTCGCGATGCTCCGCCCAATACTCGGGAGCGGTCCGGCCCAGCTCGCGAAGCAGTTGCTTCGCGCACAGGGTGACGACGTAGTGGTCGACACGCTCCCCCTTTCCCGCGCGCGAGTCCTTCAGGACGCGTTCGAGCAGGCTGCCCAGTGAGTCGTACTTCTTGCCGAACAGGCGGTAGTCGGCCTCGCGCGACCGTTTCTGCGCGAGCGCATCCCGGACGTGTTTGTCCAGGCACTCGAAGGCGTGGAAGATGCCTGCGAAGCGGTCGAACAGCGTGGCCTCGACGGGCAGCGGTGCCAGCCGGGTGATGAGCGGGTCATCATCGCCCGTGATGTTGGCGCGAGCCTCGATGAAGGCCGCGCGCTGCTCGACGGTGAGCAACGCCCAGTAGCGGAGGATGTCCGCGGCGCTGAGGTCGAGCAGCAGCGTGGGGCGCTTGAACATCCCCTCTTCCTGAACCAGGAGGAACCCAGGTTGGGGACCTTCGCCCACCACCTCGAGGAGCGACGTGGAGTGAAGGGTCGTCTCCAGCCGCTGCGCTTGCTCGACCGCGAGAGGAACCCAGGTCCGAGGCGCGAGGCTGGAGAGCTCGAGCAGGGAGACTCCGCCATGCCTCACGGACAACGAGGGAGAGGGCGTGGCGTCGGCCCAGAACGCGAAGGCTGCCTGGGTGTCCCAGTGATAGCGCAGCATGAGCTGCGTGCCGCCATCCGTCGCGGCGCCTTCCGTCTCCTCCCGAGGCGAGAAGACGGGAGGCCGTCGGGTCTCGGTCTCCAGCCACCAGTCCGGACGGGATTCCGAGGTGACCTCGACGAGGAAGCCTGTCTCCCAGTTGCCACCACGTCCCGTGAGGCGAAAAGCCGCGGTCGTCAGGTTGGGCGAGCCGACGAAGATGAACTCCCGGCCGCGGCGCTTGGGTTCGAAGAACCGATAGACCTTCGCGTGGACGGTGCGCTGTCTCGCCTCCTCGGACTTGCCCAGCCGCAGCAGGTCCGAGGGCAGCGTCCCCCAGCTCACCTCCGGCAGCTCGCTCAGCCAGGTGAACAGCGGCTCGGAGCAGAGCGCCTCTCCCCGGTCATTCCGGGGGAGGAACACGCGGGTCTCCCGAGGTGCGAAGCGTGTGAGGAGCTCCTTGAGCGGTGCCGACTCACCACCCTCGTCGAAGTAGGGCGAGATGACTTCGAGGCAGAGCCCTCGGAGGAGCTTCCCCGTGGCGTCCTCGAGGAAGTCGGGGAGGGAGGCTTCCCCCGCGTGGAAGCTGGGGAGAATCCGGACATCGGCAAACGTCTCTTGCCGTTGGGTCGTACCACGCAGGAACTCACGGAGGTCGCGGATGGCTCGGTGGGTGGCTCGGAGCTCGTCGTTCACCCTGCGGCCCTCGGCGGCGGCGACCAGGGCATCGAGGTATCGCAGGAGCGAGGTGCGCAAGGGGGAGTGAGCGCCCTCGGCAATCTCCTCGACGTGGGCTGCCTCCACGTTCTCCCACCAACCCGCGCGCGTGAGGTTGGCGGAGGCGCAGGCGCAGAGCAGCGTCCTGCCGTGCTTGCCATCCGGACCCGGTTCCACGTCCTCGACGAGCGCGAGGACATTCTTGGGGTGGAAGATGCCCGTGGGATGTCGAATGGGGATGCGGCGGGTGTCGAGCTTCGCCGTGCCCCCCTCGGCCACGAGGCCATGCGCGTCGTAGTAGACGGCGATGCTGCCGGGCAACGAAACGAGGGCCTCTTCCAACTGGACGAGCTTGATGGCGGGTGCGTGGCTGAGGGCGATGTCGAAGAAGACGGGCAGGACTTCGGCCTCGAAGAAGCCGGGCTCGAACCGGAAGGTCGTGAAGACGGCCGAGACGAGCCGGCGTCCCTTCATCCGCTCCAGGAAGTGTTCGGAGAGGACCGAGCGTGGAAGGTTGCTCATGGAGTGCCTCGGAGGTCGGCCGCGACGTTCCTCAGCGCCTCGATGAAGTAGGCATGGCGCCAGTAGGTCGGCAGGGCCTTGGCGCCGGGGAGCCGGCCCAGGTGCTCATCCCGGAGCCGCACATGGAGCTTGCCATTCTTGAGCGTGGTCCAGGCCGCCGCTCCTCGAGCCTTCATCACGGCTTCGTTCTGCGCCATGAGTCGGTGGAGGGCTTCTTCGTATTGGCCCGCGTGGAGGGACTCGGCGAGGAGGAGCCAGCGCCGGCCGGAGTCATCGTCGCCAGGGGTTCGCAGCTCGGGCTCCAGTTCTCGCGTCGCCGCGAGGTCGATGGTGCCCCGTGGGGCGGTGCCCCAGTGCTTGCGCACGCCCTGGGCAATCTCCGAGAGGGTCTGTTCATGGCAGCCGAGCAGGTGCTCGAAGAGCGCCACGGAAGGGGCAAGCAAGAGCTCCGTGGTGCGAATGCGGTCGAGGCGGGACGCGAGCTGCTCGCCCACCTCTCCGCGCTTCATCGCGCGATGCGAGAGGGCCTGGAGGCTCTGGGGCGTGAGGACCCAGTCCTCGTCCTCCAAGGTCTCTGAGAGCAGCTCGGCGAACAGTCGCTGCTGGCCACGGGTTCCACGTGAGGCATCGAGGTCCGCGGGGCCTCCGTGGAGGAGGTGCTCCCGGTAGAGCTGGCGCTCGCCTGCGCGGACCTTCTTCAGGATGCGGCCGATGCCCTCGAGGAACTGCGTATCTCGAGAGTTCTCGCGGAGGTCGAGCGGATGGCTGGTGGCGCGCAGGCAGTCGATGATGCCGGACACCGTGCGGGCACCTTGTTGCTCGAGCAGGGGGAGCAGGTGTCGCTCCACGGCGTCTCGGGCGTCCGGGGTGAGTCGTGTGGGCTCCCCCGCGAGGAGATGGGAGGCGCGGGCGGGCACCGTGTAGAGGCCCCAGAGCCCGTAGATTCGCTGGTTGCCGAGAATCTGCGCCCCCGAGTCGGTGCCCAGGTGGATGCGTTCTCCCTCCGCGAGTCGTCGGGCCACGCGCTCGGTGCCGCGGTAGCTCCGGTCCTCGTTGACGAGGGTGCGGGCGTACGCGGCCAACTGTTCCCACTTCAGGAAGGTCGCGAGGTCCCCCTCGGAGCCGCCTGCGTTGGCGACACGTTCGACGAAGTAGTGCCCGAGCAGGAGGACGGTGAAGTCCCTCACCGAGGTGCTCACCGTCGTCAGATTCGCGACGACGTGGCGCCCGAGCCGGGACCACAGGGACTGGACGCCGAGAGGGTCTCGCGACCCCTTGATGGCGGCGCGAGAGTCGAGCTGGGTCAGGAAGGGTTGGGAGAGCATGGCCTCGAGTCACGGCAGGGTAGCGCGAGTCTCCCTGCCGGACATCGAGTCAGCCATACCCCTCCCGGGGGAGGGGGCACCGCCGCACTATCGGAGGGTCCCGGCCACGGTGCCTCCGCGGGTGTTGTTGGCGTAGCACCCGGCACGGAGCTGGTCGCTCCCGACACCCCGCAGGTTCCCATCGTGGGGGGCTGCCCGGCCGTCAGGATGACGGTCTGGTTCGCCGTGTTCTGCGTTGCTCAGCCTTTCGAGGAAAGGACATGCATCAACTCCGGCAACAGCTCCTCCGCGCGTGCGGTCACGGTCTCGATGTCCTTGGCCGGAGAGGCGTTCACCGGGTCGATGCTGAACATCCGCGCGCCACGCTTCCCCGCGATGGCGCGGATGTGCTCCGTCGCCCCCACCGAGAACGAGGTCCCGATGAAGACGACCAGCCGGGCCTGCCGCGCCAGTGCGAACACGCGCTCGATTTCGTAGCCCTCGTGCTCCGTGTAGTTCTCGTCGAACCAGAGGATGTGAGGCCGAAGCCGGCTGCCGCAGGCCGGGCAGTGCGGCACCGTCTCCGGGCTCGGGTCCGCATGGAAGGCCCCGAAGTCCACCGACTCGAGCGGCACCGTGCCTCTCGGAGGTCCCAGCTTGCACCCCCGCGCGGTGCACCGCGCCTTGTCGAGGCTCCCGTGCACCTTCACCAACGCCCGACTCCCGGCCCGCTCATGCAGGGAGTCGACGTTCTGCGTGACGATGGCGAAGCCCCGTCCCTGTTGCGCCTGCCACGCCTCCCACTCGACCAGCGCCAGGTGGGCGGGGTTCGGCTGTGCGCCTCGCGCCAGCTCGAAGCGTCTCAGGTAGATCTGCCACGACTCGTCAGGCGCTCGCTTGAAGAAGGCCCGCGTTCCCTTCTCCATCACCTCGTTCGCCCACACCGCGCCAGGGTCTGTCCCGCGAAAGGTCGGAATGCCGCTGGCCAGGCTGATTCCAGCGCCCGTGACGACGAGCACGGACTCGGCGGGTGCTCCACGGGCGGCGGCGACAAGGGGATCGACTCCTGAAGGCTTCATCGCGGGTCTCCTCGGCTCCATGGACGCTCGAGGGATGGGAGCATGACGCTCTTTGTCGCCCGTGTCTGTTCGTGTGAGGTCACCCCTCGGGCCGCTGCCACGCACCGCGCCTGAGGAGCTCCTCGCGCAGCTGCCCCCGCGCCCGATGCAGCCGGGTCTTCATGGTGGCCAGCTCCAACCCCAGGGCCTTGCAGACCTCATCGCCAGACAGTCCCTCCAGGTCTCGCATGATGAGCACCTCGCGGTAGGCGGGCGCGAGGCCCGCGATGGCCGCATGGACGGACTGGATGAGCTCCCAGCGCTCGAGCGCCTGCTGCGGGTCGACCCCCTCCGGCGCGAGGACCGCCTCTTCCTCGGCCCCCGCCCCCAGGGCCCGCCGCTCGCGGACGAAGGGGCGGAGCATCCGCAGGCACGCATGGCGCACCACGCTCATCAGCCACGACAGGACGCCGGCATCCCGCTGCACCTCGGGGCGCCTCGCGAGCTTCGTGAAGGCCTCCTGCACGGCATCGTCCGCGTCGAACCCATCCCTGCACACCCGCAGGCCGAACCGGTACACCCGGTCGTGATACGCACGCACCAACACGGCAAGGGCTTCGTCATCCCCCCTTGCCGCGGCGGCGAGCAGCTCCGTGTGTGCGGCGCCCATCAACGCCCAGGCTCGAGGGGGCACGTCGAGCGCCCCATCAGTGCGTAGCCCAGGCAGCTCCCCGCCAGGGCCGTGAAGAGCATGTACACCCCCAACCCTCCGCAGGCCGCGAGACGGAACGCCAGCGGGAGCGGTGCCATGACCGCACACACCAGCAACCCCACGCCCCCCAAGGCCCTGAACAGCCGCTCCAGATTCCCGACATTTCGCTTCATGACGTCCTCCTTGTACGAGGAGAAGTCACGTCGCGCCCGAAAGGATTCAGGGCCTCGGATTTTTCTTCAGCAGGGGGCTCAGGCCGCGACAGCCTCCGTGATGCTGAGGGCGCTCGGAGTGGGGAGGATGCGCGAGAGCTTCAGCCCCGCCTGTGCGAAGAGCTTCCGGAAGTCCTCCTCCGTGCGCTCCCGCCCCGGCAGTGACGCCAGCATCATCACGTCCAGCACCTTGCCTCCGTGCGGCGCGTTGCCAGGAGGAATGACGGTGTCGAGGACGAGGACCCGCCCGCCTTCCGCCATGGCCTCACGGCAGTTCCGGAGGATGCGGACGCACGTCTCGTCGTTCCAGTCATGGAGGATGCGCTTGAGGACGTAGGCCTCCGCGCCCTTGGGGACGGCCTGGAAGAAGTCTCCCTCCTCCAGCGCACACCGCTGCGAGAACCCCGCCTGGGCGATGCGAGCGCCCGCGAGCACCTGTCCATGGTCGAAGAGGACGCCGCGCACCTGGGGCGCGAGCTTGAGCACCTCGATGAGGAAGCCGCCGTGTCCACCGCCCACGTCCACCACGCTGCTCAGCCCCGTGAAGTCGTAGCTGGCGGCGATGGCGCCGTTCTCCATGTCGGACAGGCTGGACATGCCCTGGTGGAAGACGGCGCCCTGCGCGGGGTCGTGGTGGAGGTAGTCGAAGAAGGGCTTGCCGAAGATGCGGTCGAACGGCGTCTGTCCGGTGCGGACCGTGTCGACCATCTCCCCGGTGGGGGCCCAGAAGATGCGCTGTGTCAGCATCCGCACCGCGGCGCGCAGGGAGCCCGGGGCATCGCTGCGCAGGTACTCGGCGGCGGGAGTCAGCGAGAAGAGGCCCGCGGCATCCTCGGAGAACACCTCCACGCTCGCGAGCAGCCGGAGGACCCGGTACAGGGCCTGGGCGTGGACGCCCAGCTCCTCCGCGAGCGAGGCGGCACTCCGAGGCCCCTGGACCAGCTTGTCCGCGACGCCCAGCTCCGCCACGGACGACAGCGCACCGGAGAGGATGAAGCCAAAGCCCAGGTCGACGATGCGCTGCGCGGGATGCACGGTGGGTGAATTCATGCCGTGCATCATGGCCCACTCCTCCGACGTCAAGCCAATGGCAGCGCATACCCACCGTCGGGGTCTGGACCCTCGTGCTGCCTCCGCGTCGTGAGGCAGGGCAGGGCGCTCGAGTGGGGCCCTGACCTCCCCTGGCGCTGTCTCCCGTGCCTGCATCCCCGCGGTGACTATGGCCGCAGCTTGAGGTGCAGCAGGTCCGCCCGACGCAACGTCGGTGTGTACCAGGTGCCATCGACCTCGAAGGCCGTGGTCAGGTCCCCCGTGAGGACGACGCCGCCGTCCACGAGCGTCAGCCGGGACGACAGGGATTGGAAGGGGTCGAAGACGCGCACCCAGCGGGTCTCCAGCGCCGACGTGAAGCTCGCGACCGTGGGGCGCTCCGGGGCGGTGTCCTCTGGGAGCCCGATGGCGCCCAGCCCCAACACCCCCCCTTGGCCGGACTGCACCGTGAAGAGATTTCCGGAGGCATCGACAGACAGCTCACGGAGGAGGAGTGTCTGGGTTCCTCCCGGGAAATGCCGCAGCATCCGTTCCGCGCCTGTCGGTGAGAGCTTGCCGAGGAAGGGCTCTCGCATTCCGTCGTAGGCGTCATCCGGCTCCGCGCTGGCGTAGGCCGTGCCCGCGAAGGTGAAGCGGCCGTCGAAGTGACCGGAGAAGACCACGTCACCGTCGGGCAGGACGGCCACGTCGTACAGGTCGGCGAAGAGGACGTTGGTGGCTGTCGGCAGGAGCCAATGCCACAGAAAGTCGCCGCTCACGTTCCATCGCGCCACGAACAGCCCGCTCTCACCGAGTGCCCCCGCGCCGAAGTCAGTGCCCCAGCCCGCCCAACCGCCGACCGTGACGTTCTCCTGGGCATCCACCGCGACGCTCACCGCCTGCGTGCCACGCAGCGCTCGCGTGTTCAGCATGCGCGCCCACTGGTAGGTGCCGTCCCACTGGACCTTCAGGACGAAGGAGTTCGGCCACTCGTCGTCATAGGGGAAGGGCTTGCCGGAGTAGACCTCTCCGCCTCCGAAGTCCGTGTAGCCCCAGAAGCCGCCCGTCAACACCGCGCTGCCGTGCGCGTCCGTCGTCAGGTCATGCACGACCATGGGGTTGTCCATGAACTCGCCGCCTCCGCGGAACCAGGCGTTGTAGCCGCGCGTCCAGTCCACCGCGCCCGACGGGGTCAGCTTCATCACGAACATGCCCGTGCCCTGCGGCAGCGGCCCCTTCCCCAGGTCTGGCGCCCCGGCGTACTCACCCGCGACGAGCACGTTCCCGAGCGCCGTCACCACGACCTGGCGGAACTCCACCCGCTCCTGGGGGAAGGTCACCCGCCACAAGACCGCGCCGTCCGTCCGGTGCAACGTCACGACATCCGTCTGCTCGGAGAAGGGCTCGCTGTCCCGGGTCTTCTCTTGCGTGCCGAGGACCGCGAAGCCTCCTCCCGGGGCGGGGGCCGTATCCCGAACATGCTCCGCTGAAGCGTTGTTCGTCTGCTTCACCCAGGTGCTCCCTCCCGAGGTCGACGGGCCTCGGTACGAACAGAACGGGTCGCTGTCCCTGACGACGACGAGCCGGGGGGCCGCGTCCAGAATCCAGTCCGTGCGAGCATCCTCGGACGCGAAGCTCAGCCCCAGGTTGGAGTCGGCGACCAGGGCGAAGGCGTGCCGGCCCGAGCCCGTGAGCGCACCCGTCACGTCGTACTCCACCCACTGGTTCCGCTTCACCGCGCCTGCATCGCCCAGCAGCTCCAGGCGTTCGGGCGGGTTCTGCCAGGTGGCCGCCGCTGGCTCGAACGCGCGCGCTTTGTAGAGCCGAGGGCCATCATCCGTGGCCTCCAGGGCGAAGAGCTGGAGCAAGACGCGACGCACGGGCGCCGCACCGAGGTCGACCTCGAAGTCCAGGTAGCTGGTCATCGCCGGCGCAGCGTCCACGCGCAAGGACGCCTCGCGATGGAACGTCGTCGTCGGGCGCTCGGCGCTCACATAGGTGTCATGGCGAGGAGGGCTCACCTTCGCGACGACTTCCCGGCGAGTCAGGCAGGCCTCGGTCGGAGCCGCACGCGCGGCGCCCGTCCACACCAGGAGCCGAGGCGCACGTGCCACCGAGACCTCCCGCGAGTCGAAGGACAGCCCGTTGCCCGACGCTCCGTAGAGGCCGAAGGTGACCGCCCCGTTGCCTCGGACCCGGTCCGTGACCTCGTAGTCCACGTACCCCCAGGGCGCGAGGAAGGGCATCCGGTCCACCTCGTTGCCCACCTTCGCCGGACGTGTGTTCCAGGTGGCGCTCGCCTCGCTCCAGGTCCCTTGGGTCGAGAACAGCGCGGGGCCCTCCGTCGTCCCCTGGGCTCCGACATACAGGCGCAGCACCGCGCGCTGGACCGACTCCGTCAGCCCTTGGACCTCGAAGCGCAGGTGCGCCTCCCGCTCGGGCGACGGGCCCACCCACAGGTCCCGGGCCGAGCCTCCTTCCGAGGAGGTGGGCGCGGCGGCGGAGACGGTGGTGTCCGCGCTCGGGCCGAAGGTGACGGGGGCTCCCGACACGGTGATGGGCAGCGCGGGGTTCGCCGGGTGGTCCTCGGCGGACTGGACGGTGAGGACGAGCTGGGGACGCAGGGTGGCGTCGGGGTGTTCGCTCGACGCAATCGACACGCCGTCGTCGCTGTTGGCCACGAGGTGGACGTCCGTGAAGGCACCCGTGGAGATGTGCAGGTCCGTGATGTCCAGCTCGCTCCAGGTGCCGCTGGCCACCGCCCCCATGCGGGTCAGGGCGCTGTAGTCGGAGCGACTCGGCCGCGTGTCCCAGGTCGTCAGCTCGTTCCAGGCCCGCCCCGAGATGCGTGGGTCATGCGCGATGGGTCCCTCCGACGAGCCGTCCAACACATACACTCGCAGCCGTGCTGTCGTGAGGGTCCCCTCCACCGGGGCGACGTAGAAGCGCAGGTACGCCTCGGACTCCGGTGACTTGTCCACCTCCAGGGCTGGCCGCGAGCCGAAGCTCGTCGTTGGCGCCGCCGCCGACACGTGCGTATCCGCGGCCGCGATGATCGTCACGGTCCGCGTGATGAGTTCCTGTGTCTGGCTTCTGGCCTGGGTGGCCGCTCCTTGGGCCACCGAGACTCCCGAGGGGGCACTTTCGCACCCACTCAGGAAGAAAAGTGCCACTCCCAGACATCCGCCCACTGCTCCCACTGTCCACCGGTTCACGTGACCTCTCCCTCGCGTGCTGCCATTGCGATGGGAAAGCAACACGTGCGCCAACCCGTGCGTGTGTGGCCGTCACCCGGTGTTCCTGTCTGTGTTCGACACGCAAGGGGTGTCGCGCGTGCTCTCCTGGTGGGCAGGCAGACGCGCGAGGCGAGAGATGGCGTGCCTTCACCGGGAAGGGCCGGGGTGCCCCGCAGCGTCCGGGCGTGTCACGCCTCGGGAGGCCTTTGAGGCATGGTCGCCCCGGTGGGCGGGGAGTGCTGCTGCACGCGCAACATCAGGTGGTCGGTGCAGAGGGCCTTGCGGTCCGCCATCAGGCGCTCCAGGTCGTCGTGGACGGTGAGGTAGCAGCCGCTCAGCTCGGAGCACGTGCCGCCCGCCAGCTTGAGCAGGTTGCCGATGCTCTGCTGGGCATCCACGGTCCTCCCGGCCAGTCTCTCCGAGGTGACCCACTTCTGCACCTGGCCCAGGAGCGTGTCCTCCGGCGAGGGGGTGGCGAGGTAGTCCGCGCCCAGCCCGATGGAGTGCACCAGGCCTGGGTGGTAGGCGAAGAGGGAGACGCCATGTCGGCGAGTCTCGCAGGAGAGGTTCTCCGTCAGCTTGACGATGGCGGCCTTGCTGACGGAGTAGGCGGAGCAGGTGGGCCAGCGGAAGACGCCGGCGCTGCTGGCCAGGTTGATGATGATGCCGTTCCCCTGTTCCACCATGACCTGGAGGGCGGCGTGCGTGCAGTACACGGTGCCCTTGAGGTTGACGTCCAAGGTGGCCGCCCAGTCCTCGAGAGGCGTCTCCCAGAAGAAACCCGGTGGATGGCAGATGCCCGCGTTGTTCACCAGCACGTCGATGGGACCGTGGGTCTGGTGGATGTGGTCGAACGCGGCCCGGGTGGCGGAGGCATCCGAGATGTCGAAGACAAAGGTCTCCAAGCCCCCCAGCTCGCGAGAGACCTCGTCGAGGGTTTGTCGATTGCGTCCGGTGATGATGACGTTGGCGCCCGCCGCCACGAAGCTCTGGGCGAAGACGCGGCCCAGTCCACGGCCTCCGCCGGTGATCACGACTCGTCTACCTTGTAACATGTATCAGGTCCTCAGGCCGCGACAGGCGGGGCTCCTCCGGACCTGGGCTTCCAGGCGCGAGGGATGACACATCCGCTGCGTCGCGGCAGGTGGCGTTTCCGCAGGACGCCATTTGCGTGGGGCCTGACGATGTTTCAACCTGTCCCCGAGGGCAGTGGCGTCTCGCGGACGCTCGCCAGGAAGGGCAGGAGTGTCGCCGAGGTGCTCGGTGGTTTGTCTCGGTGTCTGGTATGTCTATGGGCCGGGTGAGCAAATCCAGGCATGGTGAGGTCGTCAGGAGGCACCTGGGAGGACCTTGCTCACCCTCAGCCATGTGAGGGCTTGGAGTGAGCAGAGCCACGCGGCGGCGACCAAGAGGTGGCGCAGGTGATTCAGCCGGCTCCACTGCACCGCGCTCGCCACGGACTCCGACGAGTCGGGCGCCTGCATCAGCCGCATCATCGTGGGGATGAAGTACGAGAAGGTGAGGAGCCGGTCCACGAGCACCAGCGCCACCGCCCCGAGCCACCAGGCGCGCAGCGGCCCCGGGGCTCGGAGCGCGAAGAAGCCGCTCGCCAGGGTGAGCAACGTCAGGGGGCCCGTGCTGACGAAGGCCCAGAAGCGCAGCCCCACGTTGTCCCGCCGCGCCTCCTCCGAGAACCAGTGCGGGCCCTGCGCGTCGAGCCACCTGGGGAGCATGATTCGATGCTCGTAGAGCCCTGCTCCGAACGAGAGCCCGAGGTTGAGCACCAGGAGCCACAGGATGATTTCCGCCGCCGACAACTTCATGTTCATCATGGGGGCAGGATGCGTCCCGGGCGTGTGGGCGTCTTTCGTGCCCTTGTGCTGTTTTTCTCGTTCCTGCGGTGTTCGTCATGGGTCCCCGACATGCCCTCCTCGAGCAGATAGGCGCCGACATCGCCCACTTCCAGGAGGCCTCCGCGCTCTTCGACGCCACCGTCGGCGAGGTGCTCGCGCTGGGCCGAGCGGAGATGGCGTGCCTGGCGCAGCTCCACTTCGGTGGCCCTTCGCCCTTGAGCGCCGTCCCTCGAGGCACCGACGTGGAGCGCCTGGAGCTCGCGGGTTACGTCCGACGAGAGGCCGCGGGGAGTGGCCGTCGGCTCGTGCTCACCGAGCATGCGCGGGAGTGGATCGAGACCATCTGGGGGCCCCTTCGCGAGGAGGGGTTCCAGCTGATGGCGGCCTTGCCCGAGGCGGACCTGAAGGTCCTCGCGGGCGTCTTGAGCGCCGTGCGCGGGGTGCAAGACCGGCACGCTTCCCGGGTCGCCAGGCTCCTCCAGGCGCCAGGAGGCGCGGGGGCGGCTCGGCGGCGCGGTGGCCTCTCCGCCGCCGCGCTCCATCGCGTGCGGCTCTTCATCGAGGCCCATCTGGCGCGGCGCATCCGGGTGGAGGAATTGGCGCGCCACTCAGGCTTGAGCGTCTTCTACTTCACCCGGGCTTTTCGCCAGTCCATGGCGATGACACCCCATGCCTATGTGCAGCAGCGGCGGGTGGAGCGCGCACGGGAGCTGCTGAGCCGCACCCACCACTCCCTGGGCGAGATTGCACTCGAGGTCGGCTTCAGCTCGCAGAGCCACTTCACCACCGTCTTCCGTCGACTGACGGGCCTGACGCCCGCCGTCGTCCGGCGCGGAGGTGGGTGAGGCGTCCTGTCCTACCGGCCCGGAGGCTTGAGCCGCTTCACCTTCTCCATGAGCTGATAGCGCAGGGGGCGTGAGTCCTCGGGCCCCGACTTCAGGAGCCACTGCGCGGTTCGCCGCAGCGCGGGGTGGAAGGGCTCCAATTGCTGCTTGAGGGCCTCGTTCACCCGGTCCGCGACCTGGTGCAACAGGGGCTTGGTGGGCGCGATGCTCCGCGCCGCCAACTGCTGCTGCTTGTGCGCCTCGCCCTGGAGGATGCGCAGGGAGCGCTCCGGATGGAGGGCCAGCGAGGGGTGCTTCTGGTACAGGTACGCCATCACCGCGTAGCGGTCCGTCACCACCGTGGTGCGGGTCATCGAGTCCGGGCGCAGCCGGTACTGGAAGAGGGGCTCGGGGATGACCGTGCCCGAGAGTCCTCGCTCGGCGAGCGAGCAGAAGACATCCCAGTCTTCATAGGCCGTGAGCCACTCGTCGTAGCCGCCGACCTCCTCCACGTGTCGGCGCTCCATCAGCGCGGTGCAGGTGGAGGCGACGTTGAACACCCAGAGGGCATCTCGCTCGACGCCCCAGGGGGCCCAGCCGCCCACGACACGCGCCGGGTCGTCGATGAAGTAGGACACCAGCGACGTCACGAAGGCGAAGTCTCGCGAGCCCTCCATGAGGGCGATGGCCTTCTCCAGGAAGGTGGGCTGGAGGAGGTCGTCCGCGTCCAGCGGGAGGACATAGTGCCCCCTTGCTTCCTTCAGCCCCGCGTTCCGAGCGGAGCTGAGCCCTCCGTTCTGCTTGGAGATGATGCGCAGGTCCGGTGCGTCCAAGGTCTCCAGCAACGCGCGGCTGTGCGGGTCGGTGGAGCCGTCATCCACGACGAGGATTTCGTAGTCCGTGAAGGTCTGCGCGCGGATGGAGCGCAAGGTCTCCGGCAGGTAGCGCCCCATGTTGAAGTAGGGCACGAGGAAGGTCACGCGGGGCGTGCTCCCGTGGGCCTTGGGCGGCGGGCGAAGCGTGGGGAGGCGGGGCGGATGCGCGGCGACGGCGGCTTCGACCTGACGCACGATGCTCGCGGGCTGGCAGTAGTCGGCGATTCGCGCGGGGGCCGCGTCGCGCACGGCTTGTTGCAGCGAGGGCGTGGTCAGCGCCCGCTCGAGGACCTCCGCCAGATGCTTCGAGTCTCCCGCGCGGAACAGGAGGCCGCTGCGGCCATCCTGGATGACCTCCGCCATGCCGCCTGCGTCGCCGCCGACGACGAGGCAGCCGGCGCTCATGGCCTCCAGGCACACGTTGGGGAAGTTCTCCCAGAGCGACGGGAAGCAGCAGACCGTCGCCTCCGAGATGATGGCGGCGAGCTCGTCGCGCGGGCGTGGAGCTTCGAAGTGGAAGCGGTGCTTCCATTCCGGCGCGATGCGGCGCTCCAGCCACTCGCGCATGGACCGGCCGAAGGGCCCCGTTCGCGTGTCTCCTCCCACGAGCTGGACCTCTGCCTGGAGTCCGCGCGCGAAGAGGAGCTGCATCGCCTCGATGAGGTGCTGCACGCCCTTCCGGTACTCGAGCCGCCCGAAGTACAGCACGCGCGGTGGCTCGGCGCGGGGGCGCGCCGTGGGCGGGGCGAAGGAGCTCGTGGGGAAGGGGTGGGGCACCACCACGCCTTCGTCCCCGAGCCCCAGCCGCGCCCTCACGAGGTCGAGCAGGGACTGCGTGGGGGACAGCAGCAGGTCCGCGTCCCGGATGGAGCAGTCCTCCATGAACTCCTGCTGGGCGGCGTCCATGTCCAGCGTGGTGACGCGATTGAAGTGCTGGACTTCGTGCGTGGGGGTGTGGAGGCGGACCGCGAGCACGGCGGTGGCGAACTGCCCCAGCGTCCTCCGGGCTCGCAGCGCGAAGTAGCCCTCGCCCTCGTATTCGGGGAACTCGATGAGGTCGAACGGGTGCTGGGCGTGCAGCGACTGCAGCGCGGTGTACGCCGCCATGGCGTGCCGCAGCGGCGGAAAGGGGAAGGCCCCCGCGTAGCCAGGCTCCAGCTCGGCGACGGTGTGGACCCGCACACCGGGGAGGAGAACGGGCGCTCGCTCGAGTCCCGGGTGTGGCGCGGTGAGGACATGGACCTCGTGCCCCGCGTCCGCGAAGGCCCGGCTCATGAGTGCGACATAGGTGCCGATGCCGCCCCCGAAGAACGGCGAGAGCTCTTTGGATACGAGGCAGATGCGCAAGGCGTGAACCTGGGTAGGAGCGTCGAAGCGAACCGCGTGGGGCGCGGGACTATAGGCCGCCCCAGGTCGGATGGCGCCCAGGACTTTGTCGAGCGGGGCGCGAAGTGTCCTCCGCCGTCACCGCGCTCGACGAGGACTCCTTCGCTCGCATCCTTCCGGCTCGGATGGGAGAGTGGCTCGATGACAGTTCTTCGATGGATGAAGCTCACGCGGATGTCCGCGGTGGTGCTCGGCGTCTCTGGCTCCGGTTCGGCCCTGGCCGCGCCCGAGGCGAAGCCGGTGCCCGAGGTGTTGGAGGTCGGGGCGCTGACCTCTTCCTTCGCGGAGTTCCAGCGAACGTGTGACGCCGAGGGGCGAAGGCTGTGGGGCCACTCGCTGTGTGCTCCCCTCCTGGTCGTCCACCCCGACACGCGCGTGTTCGTCGCGAGCGCCTGGCCCGAGGGGAAGGGGACGGGACCTTGGGTGGGCATCCTCCCCGCGGACCTCACCATCGCCAACACGGCCATGACGTGGGCGGGGACCACCTGGGTCCAGCTCCGAGGCCCCTTGCCCGAGTCCCCCGCGCGTCGCCGGGGCCTGCTCGCCCACGAGGCCTTCCACCGGCTCCGCACCACCTTGGGCCACGACGTGAAGAACGTGAACAACGCACACCTCGAGGACCTGGAGGGCCGCACGCTGCTGCAACTCGAGTGGCGCGCCCTGGCGGCGGCCCTGCGCGCGACGGTGCCCGCCGTCCGCGCCAAGGCCGTCGAGGATGCGCTGGCCTTCCGTCACGAGCGCCGAGCCCGCTTCTCCTCGGCCGCGGCGGAAGAGTGGCGACTCGAGGACAACGAGGGGCTCGCCGAGTACACGGGCGTGGTGCTGGGGGCGGCGGATGCTCGGGGCCGGCGCGCGCTGGCGCTGGAGAACCTCGAGGATGCCGTCAAGCGCAGCTCCTTCGTGCGCTCCTTCGCGTATGCCTCCGGGCCCGCCTACGGCCTCCTGCTGGATGAGGCGGGGGCTCGCGCCAAGGGGTGGCGGACGCGCGCGCTGGCCGGGGCGGACCTGGGAGGGCTGCTCCAGGACGCGCTGGGGCTGAGCGCGCCCGAGCCTTCGCCCGAGCGCGAAGCTCGCCACGGTGGCGCCGCCCTTCGAGAGGCCGAGCGCGAGCGGGCTCGTGTCGCCCAGGCTCGCGCCGAGGCGCTGCGCAAGAAGCTGGTGGAGGGGCCCGTGCTGCGCCTGCCCCTGGTGCGCATGCGCATCCAGTTCAACCCCGGAGAGCTCGTGCCGCTCGGCGAGCACGGCACGGTGTATCCCGGCGCGCGCATCGTCGATGCGTGGGGCTCGCTCACCGTGACCTCCGGGGTGCTCCTCTCCTCGGACTGGAAGCTGGCCACGGTGAATGCACCTGCCTCGGGACCTCGTGAGGCGCGCTGGGAGGGCGAGGGCTGGGTGCTGGAGTTGGCGCCTGGCTGGCGCGCCAGCGCGGGGCCGCGAGCGGGAGACCTGGTCCTCCAGGCCCCCGAGGTTCGCGCTCCAGCCCCCCAACCCTAGCGACCTCCGCGCGGTGCCTCACTTCACAGGCGAGGCACCCGCTTGAGCGCCTTCGTGTTCCCCTCTCCCAGCGAGAAGAACGCGCCGCCGCCCGGCGCGAAGGTCAGCGCCTCCGAGTAGCCAGGGTTCGTCACCTCACACCGACCGCCGAGCAGCGCGGCCACGACGCCCTGCCTGGGCTGCCGCTTCCACAGGAAGGTGTGGGTATACGTCTTGAGAAGAATCTCGCCGCCGTCCGGGGAGATGGCGCCGCCGGTGACGACGCGGTCCTCCTCGGCCGTGGACGCCGGAAGGAAGTCGAGCTCCGCCACCAGCTCCAGCAGCCGGCTCACGCCCGGTGGGTTCAGTGGCGCGGAATAGCGATACACCTGCGAGTGCCCGCTGGGGACCTTGGTCACGATGTAGATGTCGCCCTGGGTGTCCACGAACAGGGCCTCCGCGTTGGGGGACACGCCTCCGGGATAGGTGAACGGGAAGCGCTCCACGCCGCTGACCGACACCGTCGTGGGCGTCTGGGTGGCGCTGGCGGTGGGCTCGGGGAAGCGCACGACCTCCTTCACCGCGGGGTTGCCGTTGTTGTCTCCGATGCGGCCCACGTACAGGTAGTCCACGCCGCTGACCGGGCCGGGCCCCATGGCCATGTCCTCCCAGTCGAGGTTCAGGTTGTTGGAGAGCACGTAGGTGCCCAGAAAATGCCCGTCCACGGCGCTGAGGGCGTAGACGTGCTCCACGCAGGTGCCACCGCTGGCGCCACATCGGTCATTGTGGGTCCAGACGACGTTGGCTTGCTGTCGGCTGGCCGCCAGGCCCGAGGCATCCGTGAGGATGCTCACGTTGTGCGGCGTCAGGTTGACCGGCGCGCCGAAGGTCGGGCACTGCGGCGTGCTCGCGACGGGCGTCGCGGTGACGGAGGGGGAGTACGTGGAGGTGTTTCCGGACACATCCTCGGCCTTCACCATCAGTTCGTAGGCCGTGCCGTTCACCAGCCCGGTGAGGGTCACCAGCGGCTGGGTGAGGTTGTAGCGATAGCTGTACGTGGCTGCTCCCGCGACGCGATACTTCACGGTGTACCGGCGGAGGTCGGGCTCGGGGTTCGCGGTCCACGAGAGCAGGAGCACGCCGTCACCGGGGGACGCCGCCAGCTGCGAGGGTACCGACGGAGGCGTCACATCCGCGCCCGTGGGGGTCGGCGAGGCCTCCACGGGTGCGCAATACGCGGAGGCATTGCCCGACGTGTCCTGCGCCTTCAACTCGAAGGCATACGTCACGCCGTTCGCAAGGCCCGCGAGTGTCAGGGGCGGCTGTCCCACGCCCCATTTGTAGGAGTACGTCGTCTGGCCCACCACGCGATAGCGGAGGGCGTGGTCCTTGAGGTCGGTGGCTGGATTCGGGTCCCACGTCACGATGACGCCCGAGTTCGCGGCGGTGACACTCAAGCCGGTGGGAACCGGCGGAGGCTCGGTGTCGGCGAGCGTCTGTCTTGCTTGTGTCGGCGCGACCTCCTCGGGGGATGGCGGTGCTCCGCATCCGAGAAAGAGACACAGGGACGGGCCACACATCCAGGTGATGAGCGATGACCAACGAGGTGCCACGACTGCCTCCGGGCTGAGCCGACGGGGTGGGGCCGCGGAGGCTAGACGTCACGGCGGACCTCAACAATGTTCGCGCGGAGTGCCCTGGGCTTGCCGGCCGTTCGTGAAGCCCTGGAGCGCGGTGGCTCCAGGGCTCGGTGAAGGCGCGTCGGGCCGGAGGTGGCTCGACGCGCCTCGCTGTCAGGCGAGCAGCTCGGTCATTCCATTGACCAGGCGGAGCGCTTCGTCTCGCGAGGGGACACCTGCGTCACGCACGAGGAGCGGGGGCGGTGCGTGGCGCTCGACCTCGTTCCGCAGGTGCAGCAGCGCCTCCTCGCGCGCCTCGCGCAGACGCGCTCTTGCCTCGGGCGGCAGCCGCTCGGTCGCCCAGTCATCCACGGCCCAGGCGAGCTCGGCATGCCGCAGCTCGTCCCGTGCGATGGCGGTCATCGCCTGACGCACCTCTTCGTCATTCGCGGTGCGGGCTTGCCACCCCGCGACGAGCGCACCATAGGCCTCGCGAACACAACCCTCGGTCGCGTTCTCGAGACACATGGCCTCCAGGTCTCGCGACTGGAAGGGCGCGAGGTCCACTTCAGGCATCGTCGCGCCGTGTCGGTGCGCGAGCTCTCGCATGACGCGCGTGTGTCGCACCTCGTCCGCCGCTGACCGACGGGCCGCCTGTATCAATCGCTCGGGTGCGCCATGCGCCCGCAGCTCGTCCGCGAGTCGCAGGAAGGCGGGAACGGAGGCGGCTTCGAGCCAGGCCGCGTGTGCGAACAACATCCCCAGCTCACAGGACTCCTCGGGCCTCACATCCTGGAGTCCCTCGGGCCGCCGGCCATCGTTCGAGCAGGTGAGGTAGTGACACACGAGGTCGACCCGCGTGGTGTCGGGGAGGGGCCGGACGGTGCAGGTGTGGAGGGGGGCCTTTTCGGGATGTCTGGGGCACTGATTGCATTGCTTCGCGGGGTCGTTGGACGCGAGCTCGATGCCCTGGGCCGTCAGCGTCAGGGGGCCGGTCGAGCAGTCTTCACTGGGACCACAGGCGCACAACGACAGCACGGGCGCCGCGAGCCACAGGCCATGAAACGTGCGTCGCAGTCGGGGATTCTTGGGCGGGAGCAGGGGATTCCTCGATGTGAATCCAACCCCCGGCCCGGTTGGGAATGTCGTGACAATCATAGCCGAGTGGCACTTGGGATTGCCACGGGGGCTCGAGGCTCCCTGGCCCTGCTCGCCGCGTGGACGCCGAACATCTCCAAGGGGGCCGAAGGCTCCGAGCAGATATTCCTGGCCCGCCTCCGCCGAGGCTTCGAAGAGCACCTGCCAGGCTTCGGCCGCCTGGCGCAGAACGTCGTCCAGCAAGTCCTCCCCGACCTGGTGCGCCGGTGGTTCTACGACGTCCGCTTCGGCATCAACGCGACGGACTGGTGGCCGGTGCTGGACCGCTTCCCACCCCCGATGCAGCGACAGGTGTCCGCCTTCGCCAAGGCGCTGGCCGATTGCTTCATCGGCCAGATGAAGCAGTCCCGTGCCCACCTCGCGCGCATCCTCACTCGCTACACCCATCTCCTGCTCGTCGTGAAGGAAGGGCTTCGCTCCCAAGGACCTGCTGGAGATTGGCCGCCACCTCACCGCGGTGAACTGGTCGCGCAGGTAGCGCGCCGCTACGGCTTGACGAGGTGCAGGAGCGGGAAGGGCTTTCCCGAGCCATCGAGCTCGGAGCGCCCCTGTTGGACGAAGCCCATGCGCAGGTAGAAGCCCACCGCCTGGGGGTTCTGCTCATTGACGTCGACGGCGCGCGCGCCCTGGGCCACGGCGTGCTCGAGCAACGCACGACCGATGCCCCGGCCGTGTTGCGCTGGGTCGACGAAGAGCATCTCCACCTTCCCGTCGGCGGTTCCGATGAAGCCCGAGATGCGGCCGTCGCCATCCCGCAGACAGGTGAGTCGCACCGCATCGAGGTAGGTGTCGCGCACCAGCGGCTTGAAGAACTGGATGTCCTCTTCCGAGAGGAAGTGGTGGGTGGCGCGCACGGCGGCTTCCCAGACTTCCACCAGGCGCAGGCGGTCGGCGATGGATAGGGGGGCGAGGTGTTCCATGAGGGCCCCGTGGCACTATCAGCAAGAGGGCGCCGGTTCCAGGCGTCGCTCGAGCGAGTGACGGGGCCTCGACGTCATGACAACTCGCTCGTTTCATGTTTCAAGCGAATGCGACATGGCTCAATCGTCGCTGAAGGGTCTCCTCATCCGCACCGCGGTCGTACGCCTGCCCGGCCTGGGCTACATCTATGCCGCGGACCCCAAGAAAGAGAAGCGGGGCGTCCCGCACACCGTCACCTTCCGCTTCAAGGACGGCGTGCTGACCCGAGGGGACGCAAACTACGATGCCCACTCCCTGGCCCTCATCGCGAAGCCGGAGCTGGGGCTCGTTTCGATAGCGGGTAACGGGTACTACTCCGTCATCACGGCGCAGGGGTCGAAGTCCGGTGACATCTTCAGTGACAGCACCCCCGCGCCTCCGACGCCGCGAATCTCGGGGATTCGCTCGGTATCGAGCGTCGAGGGTGAGGCGTATGCCCTGGGGCTGCGTGGGATTGTCTATCGCCTGACGGGGCTCAAGTCCTGGGCTCGAATCGACGAAGGACTCCCTGACACCTTCAATGGTCAGGCGCTCGATGGGTTCTCGGCTGGCGACCTCTATGCCGTGGGCCGGGAAGGCGCCCTGTGGCAGCTCGAAGGCGCCCAGTGGACTCGCCGCGAGCCGCCGACCTCCGCGACCCTCACCGCCGTCAAGTGCGCGGGCAATGGCCAAGTCTATGTCGCCGGCCATGGCGGGGTGCTCCTGGAGGGCCGCGGTGACTCCTGGCGGGCCATCCCTCACGGCGGAACCGAGGACAACATCTGGGACCTGGAGTGGTTCCAGGACCGCCTCTACGTCTCGACCCTGTCGCACGTCTACCGGCTGGAGGGCGAGCGGCTGGAGGCCGTCAACTTCGGCGCGGACCCGCCGAAGTCCTGCTACCAGCTGAGCGCCAGCGAGGGCGTGATGTGGTCGAACGGGGAGAAGGACATCCTGTCGTTCGACGGCACTCAGTGGACCCGGGTGGTCTGAGTCCGTCCTCGGTCCTATTCATTGACCGTCCGGTCAGTCAATATTAGCTTCGAGTCCATTCTCCCAGGGTGGAGGGTGGACGGATGTCGCCGAGGGCCGTCGAGCAGAACCGGCAGATGCGCGAGCGCTCCAGCACGGCCATCCGCCGCGCGGCGCTCGAGCTGTTCATCGAGAAGGGCTTCCACGCGGCCTCCATCGCGGAGATTGCCAAGCGCGCGGGTGTCTCCAAGGGGCTCATCTACAACTACTACCCGAGCAAGGATGCGCTGCTTCAGGGGCTGATGGAGGACCGGCTGCGCGAGGCCGCGGCGACCTACGCGGCAGTGCCATCGGACGTCAGCGCCGAGGAGAAGCTGAGGTACATCGTCGACAGCTCCGTGGAGCAGATTGTCCAGAACCACGAGCTGTACCGGCTGTACTTCGCGTTGCTGTTGCAACCCGGAGCCACTCCGGCGCTGCGGCGCGCGGAGGAGGCGCTCGCGCCGGAGTTCGCCCGCGTCACGGGTCAGCTCGTCGCGCTCTTCACCGAGTCCGGCAGCGACGACCCGCGGCTGGACGCACTCGTCTTCCAGTCGGCCCTGAACGGGCTGGCGCTGGGGCTGCTCGTGAAGGCGCCGGGCGCGGCCTTTCCCACCGATTCCGTCAAGCAACGCCTGCTGCGCAGGTTCGGACTGAAGGAGGCGGCACCATGAGGATGTTCGAGAACAAGGTGGTCCTGGTGACGGGAGGTTCCTCGGGGATTGGTCGAGCGGCGGCGCTCGCGTTCGCCCAGGAGGGCGCGCGTGTCGTCGTCTCCGCCCGGCGTGTGGATCCGGGCGAGGAGGTGGTCCGGGAGATTCGCGCCCGAGGGGGCGAGGCGCGGTTCATCCGCTGCGATGTCTCGGACGAGAGTCAGGTGGAGGCGCTCGTACGGCAGACGGTGGAGGCCCATGGTCGGCTGGACTGCGCGTTCAACAACGCGGGCGCGATGGGGAGACACCTCGGGCCGCTCCATTCGCAGGAACTCACCGACTTCGACGAGACGGTGAACGTCCACATGCGAGGCGTCTGGTTGTGCATGAAGCACGAGGTGCGAGCCATGCTGGCGCAGTCGCCTCGAGGCGGCGTCCTGGTCAACACCTCCTCCGTCGCGGGCCTGGGGGGTGTGGGAGGGCAGGGGTTCTATCCCGCGGCGAAGGCTGGGGTCATCGCGCTGACGAAGACGGCCGCGCAGGAGTACGCGCGGCTGGGCATCCGGGTGAACACGCTGGTGGCGGGCTCCTTCGAGACACCCATGCTGGACGGTGCCGTGGACCAACTGACGGGCGGGGATGCGGGGGCGAGCGCCGCGCTTCGGGAGCAGATCAAGCAGTTCATCCCGATGGGGCGCATCGGTGACGCCTCCGAGGCAGCCGCCGCGGCGCTCTGGCTCTGCTCGGAGGCCTCGTCTTTCGTCACCGGACACTCGATGATCGTGGATGGCGGCGTCAGCTCGCTCTTGCGATGAGTCGTGTCACTGCTTGGACGGAGGGAATCCGGATGGCCGCAGTCATTCTCGAAGCCCGCTGTGTCGCGCCCTTCGCCGTGGACCTGCGCTTCAGCGACGGGCGCGCGGGGGAAGTGGACCTGAGCGCCTTCCTCTTCGAATACGAATGGAACAAGAAGCGAACCCCGGACCTCTCCATCCAGACGCGCGACTGGCTGAGTGTCCCGGAGAACTTCGAGACGCTCCGCGTCCACCCCGAGTCCGGCACACTCGCCTGGGGCGATGAGCGTCCCTTTCCCGCGGAGCTTTTGTACTGGCGCGTGGTGATGGGGCGCATCCTGGCGACCGTGAGCGCGAAGGATGGAACCCTCCTCGGCACGGTGGAGCTCGGCGGTACACGTCAGACGTGGTCGAGGCCCGTCACCCTCGGCCGGGCGAGCACCAACCGCATCGTCGTGGACCGGGAGGGAGTGGCACCGGTCCACGCCCAGGTGACGGTGGGCGGTGGCCACCATCCCCGCTACTTCATCGAGGTGGTGGAGGGGGAGACTCGCGCTGGAGGAACCTGCTCCTCGACCCCGGGCGAGCGCTGGAGCGTCTCCGCGTTGCAGCCGCTCCTGCTGGAGCTGGGCGACTGCGTCGTGAAGATTGGGAAGTGACGACTAGGGACGGATGGGCGTCAGCGTGAAGGACGCCGCGCCGCCGACGGGGATGCGCAGCGGAGTGGGGGCGAAGACGAGCCCTGGGTTCGCGCCATCGAGAACCCGGGTCTGCGCGACGTAGAGCCCCGGCACCAGCATGTTCGTCGTGAAGCTGCCGGTGTACGTGGGAAACTTCACCGCCTCGTTGTCTCCTTTCGGCTCCTTCGGCGTGAGCGTCACCTCCGCGGGGATGGGCTTGCCCTCGAGGTCGCGAATCACCACCTCCACGGCGGCGCCACGCACCAGCGACACGTCGAAGGATTCCTGATTCGGGCCCAGCCTCATGCGCAAGGGGAGGTAATGGGGGCGCGCAATCACCTCCATCATGAGCGGCACCGATTGAAGGTGCTTCAGCACGAGTGTTCCGTCGTCCTCCGTCTGCATGGGGAGGTGGCCCGCGCGTGTTCCCGCGAGCCGGCCGTCATCGGGCTCGAGCATGACCAGGAGGGGAATCGTGCCGATGGCCTCGCCCTCCGGGCCCTGGAGGCGGCCCGTAAAGGGTTTCCCCGTGTCGGGGTCCCTCAGGACGCCGCGCACCGTCCTGCCCACCGACATCGTGAGCGTCCCGAAGTCCTGGTCACCCTTGCCACGAGCGGCGAGCTCCCGGACCAGGGGCATGAAGTCCCGGTGCTCGATGATCAGCCGCTCATCGTCCAGCTCATCCCGTGGCACGTCGAAGCTCCCGTCCTTCGCGGTGGCGCCACGCGGGCCCACCTGCGCCTCCGGCAGGGGGGAGCCATCCTCCTGGACCAGCCGCCCACGCACCCGAGGCTCTCGCGTCATCACCAGCCGGAGCTCCGCGGCATCTCGCGCGACCCGGTAGGATTTCCCCACCAGGGTCCCTCCCCGAGAGCGCGCGGGGTCCAGTCGGTAGCGCTCCGAGGCGACGGCCAGCCCGTATTGGGGCTCGGACAAGTCTCGCAGGACGAAGCGGCCCTCGGCGTTGGAGGGGACTCCATTCGGGCTGTAGGTCGCGTCGAAGGACTCCCCGTCCAGCGAGCCCTCGACGATGGCCTTGGCGAGCACCCTCACGTCGGAGAGCGGGCGCCCTTCGGTGTCGACGACGAGCCCTTGCAACGAGCGCCCCGCTTCCAGTCGCAGGACGACGGGCGCGGAGGCTTCGCCCTCGCGCACCTCCGCCTGCTGGACGAGCTCTCGCTGCGTGGCGTTCCCCCCGGTCCAGAGCGAGGCCTTCAGGGTGTACGGCCCCGGCGAGAGGTCCTTGAAGACGAAGCGCCCCTCGTCATCCGAGGTCTCCATCCCCCGGATGGCGTCATCCCCTCCGACGTACAGGTAGACGAAGACGTTGGGCACGGGCCTCTCCTCCGCGTCGACCACCCGCCCCGGAAGGGTGGAGCGAGGGTCGAGCACCAGTCGCAGGCCCCGCGAGGGAATCGTCACGTCCACGGAGTCCATCGTGAAGTCCTCCGACTCGGCGTCAATCCAGCCTTCTCCCTCCCCGTCGATATCCACCGAGAAGCGCCCCGACTCATCCGTGAGGGTTGCTTCGCCATGTTGGGTGGAAGGGTTCTCGGGGTCCCCCTTGTTGACGGCGAGCATCACCATCACGTCCCGCAGGGGACGTCCCTCGGGGTCCACCGCGATTCCCTCCACGGTGGCCGCGCGCTTGAGCGTGAAGTCCATGGGGGGCGTGTTCACCCCCCCTTCGTGAATCCTGGAGTCGTCGAGGTAGTGGGCGGCTTGGACGGAGACCTCGCGCTGAAGAGGCGTCCCGTGGACTTCCGGGTGGGCCTTGCGGAAGGCCTCCCTGTTCACGAAGGCCATGGGCTCCAGGGGCCCCAGGCGATAGCGCCCCGCGGAGTCCGTGACAGTGGAGAGCTGTGGAGACCTCGCCGCCCCCAGGCGAAGGGCCGTCACCTGGGCGCCTGGGATGGACCGGCCCTCCTCGTCTCGCACGGTGCCTTCCAGGTGGATTCCCGCCTCGAGCTCGAGGACCAGGTCCTCACCGGGAGGTGTGTAGATGCGGCCGAAGTCACCGTGCGAAGGGCGCTCCGCGAAGAGCCAGCCGGAAACTGCTTTCGGCACCGTGAGGCTGAAGCGCCCCTCGGAGTCGGTGAGGGTCGCGGCCCGGGTGTCGGCGCTGTCCCGCTCCAGCTCGACCTGGATGCCCGCGACGGGGTGGCCTTGGGGGGACACGACGCGTCCCGCGAAGCGCGCGGGGCTTCCCAGCAGCACGCGGTCTCGCAGCAGTCCCCCGTGCCAGAAGACCTGGCTGCCCCAGCCCTCCGCCATCACCACGGCGGCGTAGGTGGCTTGTGGGAGCATCCCGAAGGCGTACCGGCCCTGGGCATCCGTCGTTGCCTCGAAGAAGAGCAGCTGTGAGTGGCCCAGGAGGAAGACGCGCGCGTTGGCGATGGGCTTCTCGTCCGGGGTGCTCACGACCTGTCCGCGGAACGTGGTGCCCGCTTCGAGTGACAGGGACACGTTCTCTGTGCCCACCGCGACCTCTGGCAGGAGGGCCGCCCCTGTATCGGCGAGGGCCCAGAGCATGACCTTCCCGTCCGCGAGCCCTTCCAGGGTGAAGGCGCCGTCCTTGCTGGTGGTGGCTTCGGTGAGCGGGCGGGCCGCCCGGGCGTAGATGTCCACCTGCTCGCGCAGCTCCTCGGGGTCCAGTGCCCAGCAGGGCGGGTCCCCCGCGGAGGCGACGGATTCGCCGGGGGCGGTCGACTCACGCGGGATGCAGGGCATCACCTCCGCGAGGACCTGCTCGGAGATGCTTCGGGAGGCGAAGACGCGTGCCCCAGGGACGGGGCTCTTGTCCTCGCGCAGCGTGCCGGTGATGCGCGCGTCTCCCGAGGGAGGGGACGCGGCCCAGACTGGCGGGGGCCGCTGGGAGGGCACGGCGGTGGAGGGCGTCGTCTCGGGGGCCGCGAGTGGCTTGGACACCACGGTCCATGTGACGGCGGCTCCGAGCACCAGGACCAGGACACCGACCCGCCCCAGCCACCTCCCACGCTTCGCCGTGCTCATGTCCTGACTCATGCTCGCGATGTCCCCTCAAGCGGATGGCTGGAAGGAGAGCATGCCGCCCGGGTCGGCGGCCAGGACAGGTCTGGCGGACCGGGGTGGAGTCTCGAGGCGGGGAGGGGGCCTGGCCGTCCTCGGAGGGTTACATGTGCCTACGGGTTGGAGGGAGGGGGCTCGGCGGCGCGAGGATTCTCTCTCGCGAGGAAATCGCATCCACCTCGTGGACGTAGTGGCCAGGCCAGCGCGCGGCGCAGGGACCGGGTAACACGGCGCGCTGTTCCTGGTGTTTCATCTCCGGCACCGTACCGCCCACTTCCGAGCCACGAATCTCCCGATGAAGAACAAGGCACTCTGGGTTCTCTTCGCCGTCCTCTGCCTGGGTGTGGGCCTCTACCCGAGCATCTACCTCTTCACGGACCCGAACTCGGGCTTTCGTGCGAGGAAGGGGCTGGAGCTGCTGACGAGTCCCGTCTGGAACGCGGCCTTCTACACGCACCTCGCGTTGGGAGGGCTCGCGCTGTTCGTCGGCTGGACGCAGTTTATCGCGAGGCTGCGGCTCAAGGTCCCGGGGGTGCACCGGTTCCTCGGAAAGGTCTACGTCGGGGCGGTGCTGGTGAGCGGGCTCACGGGCCTCTACGTCGGCTTCTTCGCCACGGGAGGCTTCGTCGCCGCGGCGGGCTTCATCAGCCTGGCCCTCGTCTGGCTCTCCACCACGGCCTCCGCCTGGTGGCACATCAAGAACCGGCGCATCGAGGAGCACCGGCGCATGATGGTCTACAGCTATGCGGCCTGCTTCGCGGCTGTCACGCTGCGGCTCTGGCTGCCCTTCCTGGTGCGAGGGACGGGCGACTTCATCTCGGCCTATCGCATCGTCGCTTGGCTCTGCTGGGTCCCCAATCTGGGCGTGGCCTACCTCCTCACGCGCGGACAGCGCCCGGCGCGAGTGCTCGCGTCTTCGTGACCTGGGGTTGGGAGTTCCGCGCGCTCATTCCTTCAAGCGCGTGAAGTCCATCACCCAGTTGGTCTCCCAGCTCAGGCCGTTGTCGGGAGAGAAGGCCTGTTCCCAGCGAGCGGTGTCCGGGCCCAGTCGGGTCCAGGTGAAGCGCACGCGGATGGGGCGGCCCTCGAAGGTGTCGCTCGTCTCGAACGTGCCCACGTCGCCCGAGAAGCTGCCCACGACGGCCGGGTCGATGGTGTGGCTCCGGTTATCCACCCACGTGATGGACCACTGCTTCGTCGCGGGGTTGTAGACGCGCAGGGCCACGCCCACGAACCCGGGCCAGAACTCGCTGCGATAGGTCTCCTGGTTGCCGAGTCCGCCCGGAAGGGGCCGCTCCTCGGCGGAGGACTCGAAGGAGATCCACTCCGAGCAATCCTTCAGCCGCTCCCGGAGCCGGCGGTTGTGAACCCGCCAGGAGCCCATGAGGAAGTCGAAGTCCCGCGCCCCGTCGTTCTGTCCCTGTATCCGCACGCCACCGGCTCCGTTCAGGATGGATATCGAGGGCCCCACGCGGGCCCACCGAGCATGCACGGTAGGGGGCATATAGGACGAATCCCGCCCTGATTCGGACCGGCCCAAACGCCAAGGACCGGCGAAGGCCCTCTCGAGCCCCGCCGGTCCTCTTCCCACAACCCTGGTCAGAACAGGTTGTGCGCGGGCCAGGCGCTGACGCCGTTCACGACGTTCCACATGAGGCTGTCCAGGTTGATGTCGGGCGTGCCCGAGCCGGACGTGTTGTCGGAGTTGGTCATCGCGGACCAGGTGAACGCATCGGTGTTGCTGGGGCCGTAGCGGTCATCGGTCCGGACCAGCAGCGCCAGGGTGCCGGGGACGTAGCCGTTGTGCCACCAGTTGGGGAGGCTGTTCACCGACCAGCCCTTGGCGTAGTTGACGGCGTTGCCACCATTGTCGAGCGCCGTCGTGCGGGTGGTCATCGTGGCGATGCTCGTCGCGTTCAGCAGGTCCGGGACGGTGGCGAACCCATCCGCTCGCACCGCGACGCGCACCGCGTCGATGGGCGTGACGACCCAGCCGCCGTGCGCATCCATGCGCCGCACCGGCATACCGTACGGATTGGAGGCCCCCGCGCCCTGCTGGTAGTAGACGACCTCGTTGGGCAGACGCGCGCTCAGCGTGTCGCCGCCCACCGCGAAGCTGGTGGCGCCGCTGGGCGTGAACACGGTGTTGCGCATGTACGTGTCATAGGGCAACCCCGTGACGCGCTCGATGATGCGGCCCAGCACGCTGTAGCCGAAGTTCGAGTACTGGTACCGCGTCCCAGGCGCGAACTCGAGCGGCACGTTCTGCAGCACCCACTGGATGAGCTGCGCGTGGTTCATGGCCGTGTTCATGAACATGGGGTCCCCCGAGCCATCGCCGCCGTCGTTGTCCCAGCCGCCCGCGGTGTGCTCGAGCAACTGCTGGACGGTGATGTTCAGGACGCGGCTGTCCGCGTACGTGCCCTGCGCGCCGTACAGCTCCCCGAGCAGCGCCCCCCGCCCGAAGACGCGGTCCGTCAGCTGGATCTGGCCGCTCTCGATCAGCCGCATGATGCCGATGGACGTCATCGGCTTGGACACGCTGGCGACGCGGAAGCGGTGCGAGGAGTTGACCGGGGTGTTGTTGCTCTTGTCCGCCAGGCCATACCCCTTGGCGAACACGAGGCGCCCGCGCCGGGTGATGGCCAGCGACAGGCCGACGGTGTTCGTGTTGCTCATCGCCGCCTGGACGGTGCTGTTGATGTGCTCCAGGTCGGCCGCGCTGAACGTCAGGTTCCGCCAGAGCATGGCGAACTCGGGCGCACTCCCGTTGTTGTGCGCCGCCACCATCACCGGGCGATACCCCTGGTACTTGAGGTCCATCACGGCCTGCTGATACCCGGCCGAGGAGAGCCCATGCCGCGCGGCCGAAGGAGTCCCCGAGGACGCGTGGAAGATGGCCGCATACAGGTCCGTGCCGCCCACGTTGTAGCTGCTGACCTGCGCCAGCTCATACCCCTGCGACGCGTTGGTGGTGAACGTGGACTGGTACCGGGCGGACGTCATGCCGTGGTAGGCGCGCGACGAGGGGCCGCTCGTCTTGTCCCAGAGGGCCGCATAGCGCTCCGCGCCGCCGGACGTGTAGCCACTCACGTGCACGAGCCGGTAGCCCTGTCCCGTCCAGTTGTTGAACTCCGTCTGGTACTGGGCCGACGTCATGTCATGACGCGCCACCCACGCCACGCCGTTGTCCGCGTGGAAGATGACCGCGAAGTAGGCCACGCCCCCGACGCTGTACCCGTTGACCATCACCGGGCGATAGCCCTGCGCCTTCTGGTTGACGACCGCGGTCTGGTACTGCGCCGAGGTCAGCCCGTGGGAGGCGCGCCAGGACGGGCCACTCGTCTGCTCCCAGATGGCCGCATAGCGCGCGCTGCCCCCGTCTTCGTAACCACTGACATAGGAGAGGCGATAGCCCTGTCCTTCCCATGTATCGAATTCCGTCTGGTATTGGGCCGAGGTGAGCGCATGGCGGGCGACCCACGGATCATAGGGGCCGACCAGCGCCTGGGACGTGGCGGTTGCGTCGGCGGCGGGGGCTTCCTCCGGCGGAGCCCCGCATCCCACGAAGGATGCGGCCAGCAATGACAGCGCTGCCAGGAATGACTGGGTCTTGAGTGGACTCATGATTGGGAACTCCTGCTGGGATGGGTGCTGCTCACGAGATGGGGTGGGGACCCGGTCAGCTTCCGAGTCCCCGTTGAGCCGCACCTCAGCAAGTCCCAGGCCGAGCGCCCCGAGCCGGTGGTTGAGACGAGGCGCCACGCGTCGGTGCGCCCCGGACCGGTGCAGGCCCTCGCAAGCTCCGCCGGACCGGCAAGTCTTGCCTGCAGGCCTGGCCGACGCTGGCACCCTCCGTCAGAACAGGTCGTGTGCGGGCCAGGCGCTGACGCCCTTCACGACGGTCCACATGAGGCTGTCCAGGTTGATGTCGGGCGTGTCCGAAGAGGGGCTGTTGTTGGAGTTGGTCATGGCGGACCAGATGAACTCCTCGGTGCCGCTGGGGCCGTAGCGGTCGTGGGTCCGCACCAGCAGGGACTGGGTTCCCTGGAGGTAGCCGTTGTGCCACCAGTTGGGCACGTTGTTGACGGCCCAGCCCTGGGCGTAGACGACCGGGTTGCCGTTCGGGTCGAGCGCCGTCGTGCGGGTGGTCATCGTGGCGAGGGTCGTCTGGCTCAGCAGGTCCGGGACGGTGGCGAACCCATCCACCCGCACGGCGACGCGCAGCAGGTCGATGGGCGTGACGACCCAGCCGCCGTGCGCATCCATGCGACTCAGCTGCATCCGATAGGGGCTGTAGGCTCCCGGGCCGCGCTGGGCGTAGACGACCTCGTCGGGCAGCCGCTCCTCCAAGGTATCGCCCCCCACGGCGAAGCGGGTGGCGCCGCTGGGCAGGAAGACGTGGTCGCGCATGTACGTTTCATAGGGCAGCCCCGTGACGCGCTCGATGACGCGACCGAGGATGCTGTAGCCGAAGTTCGAGTACTGGTACGTCGTCCCCGGCGCGAACTCGAGCGGCACGGTTCGCAGCACCGTCTGGATGAGCTGCTCGTGCGACAGGCCCAAATACGTGGACATGGGGTCGGGGGTTCCGTCGGCGCCGCTGTTGTCCCAGCCACCCGCGGTGTGCTCGAGCAGGTGCTGGACGGTGATGTCCAGCACGCGGCTGTCCTTGTAGGTGCTCTCGAGGCCGAACGTCTCTCCGAGCAGACCGCTCTTGCCGAAGACGCGGTCCGTGAGCCGAAGCTGGCCGCGCTCCATCAGCCGCATGATGCCGATGGCGGTCAGCGGCTTGGACACACTGGCGATGCGGAAGCGGTGAGAGGTGTTGACGGGGGTGTTGCCGGAGAGTTGGGCATCGCCATACCCCTTGGCGAACACGAGGCGCCCGCGGTGGGTGATGGCCAGCGACAGGCCGACGGTCTTCGCCTGGGCCATCGCCTGCTGGACGGTGTCGTCGATGTGTCGCAGGTCGGCCGCGCTGAACGCCGCGTTTCGCCAGAGCAGGGAGAAGACAGGCTGCCTCCCGCTGTTGTGCGTCGCCACGATGACAGGGGCATAGCCCTGGTACTTGAGGTCCGTCACCTCGCGTTGATACGCGGCGGAGGAGAGCCCGTGACGAGCGGCGATGGGCGCCCCCGGCGTGGCCTCGAAGAGGGCCGCGTATCGGTCCGTGCCGTCCACGTCGTAGCCGCTGAGCTTCGTGAGCTGATAGCCCTGGGCGGCGCTGGCTTCGAGGGTGGATTCGAGCTCGGACGCGGTCAGTCGATGGTGGGCCTTCCACGCCGGTCCGCTGGCCTTGTCCCAGAGGGTCGCGTAGCGCTCCTCGCCGCCGGACATGTAGCCACTCAGGTGCACGAGCCGGTAGCCCTGCTCCACCCGGGTGGCGAGCTCCGACTGGAACAGGGACTCACTCAGGTCATGGCGCGCCACCCACTCGGAGCCACCGTCCTGATGGAAGATGACCGCGAAGAAAGCCGCGCCGCCGACGTTGTATCCGTTGAGCACTCTCGGGCGGTATCCCTGGGCCCGCTGCTCGACGAGCGTGGCTTGGAGCCGTTCGGAGTCGAGCCCATGGAAGGCCCGCCACGCCACCTCGCTCGACTTCTCCCAGATGACGGCGTAGCAGGCGCCGCCCCCTGCCTCGTAACCACTGACATCGGCGAGGCGATAGCCCTGCTCCGTCCTCTCCGTGCGCTCCACTTGGTATTGCGCATCGGTCAGACCATGGCGCACGAGCCAGGCGGAATGGGGACCCGTCAGCGCTTCTGATGCGGAGCAGGACTCGGCGGGGAGCTGTTCCTCGGGAGGTTCCTCCGCGCGGGGGGCTTCCGCCGGAGTCTGACATCCGAGGAGGACCATCATCACCCACATCACGGCCTGACGGGACTTCACGAGGGGGGACTTCATGCTCGACAGCTCCTGCTGGTTTTTTGGCTGCCGACGGGGAACGAACGAGGTGGGCAGGACATCTCGGCCGAGGGAAGAAAGAACGACCGTTTTCATGTCCCGAAAATGGGACTCCAACACTTCAAGAATCCACGCAACCTCGTGTGTCACACCGCGAGAATCAGGCAGCGCTTCGAGTCGGCGCGTTCGCAGTATCCAGAGGGGGAGTTCACAGCCATGAGCATGAGAGGTCTCGGAGATGGGGGCGCTGCACACGTCCGACGTCGTCAAGCAGAGGCGACGCAGCGTGGGACAGCAGAGACGAGACAAGACGATGCGAGCGCGGCCCGGCCCGCACGGGGCTTCAGCTCGACGTCCTCGTTCGACAACAAAGCCACGAAGCCTGGTGGACGTCTGGATGGACAGGCTCCGGCTTCGTCGCTGCTGACCGAAAATTCCAAGGACGCCACCGTCAACTGCTTGGACAGGGCCGCGGATTGGGTGAGCAAGGCCTCGCCTGAGCTTCGGGGGCGCTCGGAGCTGGTGTTCCTCGAGGACACCCGTGGCGGCGCCGAAGGACAGGCCGGGCACGTGGTGGTTCGCCAAGGTGAACGAGTGTTCGATCCGAGCAGCGGCAAGAGCTATTCGGACATGCAGACGTACCTGAAGGAGCAGTCGCAGTATCAGGAAGTGGGGGCGCTGTCGGGCAACACGGCGGCGAAGGTGTTCGCCACGGAGCCGGGCTCGGCGGAGCGCGCGCAGGTGCTGGCCCAGGCGAAGCTGTCTCCCGGGCTTCAGCAGATGATGCTCGCGGACAGCACGCCCATCGACGCCGCCGTCGCGAGCTCCTCGGGCCCCGTGCACAACGTCTCCGTTCCGTATCAGCAGGGGCCGGTGACCGTTGAAATCAGCTCCTCGCTCTCGAAGGACGTGAAGCGCGAGGATGGGTACGTCACCTTCAATGTCGAGGCGGAGGTGGCCGCCACCGTGACGGGTGAGGTGGAGCTGAAGCTGGCCCGGGTGGGGGCGTCCGCGAGCGTGGGCGTCACGGGCGGTGCCACCATGTCCTACGAGGTGAAGATGAAGGAGGAGGACTTCGCGAAGCTCGAGCGCGGAGAGATTCCTCCACCCCATCCCTTGAGGGAGGAGTCCATTCCGGACGGGGCCACCATCGAGGTGGAGACGGGGCAGTTCGCGGGCGTGACGTCCACCCTGGAGCTGAGTTCGGGCAAGAACTCGAAGGTGGATGGGGCCCTGGGCACGACGTCGACGGAGACCGCGGGCACGGGAACCTCCATCGAAGTGAGCCGCACGGGAGACCTGCTGACGGTGACGGAGGGCCCCACGGAGTTCATCAACCAGGATGCGGCGCTGACGCTGGGGAATGACTGGGTCTCTGCGAGCTTCGGCAGCAGTACATCCTTGAAGGAGTACAGCCTTCGCTCCGCGCAGTTCGACCTCTCCAACGACTCCGGAAAGGCGGCCTACGAGTCCTTCTCGAAGGGCAACGGCATGCCGGAGAAGGACGGGCCCGGTGTGAGCAACACGCTCCGGCAGGACAAGCTCTCGTGGGAGGGGGCGTTCTCGAAGTTCTCTCTCACCGTCGAGCCGTTCCCCAGCTTCGAGTCGGAAGGCGTCAAGGACGCCACCGAGTTTGTCGTCACCCACAACTCGGATGGGACGAAGACGCTCACGGCCAGCGCGTCCTTCGGCGATGGAGATCACCCGGAGTTGAACTACACGGCGAAGTACGACCAGGACGGCAAGCTCGTTCCAGGCAGCGACTCGATGTCCCTCGTGTTCGACACGACCGACGATAGTGCTCGGGAGTGCCTTGTGAGGGCCTTTACGGGAGATGCCGCCCTGGCAGCGGCCGCACGAGAGAACGACAACCCCCTGACACTCAAGCTCTCGGCCAGTGACATCCAGGCGATCCAATCGCGGACTGGAAACGACTCCTCCTCGAAGCTGGGGTCACTCCTCCAGGGCTACGACGGCAGCCCGGCGTCCCACAGCCTGGCCATGCTCAACCTGGCCCGGGGCATTGGTGGTGAGGTCGATGTGGCCAAGGAGTTCTGGAACCTGGTGACGACCTCCGGAGGCTCGCCGCTCTCCGGGACGGTGGTCTGAGTTTGACGCGCCCTCGATTCAGGGGGCGAGCCGCTCGAGCTTCCGTGCGCTCTCCGTGAGGAGGGACGCCCGGGACTCGTTGTTGAGCGAGGCGTCGGCGGGCGCGAGCTCGATGGCGCGGCCGAAGGAGGCACGTGCCTGCTCCTTCTGACCCGCGGCGACGTAGGCGTCTCCCAGGCTGTCGGCCGCGTTCGCGGACTGAGGATAGAAGTGCGCGACGAGCTGGAAGACGCGCACGGCCTGCTCGGCCTTCTTCTGGCCGAGCAGTGCGTAACCCCTCTCATTGAACACGGCTTCCTCGACGACGGGCTCCTCGGGGAGCTCGCGCCGGAACTGTTCGACGGCCTTGATGACCGCGTCCAATCCCTGTTCCTCCAACTGCGCGAAGACCGTGGCGGGCGGGGGCCGGGCGGCCATCGCGGGCTCTTGGGTCAGGGTCGCGCGCGAGTTGGTTTCGACGGCCTGTTTCATCCGGTCGAGTCCACGGGGGTCCGCCTTCAACTGGAGATCGAGGAACGCCTGGACGACTCCGCAGGACCAATAGAAGCCCTCGCCGCTGGACCGCCGCGTGATTCCCGCCGCGTTGGGTTCAATCTCCGACAGGGCGAGCGCATGATGCATCGCCCCCGTGGTGAAGCTGGAGTGCTGCGTCTGCGCGAGCGTCATCAGGTAGCGCTCTGAATGCCGGAAGGCGCGCACGGCCCCCAGGTCGATGAACGGCTGCTGCCGGCGCAGGTCCAGGAGCGCGGCCTGCATCCGTCCCGGGGCGTAGTGGTAGCCCTCCGTCACCGAGAGGATTCCGGGCTCCGCGGGAGGATTGGGAAACCCATACGTTCCATCCAGCCCCACCACGGCCGAGACATTCGTGTTCTGCATCGCGAAGAGGACCGCCGCGCTGCCGCCCATGCTGTGGCCGACCATGGCCAGGCGCGAGGCGTCCACGTTCGGCAGGTCCCTCACCACGGAGGCGGTGAACTCGAAGTCCCGCACGGTGATGGCGACCTCAGAGGGCGCGAGCCCCAGCGAAGGCTGGCCCTGGCTGCGCCCCAAGGTGAAGACGGTGACGACCACGTACCCGTGGCTCGCGAGGTACTCGGCCAGGGTCGAGTTCGTCGTGAGCAGGGCCCCTTGGCCGCCCGTGGTGAGGACGACCGGGAAGCGCCCCTTGGCGGCGGGGGCATTCATGCTCGCGTTCACGGGCGTCGCGGCCAGCACGGCGTAGGCGTCGCCGAAGTTGCCCCGGTAGGTGCCACCGTCTCGTTCGGGGACCTGCGCCTCGACGTCCTCGAAGCCCTTGGGCGCGGCGCCTGCTCGGTAGTAGTCCTCGAAGCGCAGCGTCTTTCCCTGGGCGCGGCTTGCCGGGTACCAGATGCTGATGCGCAGGGGCCGGCCCTGCAGGTCCGGTGAGAACGTCTTTCCGTAGGGACGCGTCTCCGCCCAGGTCCGGCTCGTGTCGAAGCGATACAGGACCTTGTAGCCGACGGCGTGGGGACCCGGTGTCAGCGGGCCCCAGAGCGGGAACGGGTTCGCGCGACGGGCGACGGGGGGCTCGGCCGCCTCCACGGTCTTCGAGACCCCCGCCAGCAGCAGCAGCGCACCGAACATCACGGCCCCGACTCGATTCATGGAACTCCCACTCGCACGATCCTGCCCGGGCCCTACGAAAGGGCTGGGGCGCCATTGCTTCCAGATGGGACGAACGCGGGGTGGTATACGTGGACGTACAACGCGATGCCCGGAGAGGAGCACCCCTTGTCCGAGATTCCCGATGAGGTCCACGAGCGCATCCAGGCCCTCTGCGCCGAGGGCGACGCGCTCGCGGAGAAGGGAGACCCCGCCGCGGCGCTGCGGTCCTTCAAGGCCGCGTTCCAGCTGATTCCCGAGCCGTGGCTCGAGTACGAGGCCACCACCTGGGTCTGCACGGCCATCGGCGACATGCTCTTCCAGCTCGGGGAGTTCTCACGGGCCCGCGCCGCGCTCGTGGATGCTGTCAGCGCGCCCGGGGGATTGGGCAACCCGTTCATCCACCTGCGGCTGGGGCAGTGCGAGTTCGAGCTCGGAGACCTGCGGCGCGCGGGCGACGAACTGGCGCGGGCCTACATGGGCGCGGACGAGGAGCTCTTCGCGGACGAGGACCCGAAGTACCTGCGCTTCCTCAAGACGTTGCTGAAGCCACGCCAGGACGCCTGACGCACACGGCGCCTCGTGGTCGCTGCTGCCCCAGGCCGGGTGTCCCGCACCCGCCGCGGCTGTCTCATGTCTGATGTCACTCCGGAGTGAGACAGTCTCGAGTGGGCGTCATGCCCGACTGTGTTTCAGCACCCGAGTGCCTCCGCCGGTGAGTCTCATCGGGCGGGGGCCTCCGCGCGCCGTATGAACAGAGGGGGTACGCAGCAATGCGGATGCAGAGCAGGAGGAGGATGTCGGGCCTTGTCGCGATGGCCTTGTCAGGGGTGGCTGTCGCCGATGTGGTGATTCTCAACCCCGGGGTGCTCGAGGGGCAGGTCTCCTTGGGCTCGGTGACGATTCAAGACTTTCACCTGCGCGCCACGTCGTCGGGGGGCCTCACGGCTTCCAAGACCTTCACCTCGAGCCCCTACTCCCTGACGGTGGAGAGTGGCCATTCCTATCAAGGTCACCTGAGGGCCACGTTCGTCAGTCCCTCGGGTGGGCAGTCCTTCCTGGAGGTGGCTCGGAAGAACTTCGTGTCGGTCGACAACCAGGTCGGGCCGACCGCGATGCACTTCATCTACCCCAACACCACCCTCATCCCGTTCACTCTTGGGGTCGTGGGGGGAACACTCGCGCGCTACGACCTCTTCGCGGCGGTGAGTGGCTCGACGGAAGACCACGCGTCGGGAACGTACCGGTCCTTCACGGGGACCCAGCCGGTGTCCACCTCGGATGGGCTCGCGATGATTCCCGCGAGCCAGGTCTCGGTGACGGGCAGGGTGTCTGTGACCACGAACTCGGGCATCGAGGTGCAGCGGGAGCTCCAGGCGCGGACAGTCGACATGCTCCAGGGGGCGAGCAACCTCGCCTGGACCATCGACCTCTCCGACACGGGGCACGTCGCGGGGACCCTCAGCGTCCCGCCGGGGGCCACGGTCGTCTACCACCAGCTCCACGTCAGCGGAGTCCAGGGCACGGGGACCGAAGGCATCAGCGCCGTCCGACAGGTGCCCGCCGGAGCCTCCTTCCACCTGGAGCTGCCGTCGGGGCCGTATGACCTCTACCTGCGCACGCAGTTCTCGACGGGGCCCCAGTACTCGGACACGAAGTCGTACCGCGTCACCGTCACGACGGGCGCGACGACGTCCTTGAACTTCACCGACCCGATGGGCACCGCGCGGATTCCGCTGCTCGTCGGCGGCTTCCTGTCCAACGCGGACGTCACCTCGGCGGAGGTCCACCTCATGCGCGAGGACCCGCCTCCGGGCCTCGTGACGCAGGCGTCCTCGGATGCCCTGGTGAACGGACAGGTGGACCTCCTGGTTCCCTCGGGGAGCTGGAGGCAGCACGTGCTCAACCTGTCCTTCCAGGACGTGTCGAACCCCGCGGTCGAGCACACCGCCGTCCTGAGCCGTCACTCGCTGGGCAACAGCTCGCCCCCGGTGTCGGTGGCGGGAGGCTCGACGGTGAACTTCGGCCCGTGGCCGGTGTCGCTGGTCAAGACCACGCTCTACTTCGACGTGAAGGAGGCGAGCCCGGAGGCGCCGGAGACGCTGCTCAGCTATCCGTCCGCCTCGCTGCGCCGCACCACCTTCGATGTGAACAGCGGCGGCGGCTGGGATGTGACGACCTCGGCCTTCAGCTCCGCGGCCGACAAGAGCGTCGTCTCCGTGAAGGTCATCGCCGAGCCCGGCACGTATTCCGTCAACGCGGTGGCCCAGGTCAACGGGGGCTACACGCAGTTCCCCATCCAGAGCCTCACCATCGCGGAGCCGACGACGACGCCCGTTGGAACGAATGTGTCCATCACCCCTGTCGACACGCAGGACCTGAAGGTGGACATCACGTTCCCCGGGGTGACGACCGGAGGTCTCACCACGGTGGTCGAGTCACCGCTGGGGCCCGAGGTCCCCCAGGGCCTGAAGGCGTTCTGCGCGGACGGGGCGAGCGCGGAGGGGCTGGAGTGCAGCCCGGTCTTCTACGACATCGCGACCACCGCGCGGTTCACCGAGGCGACGGTGTGTGTCCGCAGGAAGTTCCAGGGGACGAATGCGCTGTCGCAGTTCCTGCGGCTCTACCACTTCAACAAGGATGCGCTCCCCTCCGGACAGTGGGTGGAGCTGCCGCCGCCCCCGGGCATGCCCGAGCCCGCGTTCGATTGCAGCGCCGACCCGGCGACGTGCGGCTGTGAGTCCGTGGAGAGCTGCGGCTTCGACTACAGCGTGGACCCTCCCGTGAGCGTCATGTTGATTTGCGGCGTCACGAGCAGCTTCTCGCCCTTCGCGGTCTTCGAGAAGGGCGTGACGTTCACGAACAAGGTGGGTGGGGTGGAGTACCAGGGGCCGACGGGCCCTCCGTCGCCTCGGACGTGGACGGCGCCGAAGTCGGGGGCGTACCGGATCACGGCGACGGGGGCGAGTGGCGCGAGCGCGGTGGCGGGGCTCTCGGGGGGATGCGGCGCGCGGGTGGGTGGCGTGTTCAACCTCCAGGCGAACGACACGCTGCTCGTCCGCGTGGGCCAGAAGGGGACGGCGACGACGTATGCCGCGGGGGGCGGTGGTGGCTCCTTCGTGGCGTTGAATGGCAACCCGCTGCTCGTCGCGGGTGGCGGCGGTGGTGTGCGCGCGGGGGCGCTGGTGCCGGGTCGACACGGCGGCACGGGGACGGCTGGCACGGCGGGCTCGACGAACGCCAGCTACACGTCGGGGTTCATCGCGGGAGGGACGGCGGGCCAGGGTGGAACTCGGGCTTCGACCTATGGCTCTGGCGGCGGGGGCTGGTTCAGCAACGGCGCCGCCGACGGGAGCTTCGGTGAAGGTGGCTTCTCCTTCCTGGCGGGCGGGCAGGGTGGGGCTGGCAAGACGTGCGGCGGCCTGGCGCACGGTGGCTATGGCGGCGGTGGCGCGGGGAATGGCTGCTACGGGGCGGGGGGCGGCGGTGGCTACTCCGGCGGGGGAGGCGGGCGTGTGGGGGGAGGCGGTGGCTCTTGGAACACCGGCACCCAGCCCTCGGCGGTCGAGGGGGCGTGCATGCCGAGTGGCCACGGTGAAGTCACCATCGAGTTCGCCCACCCGTAGGGCGTTCTCGTCGGGCCCTCTCCGCGTTCCGCAGGCGGGCGCGGGGAGGGGACAGGGCAAGATTCTCCAAGTCTTCCAGGGGCAATCCTGCTAGCCAGGGCGGATGCGAACCGCCGTCCTGCACCGTTCGCGCTCCCTGACCGTCCTGGACTACCGGTGTGACGCGAAGCCGGGGGAGAGGGCGGTCGAGGAGCAGCACGCGGCCTTCTCGGTGTCGTACGTCCGGCGGGGCAGCTTCGGCTACGACTCCCGAGGGCTCCGGCATGAGCTCGTCGCCGGCGCGACGCTCGCGGGCCATCCCGGAGACACCTTCCGCTGCACGCACGAGCATCACCTCGCGGGCGATGAGTGCCTCTCGTTCCAGTTCTCCGAAGCGCTGGTGGAGGAGCTCGGGGCTTCTCGCGAGGTGTGGCGCCTGGGGGCTCTTCCTCCAGGGCCTTCGCTGATGATGCTGGGGGAGCTGGCGCAGCAGACCGCCGAGGGGCGGACGCATCTGGGCCTGGACGAGGTCGCGCTCGTGTTCGCGGCCCGCTTCGTGGGCACGGCTTCCGGAAAGCGGGGGGCATCGCCGCGGATGCACGTGAAGAACCGTCGCCGCGCCGTCGAGGCCGCGCTCCTCCTGGAAGCGCAGGCGGACGAGCCGCTGACGCTGGAGGGCCTGGCGGCGGAGCTCGACCTGAGCCCGTTCCACTTCCTGCGCATCTTCCGCGAGGTGCTGGGCGTCACGCCTCATCAGTACCTCGTGCGCCTTCGGCTGCGTCACGCCGCGCGGCTGCTCGCGACGGATGTGCCCATCGCGCGCATTGCCTTTGATGTGGGCTTCGGGGACCTCTCCAACTTCGTGCGCACGTTCCACCGCGCGGCGGGAGTGTCGCCGAGCGCGTTCCGGAAGGCCTCGCGTGGAGACCGCAAGATTCTCCAAGAGAAGATGCGGCGCAGCTCCTAAGGAAGAGGACACGGCGAGCCCGCGAGCGCGGGCGGCTGTCCCTGCATTGCCGCAGGGCCTCACTTCACAGGAGCACACCGCATGGCATCCCTCCGCAAGGACCTCACGACGCGCGCCACCCCCGAGGGAGTGTGGGACGCCATCCGGGACATCGGGGCCCTCCACACCCGGCTGGTGCCCGGGTTCGTGCTCGACACGCGATTGGAGCCGGGGGCGCGCGTCGTGACGTTCGCCAACGGCGTCGTGGTTCGCGAGCCCATCGTGTCGGTCAACGACGAGGAGCGGCGGCTCGTGTGGGGGGCGGAGGGCGGGCCGATGACGCACTACAACGGCGCGGTCCAGGTCTTCGCGGAGGGCTCGGGGAGTCGGGTCGTGTGGACCGCGGACTTCCTGCCGCACGAGGCGAGTGCTGTCGTTGGCCCGATGATGGAGGCGGGCATGGCCGCGATGCAGGAGGCGCTCGACGGCACCGCGGCCTGAGCTTCCGGCGCTGCTTGCTTCAAGGGGAGAAGGCCCACGGAGGGAGCGTCCGTGGGCCCTCGCCTGGAGGGGTGCTCAGGGCTTGCCGAGCGCCGTCCAGGTGTTGCTGGCGGGGTTGTAGCGCTCGATGGTGTCGTCGTTGTTCAGCGCGAGGAGGTAGCCGTTCGAGCTGAAGATCTTGGCCGCGGGGCCGTGGATGGAGTTCCACACCGTGCCGTTGTACTTCATGATGAACGAGCCATCGGGGCGCAGCCCGTAGACGTCGCTGCCCACGGCGACGAAGCTCCTGCCAGAGCCGCCGATGGTCGTCCACGTCGACCCGCCATCATGGCGCTGGATGGCGTCCTTGGTGTTGGTCAGCCGGTACATGCTGGTGCCACCGCCGATGAGCTCGCTCGCACCGCCGCCGACGACGGACCATGAGCTGCCCACGCCGCTCCAGCGCGCGGTGTAGTCGTCCTGCCAGGAGCCAATGCCATACACCGCCGACGTGGTCGCGGCGAAGCGCGAGCCGGGGCCGCCGATGGTGGCCCACACGTTCGTGGCCGCGTTGTACCGGACGACGTTGCCGGTCGTCGGGTCCGTGCCGCAGAGCGTTCCGGCGCACGGGAAGATCTGCCCGATGGGGCCGCCGATGGTCGTCCAGCTGGCGCCCAGGAACTTCACCGGCGGGCCGCGGCCCGGAACCTGTCCGTAGACGGTGTCACCCACCGCGACGAAGGCCTGGCCCGGCCCCCCCACCACCGTCCAGCCGAGCGCGTCGCGCCGGTAGATGTCGCCCGTGGAGCGCTTGCGCGCGTACACGGTGCCGCTGGCGGTGCTGAGCACCTGGGTGGGCGCCTCGTAGAGCGACTGCGAGCCCTCGACGTCCCACTGCGAGATGAAGTTCAGCTTGCGGGCGGGGTCCAGCCATCCCGGCTGGGAGGGGTAGTGCATGGCGCCGCGCCCGTCGTAGCAGGTGAGTGGACGGTAGGTGCCGGTCGTCACCATGCCGCAGCCCGCGGCGGTGTCGTGCTCGTGCACGAAGCCCAGGGCGTGGCCGAACTCGTGCGTGAGCACCGCGATGAGCTCGGCGTCGGTCCACGTGGAGGTGGGCCCCAGCTCGAGGAAGCGCGTGGGACGCGAGAAGGTCGGGAAGCCCATGCCGGCGGAGAGGCCGGTGAAGCTGAAGTTGCGCTCGACGTTGTACTTGACGGTGTTGTTGCTGCGGTTGCAGGTGGCGGAGTCCTGCGCCACGACGTGGACGAAGCGCACGTTGGCGGCGGCCTCCCAGCCGGACGCGGCGCGGTGCATGAACTCGACCAGGCGGTTGTAGTCCGCGCCGAAGTCGCCCGGGCGGATGCAGTAGGTGATGTTCCAGCGGTCCGTGCGGTTCCACGCGGACTCGACGCCACCCGGGCGCCACACGGAGAGCGCGCCCGGCGCCCCGCTGATGCTCCGCCAGTACTCACGGATGGAGGCCAGGTCGAGCATGCGCATGTCGCCCTCGACCAGGAAGTGTCCTTCCGGTGTGGGGACGACGTGTTTGGCGCGCCACTCCTCGAAGGCGGCGTCGGTGCTCTCCGGCGTGGAGGTGAGCGTCTCCTGCTCGGCTTCAGGCGCCTCCGGGCCGCAGCCACCCAACAGCAATCCCAGTGAGGCCAGCCCAATCGCTGGCAAGCGCCAGCCATACCGCGGAGCGTGAGTCCTGCTTGTCATTTGCGTTCCCCCTGAGCGGCGAGGCCACGCCTCGGCGCCTGTGTCCTGATGTCGATTCGTCGCAATTCGGACGACGACTCCAAAACGGGGTTGGCGAGAAACCTTCTCGAAATGATGGCGACATCCGCTTGCGGTTGCAGTCAGGACGCGGAAGGATCATTGGTGCATCAACGGCATGTCACCCGAGGGAGCCCATTGAGCGCGCTGGAACGGCTGAAGGGGACGGTGTTCGCGTCTGGGACACGGACGCTCTATGTCGGCCCGCTGGTGGCCACGGCGCGGCACTCGCACCACGCGACCCAGGTCGTGGTCGCGCCGGAGGGCGTGGACCTCGAGGATGGCGCCGACCAGCGCCTTCGGGTCCACGCGGCGGTCATTCCCCCGCACATGCCTCATGGGCACGGTGCGTGTGAGCACGGGGCCCTCTTGTTCCTGGATGGGGATGACCTGGCGAGCCGCGCGCTCGCTCGGAGCGCGGAGCCTCGGGGCGAGACCTGGGCGCGGACCCCACTGGAGGTGGAGGTGCCTCGGAGCCCGACGCCAGGGCAGGCCCAGGCGCTCATCGCGTCTGTCCTCACCGCCCTCGATGTCTGTCAGCCCCCGGGGCCGCGACATCCGGCGACGCGGAGGATGGGGGCCGCGCTCGACAGCTCGGAGCCTCTCGACCTCGCGAGCCTCGCGCTCGAGGCGGGACTGTCTCCCCGGCAGATGCGCCATGCGTTCGCGCGGGACTTCGGGCTCCCGATGCGGGCGTATGTGAGGTGGAGGCGGCTGCGTCGCGCCATCGCCGCGGTGGAGGAGGGCGCGAGCCTGAGCGCCGCCGCGGCGTCAGCGGGGTTCGCGGACAGCGCCCACCTGACCCGCGTCTTCCGCGAGCAGTTCGGCATGACGCCCTCTCAGGGGCTCAGCTCGGTCACGTGGCGGACGCTCGACTGACGAGGAACTCGGGGACGCCATCCCTCCGGCGAGGCATCCCGGTCTGGAACATGACGGCGTCCACGTTGCCGCGATGATGGGTGGTGTGGACGACGACGTGGAGGAGCATCGCCGCGGCGGTCATCGTCACGACCTTGCCGTCGGTGAAGCGCACGTCGCGAGGCCGCTGGAGCTCCTCGGGTCGGAGTGACGCCGTGGTCTCCACATACCAGCGGTCCATGAGCTCGAACTCGAGGTCCAGCTCCTGGAAGGAGGGGATGACCGCTCGCTGGGGGGCCGTGAAGCCGTGCGAGGCGCCTTGAAGATGGGCCTGGAAGACGCACCGGACGACGTGGATGTGGTCGAGGGCCCGAAGAATCAAGTCCGCGCCCGGCTGGGACTCGAAGGCGGCAACCGAGCGGAGGGCGCTGAAGAGCTCTCGATTGGCCCACGCCGAGTGGGTGACGAGAAGCTCGAGAGGCGTCGAAGCGAGGGACACATCCGAGGACGGCAGCGGGGAAGAAAGGTTCATGCCCCGGAAGATAGGGAGCGCTCGGAGGGGGTGCTTGAACGCAACGGCGGACCTTAGGCCCCGTCGCGACCTTCTTTGTTTGGTATTTCAAGCTTATCCTGAATTGCATTGAATGGCAGAACTTGTCTGGGGTTGCCATGGGCCGATTGTCGAGTCAATCACAAAGTCGACGGCAGTGTCTTCTTACAGCCACGGGAGAATTCAGGTGCTGGAGATGCTCATTGTCAGTGAAAGACTTGCATGCGCATCTGTCGAGGGGGTTGACTGGGAGTCGATGTCCTGTGAGAAGGAATGGCTTTCAATCATAAGCGGGATCAGCCGAGGGGGATATGAATCGACAACGTTTGCTGGTGCTGTGCGCCGCACTATGGGTTGGATGCGGATCGACAATCGATGAAGTGCCGCAGTTCTCGCGGAACTTCACCCGACTTACAGACGATACCTGGTACGGTACATACACCATGGTTCGGGAGGAATGGGAGGACGCAGCCGCTTCGTATCCAGCACAAGGCTGCCTGCTCGACGAGTCATCAGGCACCTCCTTCCATGAGGTGCTGGTGCATGATGTCAAGTCAGACGCCGCAGGGGCTCGCTTCTCGGCATCGCTGAAGAGCACCTTCGAGTCGTTTGACAAGTATACCGACAAGTGTGTGGGGTGTTCTTACATCGAGAGGCACTCCAAGCGAATTTTGGGCTCTGGAGTCGTCGATGCCGACATCTATATAGGGATTGACTTCGAGGAAGGTGTCTCCGCCCTCAGTATTTCTCCATGGGACAGCATCTACGCTCAGATCTCTACGACCACAATCGACGACAGTACCTGTGGCCCCCGAACAGAGCAGGGAGCGTCCAGCGAGAAAGACATCGTCGGACAGATCGACGAATTGGGGTATTGGTCACCCGGCACGACACCAGGGAGCTATATCGTCTATGGCTCACGGGTTGAGACCAACTCAAGTGGTGACCATCACTGGCGAGACACCTATGCTTGGCGCTTTGTCAATAAGCAGGATGTACGATTGGTCATCGATGCCGTCGATTTCGACACTTGGCGCCCCCTGGCTCCTCCCTGGACTGGCTCGCTTCCTCCTCCCTCGAAGGGAGGAGCTCACTTGAAGCTGGTGGCCAGCCTGCTCCCCCTGCCAAGTTCCTCTTCCACGGTTCTGCCCAAGGCGACAAAGATCACGTTCAAACTCCTCAAGTCCTCTGCTGTGCCCGGTATTGCGATGAACGTCCCGCTGTTCAACGAGGCGCTGAGTCCGCAGGACCTGCAGTTTGAACAAACGAGGAACGAAGGATTGGGGATGGTCTTCCTGGACAAGGACAATGTGCGGACCGCTCCGGGGAATCTGTACGAATTCGCCGAGGCAGAGCTTTCCTCGTTCGACTCCGGGGCGTATGGCGAAGTCACCGCCGAGGCAGAGCTTGAGGATGGCTCTGTCATTACCGCTCGATTTCGAGATACAGGCGACAACCCCATGCGCATTCCCAAGCGGGCTCGTGATTCCTATGTTGCGGAAAAGTGGTTGGCTGACCACGCGGCGGGAATGGCTGATTCTGCCGACGACGAGAATCTCGCCGGGGGGGCCGGGGACGGGCACTCAGGAGATGGGCTGACGGTATATGAGGAGTATCGGGGCTTCTTCGCTAAGGGGACATGGTTCGACACGCACCCCACCGACGTTGACTTCATGCTGGTCAATGACACGAACGGGTGGCGGAAGGCAGACATCGACAGCGGCATCCTGCGCTTCGCGAGCGCCTCCAACCTCAAGGTTCATGCCGAGTTCGCGACGAATGATCTCGAGATGCCTATCGACAACACGGACTTCGACGAAGTGAAGCGAATCGTCAACCTTCATCCACTCACGGAGGGCGGACGTCACAAGGTGGACCAGCATGCCGTCGTGATGCGGATCGCGAGAAATTCACAAACCACCATCTCGCAGACTTATGGTGGTCCCAACACCCCGAGAAAAATTTCGCAGATAGAGCTCTCCCAGGTGCCGACAGGGGACAAGTTGGTGTGGACGGTTGCTCACGAACTGGGACACAGTGTGAATATTCCGCACCATGGTGAAGGCGGCATGGAGGACAGGTACTGGGCATTTCAGCCCAATGGATCCTATCACGAGACCCCAAATTCGACGATACCCACGGGGAATCCGGTCATCCTGAAGCTAGAGGATACGGGGCAGATATTCTCCCCTGGTGTCTCAACGGCTGTCTCCGTTTCCACGAAGCTGCAGGGGCTTGGCAGCGGGGATGAGACGTGCATCATGCGCTATCCTGTCATGACGGGTATCCACTGGGTGACCGAGCCAGGTGTTCGCTACTTCATCAACCCCGCGGAGCCTTTCGGGGTATCGTTCTGTGTGGATGGGACGGGGAAGACCTTCAATTCGAATCGAACCTACCCCAATGGTAGCCCTCGCCCATCTCGACACGGCGATGCTGCCCCGGGCCGGGGTAATTGCATGCATCGTACTTGTGTCAACGACTTCTACCATCCTTAGGGGACACCATGATGATACGCTGGATAGGAATTGGAGGCGTCCTGCTGTGCCTCGATGGGGGGATTGCTGCCGCGCAGGCTCCGACGCAGGCGCCTTCCGAACAACCTCAGATCTACCTCACACCCCGCCCGGCGATACTGGTCCCAGGCTGGCCGCTCGTGGTGGACGTGGAGGTTGTTCATGCGGAGCGAGGGGGCGCTGACGGCGTGCGGGATACAGTGCTTGCTTCTGGCTGGCATCGGCACATCCGTCTAGATGCATGGCGAAGGCCGAGGGAGTCGCTCCGCGGCAAGTCTCGCCCGCCCCTGTTGGGCTGGCCGTTCAAGCCCGCGACGGACAATTCTGAGAGACTGGTTGTGAGCCGTCGCGGGATGCCGGCAGGCAGGAGGGTAGTTCACTTCGTTCTTTCACCAGAGGAGACGTCCAAACTCCAGCCAGGGGCATATCAACTCCAGGTAGAACTGGATCCGCGAAGCGTGGAGGGAGGTGGAGGAAGCTGGAGGGTGGAGGTTTCCTACAGCACCCAACTCGCCGTGAAGGAAGCGCCGACGGAGGTGTCCCCCTCAATGGCCTGCGATGCGGTGCATGCCCAAACGAACTACCTCGTGGCAAAGGGGGACGTGCGGCGTGCCATCGCTGTCTTGGATGAGTTCCTGGTCAAGAATGCCGCGACAGCGAATGCCCTGTGCTGGGGCTCGCGCGGTCAGCTCTCCGAGCGGCAAGGTATGCTTCAGGAGGCCGTGGAGTATTACCGGAAGGCCAACCGCGCCTTTCAGCGGGATTACCGGCCCTCGAACAATCCCGACTCAGCCATGGAATCACCCTACCAGCTCCATTGTATGCAGCTGATAGACACGCTAGCGGGGAGAGAGACTAGGAGGAGCGAGGCCATCTCTCCGATTGCCGAGAAGATTCTCCCTGAGAAGATTCTCGGTAGGCCTCGGCGCGACACCTGTGACTGAGCTTCGGGCGAAAGCTGTCTCGCCCCGAGGTGTCTGAGCCCTCCTCCTCGCGACAGCGACGGACCTGTGCGGTCCGTCGCTTCAGCCCCATTTTTCCAGCCTCCTTCACGTCCCCATTCATGCGGCCGCGATGCCGGGGCTCGGAGTGAAGAGTCTGCGCCGTTGCTCAGCGCGCCTGGGCGATGCGGTTCTTGCTGCCGGTGTTGCTGATGCGCGGCTTCTTGCCCTTCTCCGGGCCGTGCTTCCAGGTGACGCTGTTGACGCTGCCAGTCGTCTCGATGCGGCGGACGGTGTGGGCCGTGACGGTGTTGTTGCTCCCCGTCACTTCGATGAACTCGCAAGTCCCCGTGAGGACGACCTTGTTGCTGGAGCCGACGATCTCCACCTTGCCACCGTCACCGCAGTCGTGCGTCACGGTGCTCCCGGAGTCCACCAACTCGAGCGAGTCTCCTCCCCGCGACCGCGTGTCCGACTCCTCGCGGTCATCGTCATGCGCCGTGGCGCCGTCGGCCTCGATGTCGACGCCGCCACCCGTGCGGACTCGCGCCGACCCTCCCCGCGTCTCGATGGTGGCGCCCGGCGCCTTCACCCTGACGCTGCCGTCCTTGCCGACCTGGACCGACGCGGCCTCCTCGTCATCCTGAGCAGTGGCCGTCATCGACCCCAGGACACATGCGATGACGACGAAGGCCTTCGACTTGAATTGGTTGCGCATGGCGGTGGACCCCTTTGTGGCTGGACGCGCAATGTACGCAGCGACGCCGCGAAGATTCAAAGTCCCCGAGCGATATCGCGGGGGGCCGCGAGCGGCGCCTGCTCCGGCTCCCCCGCATGGAGCAGGTGGATGCGCGTGCCCGAGGTGCCGACGGCGAGCCCGGGCTTGAGGACCTGCTGCGTGTCGTAGTGCCCACCGTTCTGCCGGCGGAACGGAATGGGGGCATCCGTGAACAGTCCGTCCAGCCGTGCCTTGTAGTCCTCCGCCACGGCCGGCCATTGCTCGGGCGTGAGCCGGTCGGACATGTAGAGGCTGAACGGCGGGAGCGCCTCCATCCCGGGGTAGTAGATGATGCCGTGCTGGATGGGGAAGAGCAGGTCGTCGAGCGCGCCGTTGACGCCGCGGTCGGTGTAGTGCGGAGGGCGGCCACCAATCGTGACGGAGAGCATGGCCCGCCGCCCCGTGAGCGTGCCTTCACCGTAGCGGTCGCCCCAGCGTTCGCCGCCGTGGGCGCCCACGCCATATGCGAAACCGTAGGCGAAGACCCGGTCGACCCAGCCCTTCAGGATGGCCGGCATCGAGAACCACCACATCGGGAACTGGAAGATGACGGCATCGGCCCAGAGCAGCTTCTCCTGCTCGGCCGCGACGTCCGCGCTCTGCGTTCCCCCCGTGAAGGCATGCTTGGAGGCCCGAGCATACGCCAGCCGCTCCCCCTCCGGGTGCTTCAGGAAGTCGCCGGCGTCGGCCGTGGCCTTCCAGTTCATGGCGTACAGGTCCGAGACCCGAACCTCATGCCCCAGCGAGGTGAGGTGGCTCACCGCCAGGTCCTTCAGCGAACCGTTGAGCGAGCGGGGCTCGGGGTGGGCGTAGACAATCAGGACGTTCATGGGTCTTTCACCTTCACATCGAACCTCGGCCGGGGCCGCGGTTGCCGTGTCTGGATGGCGTAGACCTACGATTGAGGTTATTTTTCCGCAAGTACGCACAAGTTTGGTCAGTACGCACAAAAAGGGAACCATGACTCGCAAGCGCGACGACGACTCGAAGACGAACTGCCCGGTGGAGTCCGCCCTGGGGGTCCTCGGTGGGCGTTGGAAGGGCGTGGTGCTGTACTGGTTGCTGAAGGGCACGCACCGCTTCGGTGAGCTGCGCAAGCGGCTGCCGAACTGCAGCGCGCGCATGCTCACGCTTCAGCTGCGGGAGCTGGAGGAGGACGGGCTCGTCAAGCGCACCGTCTATCCGGAGGTTCCGCCTCGGGTGGAGTACGAGCTCTCCGCCTTCGGCCGCTCCCTGGAGCCCGTGCTCCGGGGCCTCCATGACTGGGGGGACAAGTACAAGAGCCGCCTGCGGCGCGCGGCGTGACGCTGCTGGGCGAGTGCTCCCGCGCGCGCTCGATTTCCTTCCGGTGAGGGTGGGCCCGGAGGGCGAGGGTGCTGACGGGCTCTGCGGCATCCGCCCGAGGCTCACCGCCTGGGCCGCGCTGCGCGGCGCTCCAGGTCTCACGAGGTGAGGCGGCGAGGACGCCCTTCAACGTCCTGCTTATCGCTCTCTCGCTGTTTGTCTTCTGGTGTCAGCGCTCCGCGTGAGCCGCGGGCAGGCGTGTCCCAGAGGACACAGCGGGTGCCCGCATGACCGCCTGTCGTCCCTCGCTGAATTTTCCGTTGCGCACGCGGGGGGTGGACCGTAGGTTCCGCGAAAGTATATGGGTTCCCATACAAATCGAGCCGAGGGCCCCTCGCGGGATGGCGGGGTGCGCGAGGTCATGGATGGCATCCGCCGCATCGTGCGGTTGCTGAGGGTCTCCGCGAAGGCCTCCGAGCGGGTGGTGGGCATCAGCGGAGCGCAGTTGTTCGTTCTCCAGCAGCTCGCGGAAGGTGGGCCCTGCTCCATCAACGCGCTGGCGGAGCGGACGCTCACGCACCAGAGCAGTGTGTCCGTGGTGGTGGCGCGCCTGCTGGAGCGAGGGCTGGCCACGCGCCGCGCCTCCGAGGAGGACGGCCGTCGCGTGGAGGTGGCGCTGGCGCCCGCGGGAAGGGCGCTGCTGCGGGAGGCGCCCGCAATGGCCCAGGCCCGGCTCATCTCGGGACTGCGGCGGCTGCCGCCGACCGAGCGCGAGGGGCTGGCGCGAGGGCTGTCCGCCCTGGTGCGCGAGCTGGGGCTCGATGGGAAGGAAGCGACGTTGTTCTTCGAGGACGAGCCCGCGATGCGCCGGACGGCGCGTGTGAAGCAGGCGAAGCCGAGGGCCACGCCTCGGAAGAAGAAAGGAATGGCGGATGGAGCGGCCTGAGGGAAGCCGAGTCGAGGCGGGACAGGGCGAGGTGGGCCGAGCGCAGCTGCCCGTGGCCCCGTCCATGGGGCCCACGTTGGCGGGCGTGCGCGCGCCCACGGTGATGGACCCGGTGGACAAGCGCGTCGTCTTCATCAGCGCGCTCGCGGTGGTGCTCGCCCTGGCGGCGGGGTTGGTGGCGCAGGGGCTGGGCCACCTCATCCACCTCATCACGAACATCGCGTTCTTCGGCCGCTTCTCCACGGCGAATGTCGCGCCCGGCGAGCACACGCTGGGGCCGTGGGTCATCCTCGTGCCCGTGGTGGGGGCGCTCATCGTCGGGGTGATGGCGCGCTATGGCTCGCGAGCCATCCGGGGCCACGGCATCCCGGAGGCGATGGAGCGGGTGCTCTACAACCAGAGCCGGATTCCTCCGAGGATGACGTTCCTCAAGCCGCTGTCGGCGGCGGTGGCCATCGGCACGGGTGGGCCGTTCGGCGCGGAGGGCCCCATCATCGCCACGGGTGGCGCGCTGGGCTCGCTGCTGGGACAGGTCCTGCGGGTCACGGCGGACGAGCGCAAGGCGCTGCTGGCGGCGGGTGCCGCGGCGGGCATGGCGGCCACCTTCGGCGCGCCGGTCTCCGCCGTGCTGCTGGCGGTGGAGCTGCTGCTGTTCGAGTACCGCCCGCGCTCGGTCATTCCGGTGGCGCTGGCCACGGCCACGGCCACGGGCGTGCGGCTGGCGTTCGAGGGCGGCGCGCCCGCCTTCGCGATGCCGGAGCTGACGGTGCCGGGCGGGCCCGCGCTGGCGTTCTACATCGTGCTGGGCGGTGTGGTGGGCGTGGCCTCCATGCTGGCCACGCGAGCCGTGTACGCCATCGAGGACGCGTTCGAGAAGCTGCCGGTGCACTGGATGTGGTGGCCCGCGCTCGGTGGCCTGGTGGTGGGGGTGGTGGGCTGGCTGTCACCGCGCACGTTCGGCGTGGGCTACACCAACATCGAGGACATCCTCTCCGGCCGCTTCGTGGGCACGGCCATGCTCGTGTTCTGCGCGATGAAGTTCGTGTCCTGGTCGGTGGCGCTGGGCAGTGGCACCTCGGGTGGGACGCTGGCGCCGTTGTTCACCTTGGGAGGCGGGCTGGGCTCGGGGCTGGGGCTCCTGGCGACGACGCTGGCGCCGGGGCTGGGCGTGGACATCCGGATGGCGGCGCTGGTGGGCATGGCGGCCATCTTCGCGGGGGCCTCGCGTGCGTTGCTGGCCTCGGTGGTGTTCGCGTTCGAGACGACGCGTCAGCCGCTGGGGCTCCTGCCTCTCTTGGGCGGATGCGCCGCGGCCTATCTGGTGTCCTCGCTGCTCATGCGGCACTCCATCATGACGGAGAAGCTGGCGCGGCGCGGCGGGCGCGTCCTCACCGAGTACGGCGTGGATGCGCTGGGACAGGTGCTCGTGCGCGACGTGGGGCTCAAGACGGTGGTGACGCTGGACGCGGACCGGCCCCTGGAGGGAGTGCGCACGTGGCTCGCCTCCCGCGAGGAAGGGGCGCGGCATCAGGGCTTCCCGGTGGTGTCGGCGGGGGCGCTGCTCGGGGTCGTCACGCGTCGGGACTTGCTGGATGGGCGCGAGGTCGAGGGCCGGCGTGTGCGCGATGTGGTGCGGCGCTCTCCGGCGGTGGCGTACGACGACAGCTCGCTGCGCGAGGCGGCGGACCTGATGGTGGAGGAGGGCGTGGGGCGGCTGCCGGTGGTGCGGCGTGAGGCGCCTTCGCAGGTGGTGGGCATCATCACCCGGAGCGACCTGCTGGGTGCCCATCGGCGGCGATTGGATGATTCGCGGCGCAGGGAGCGCGGGCTGAACGTGGCGCTTCCAGCACAGGGGGCCTGAGTCCGGGCGTCCCAGGAGCAGGGGCGCCATGTCCGAGAAGCAGCGCGCCGAAGTGGAGGACACGTCGGCGCGCGTGGCGCTGGGGCGAGCCCCGCACGCGGTTCGTCCCCCCGGTGAAGGGGGGGCTGCGAACTCAGGGCGCGTCGTGGCGGGCCTCGCTGGGGGCGAAGCGACGGAAGAAGCTGGTGTCATTCCAGCGAGGACGCTCCGGCGTGTTGGCGACCGCGAGCGTCAGGTCCCCGAGCATCCGCACGAACTTGACGGCCGCCTCCTTGTCCATGGGCTGGTGCGCGTCGTCCGACGGCGAGTGGTAGTTCCTCGAGTACCAGCCCTTGTAGAGGCGCTCCTCGGCGGAGCCCGGCTCGTAGCCGAACTTGAAGAACAACGCCGGCACACCCTCTCGGACGAAGGAGTACTGGTCGCTGCGGATGAACAGCATGCGGTTGGGCTCCGCATCCGGCATCAGCTTCACGCCATGCTTCGAGGCGACCTTCTCGAGCGGCTCGAGGAGGTTGGACTCATCCTGGCCATAGGCCACGACGCGCTCGAAGGGGAACAGCGGCAGGAACATGTCCAGGTTGAAGTTGGCGACGATGGAGCCCTCGGGCACGGTGGGGCGCTGCGCGAAGTAGCGTGAGCCGAGCAGTCCCTTCTCCTCGCCCGTCACCAGGAGGAACAAGATGGAGCGCTGGGGCTTCAGGGCCTGAAGCGTCCGCGCCACCTCCAGCACCGCGGCCACGCCCGTCGCGTTGTCCATGGCGCCGTTGTAGATGGCGTCGCCCTGGACGGGCTGGCCGACACCGACATGGTCCAGGTGTGCCGTGAGGACCACGTACTCACGCGCCAGCACCGGATCACTGCCCGGCAGCAGCCCCACGACATTGGGCGACGATGCGCGAGACGCCTTGCGCTCGGAGCTGGCCCGGAGCCGGACGGGAAGCTCGAAGCGCGGCAGGGGCTGGTTCGTGTCCGCGAGCTGCAGCACGTCCTGGAACGAGTGCCGTGCTCCGGCGAACAGCTTCTGCGCATGGTCCGGGTTGACGGAGAGCGCCACCTTCATCCCCTGGGTCTCATCCAGGGTGGGGTCCGCGAAGGTCATCGCCGGCTGGAACCGGGACGAGGCGACGCGAGACCACGGTGTCTCCGCGAGCTTGGGGTTGAGCAGCAACATCGTGCCGACGGCGCCCGCCTTCCGCAGGGCCTTGCCGCGCTCGGCCAGGGAGCTGTAGTGGGCCCGCAGGGGACCGGAGACCTTCGAGGGGCCGCCCTGGAGGTAGACGGCGATCTTCCCCCGGAGGTCCACCCCGGCCAGGTCGTCGTGTCCGGCTTCCGGAATGGACAGGCCATACCCCACGAAGACGAGCGGTGCCTCCACCTGTCCCTCCTCGCCCGTGCGCACGGAGATGATGGCATCCCGGCCAACGACGAGCGGCGTGCTCTTCTTGCCGCGCACCAGCGCCAGGCGTGAGCTCGCATCCACGAGCTGCCGGGAGATGAGCGGGACCTCCTGGAGATAGCTGTCACCCACCCCGGGCTTCACGCCGAGCGCCGCGAGCTCCTTGGCGACATACTCCGCGGCCAGGCGGTATCCCTCGCTGCCCGTGTCCCGCCCCTGCAGCGAGTCGTCCGCGAGGTACTGGACATGACTCCACCAACGCTCCGTGTCCGAGGTGGGAGCGGGCTCGGCGGCGAGCGCCAACGAGGGCAACAGGAGCAGGGACGTCAGCAGAGCGGGAGGGCGCATGGTGGCTGGGGGGGATGGAGACGTGGCGAGGACTGCAATCGCCATGCACACCTTCCAGGCCCCTTGGAGGGCCCTCCGCGACCCTGGCTCCCTCTCGAGTGCCAAGGCCGCGGCCCGCGTGAAATGTCGGAACTGGGATTTGCCTTCTCGCTCACGGACACAGGAGGCGAGGCGGTGATGTCCGTGAGCCCCAGGTCTACTGCCGGGCGACGCGCTTGAGCCGGAAGGGCGAATCCCCTCCGCGCAACGCAGGCGCGCTTCGGCGGTCCTGAGCAGGTAGAGGCCGCCCACGCGCGTTTCATCGAGCAGGGATGAAAGGGCGGTGGAGGCTCATCGTGCCCCTGGGAGCGTGTCCCTACAGAGGCGCTTCCACTGGATGGTAGGGTGGGGACATGGAGACACCTCTCGATTGGCTCAAGGTTCTTTGGCCGTTCGCTGGGCTCATCGCGCTCTTGGTCGTCACGAACGCTCGCGAGGGTCGCCTGGCCGAGAAGCTGTACCACTCCATCGAGCTGGGTCTGGTGGATGAGGCCAGGTCCCTGCTCTCGAAGCATTCCTTCTCGAGCCGGCGCTCGGCGGTCGTCTCGAAAGCCATCGTGAGGGCCGTCGAGGCAAGACAGCCCGCTATCCTCGAGTTCCTGCTGAGCACGGACCTGAGGCTGCTCACCTGGGGCCAGAAGCTGAACTCCTTCCTCTACGCGCAATCGCTGAAAGGCGGCTGGAGGGGCGTGGTGCTCAAGTGGCGTCAGGAGGGGTACCCGTTCGAGCCGTGGAGGGACCTGAGCGAGAAGGACAAAGCCAGGTTGAGGAGCAAGGCCGCTCGCGACAATGCGCTGGAGCCCTCGAAGCTCCAGCTCCAGTGCGAACTGGGCCAGTGGAAGGTCACCTGAGGGGACCGGCAGGGGGACAGCCCATTCTCCGGGCTCATTCCGTATGCGATACGGAGCTCCCTGCCGCCCATGCCCATTTCCATCCCATTTTCGTGGTTCCGGCCCCTCTCCGTCTGGCCCTTGCTGGTGCTGAGCCTGGCCTTGGGCTGCGCCCAGCCAGAGGCGCCGGCGACACCGCCCCCAGCGGAGGCCCCCGAACGCGCGGCCCCGTTCGATGTGGGCGCCGTGGTCCGGCAGGTCCACTTCTCCTGGCGCGCAGACTCCGAGGGCTTCGGTGGCGGGCACTCGACCTACTCCGTCCGCGCGGGCCCTGAGGGGCTGTCGCTCACGCCCTACCATCACGACCCCCGAGGCGTGGCGGACGTCGAGGCTCCGGGGGCGGCCGAGAAGCCGCGCTCTCCCGGCGCGGTCCAGAAGGGGACTCCCTGGCTCCTGGGGACGCCTCGGCTGAGCCGAGGGGGGCGGAGTCTGACGGACGCCCGTGCCGCCACCGGCACGGTGGAGTCCGATGGCCACCTGACGCTCGCGCGCGGAGCTGTCACCGAGCACCTGCGCAACAGCGAGGAGGGCGTCGAGCAGTCCTGGACCTTCGAGACGGCCCCCGCGGGCTCGGGGGAGCTGCTGGTGGAGATGGACACGAGCGGCCTGGCGTTCGTGGACACCTCTCCCGGCGGGCTGCACTTCGCGGACGCGGCGACGGGCCTGGGCTTCCGGTACGGCCACGCCACGTGGGTGGACGCGAACGGACGACGCACCTCGCTGGGGGCCCGTTTCCATGAAGGGCGAATCCAGCTCCGCGTCCCCGAGGCGCTGCTGAAGGACTCCGCCTTCCCCGCGGTGCTGGACCCCGTCATCGCCCCGGAGATGGGCCTGGGGCAGCCGGTGCTCGGACCCCAGGTCCTGAGCCAGTCCTCGCCCGTGGCGTCGGCCGTGGGGAGCACCTGGCTCGTGGTGTGGACGGACGCCTGGGCCGGCGGCTCCGGGCAGCTCACGGCCGCGCGGGTCTCCAGCGCGGGGACGCTGTTGGACCCCACGGGCATCGTCGTGAGGGCGACCGGTTCGACTCGCGCCTGGGTCAAGGTCTCCGGCTCCGCGACCGACTGGCTCATCGTGTGGCAGAACGCCAACACAGACATCCTGGGGGCTCGTGTGTCCTCGGAGGGCGTGGTGCTGGACTCGACCGACATCACCCTCGTCGCGACGACCGACTATGAATACAAGCCCGCGGTGGCTTCGTCGGGCTCGGGGTGGTTCCTGGTCTGGGAGGTGCGGGCGCGGATGGCCGCGACCGCGCTCATCAAAGGACTTCGCCTGTCATCCACGGGGCAGCCGCTGGGCAATCCCATCTCAATCAACCTCTCGGGGCTCTGGGCCATCAACCCGCAGGTGTCATTCAATGGCTCGCGCTACCTCGTCGTCTGGCAGGCGCTCGAGTCCACCGGGTCGAACTTCGACATCCGGGGGGCGCGTGTCTCCACCGAGGGCGCGGTGTTGGACTCCTATCCCTTGACCCTCTGCACGGCGACGGGAAACCAGCGTGAGGCGACGCTCGCGGCGAGTGGCTCGTCGTGGTTGGTGGCGTGGACGGATGACCGCGACGGTGCCAGTCGCGCGACCATCCATGGAAGTGTCGTGTCCGACTCCGGGGCGCTGTCCGTGACGAACGGCCAGTTGTTGGCGCTGTCGCTGGGCACCGCGACCCTTCCTTCCGTGGCGGCGATCGGCTGGGGGGAGTGGTTCCTCGTCTGGCAGGATGCCGAGACGAGCAGGCCGGACATCTTCGGCACTCGCGTGGGGTACAACGGGCCGACGGGAAGTCGCGTCGTCCTGGCGAATGATGCGCGCGCCGAGACCGCGCCGTGGGTGGCTTCGGCCGCCGGTGGTGGCAGCGTGCTGGTCGTCTGGGAGGAGGCTCGCAAGTCGCTGGACATCCACGGGGCGCGGGTCTCCTCGTCGGGTGTGAAGCTGGACCCCGCGGGGTTGCTCCTGAGCCGGACGACGAATCGCCAGTACGTGCCCGCGGTGGCCCATGACGGCACGCATTACCTCGTCGTCTGGCGGGACACGCGGGAAGGCGAGATGGACATCTATGGCACGCGCGTGACGAACCAGGGTGTCGTGCTGGACGGCGCGGGGCTCGCGCTCGGCACGGCGAGTGGTGTCCAGGATGAGCCGACCGTCTCGGCGGGAGCTTCCGGATGGCTCGTCGCCTGGGCGGACTATCAGAACGGCTCGAACGCGGGTGACATCCGAGGGGTGAAGGTGAGTCGGGAGGGGGTGGTCCAGCTCGGGTTCCTCATCGATGGTCCCTCCTCGAACATGGTCTCACCCGCGCTGTCGTTCGACGGGACCGACTGGTACGCGGTCTGGGCGGATGGGCGCAGTCAGCTCGGTGGCCAGGGCTGGGACATCTATGGCGCGAAGGTCTCCTCGAGGGGAAGCGTCACCCCCGCGACGGGGACCCTGCTGACGCCCGGGATGGACCGCGAGCAGTTCATGCCCGCGATCTCCTTCAATGGCACGGAGCACCTCGTCGTCTGGCGGGAGTACGTGCGCAACTCGTTCACGGACTACGACATCATGGGCACGCGCATCAGCCGCGCGGGTGTCGCGCAGCCCTTGGGTGGATTCGTCATCTCCAGTGCTCCGGGAGAGCAGTCCATGCCGGTGGTCTCCTCGGCCGGGGCCGACTGGTTCGTCGCGTGGCGAGACGGATACCCGGCGACGGGCCTGCGAGGGGCACGCGTGTCCTCCACGGGCGCGGTGTTGGACCCGTCGGGGCTGTCGCTCGTCAGCGCGACGGATTCGAAGGACCACCTCGCGATGGCTTCGGATGGGCGGAGTCACTTCCTGGTCTGGCAAGAGCGGTCCTCGACGGGGAATGTCGACATCCGAGGGATGCGGGTCCGGACGGATGGCACCGTGCTCGATGCGGCCTTCTCGCTGGCCTCGGCCGCGGAGAATGAGGCCGCCCCGGCTGTCGCCACGCATGGGACCTCCGATTTCCTCGTGCTGTATCAGCGCCTGGGGGTCGCGAGCACGCCGACGGCCGAGCGGGTCGTCGCGCGCAAGGTCCTCTTCAACCGTCCCCCCGTGGCCGCGCCGCTCACGCGCACCACCTCCGAAGACACTGCTGTCTCCGTGACGTTGACGGCGACGGACGCGGACGGGGAGGCGATGACCTATTCCGTCGCGACGCCGCCTGTGTCCGGCACGCTCTCGGGCACGCCTCCGAATCTCACGTACAGCCCCCCCGCGGACTTCCACGGCGAGGACCGGTTCACCTACCGCGCCACGGATGCGTCGGGGGAGAGCTCGGCGGAGACCCAGGTGGTCATCACGGTGACGCCGGTGGCGGACGCGCCGGTGGGGATTCCCGTCGAGGAGGTGACGGGTGTCGAGGACTCCCCGGTCGACCTGCCGACGCTTTCGGGCAGTGACCCGGACGGCGATGTCCTCTCCGTCGAGGTGGAGACCCAGCCCTCCTGGGGTGTGCTGGAGGACGTGGCCGGAGCCCTGCGCTACGTGCCCGCTCCCGACTTCCATGGGGAGGATGGCTTCACGTTCATCGTCCGGGACTCGACGGGGCTGGCGTCGGCGCCGGTTCGCGTGCGCATCCTCGTGGCGCCCGTCAATGATGCCCCCGTGGCCCATGAGCGGAGCGCGTCCCTGGACCAGGACACCGGCGTGGACCTGGTGCTGTCCGGCGGGGATGTGGAGGGGGATGCGCTGACGTTCCAGGTCGACCGGGCTCCGGCTCACGGGACGTTGAGCGGTGTCGCGCCGAACCTGCGCTACGTGCCCGCGGCCCGGTATCACGGCGACGACGACTTCACCTTCAGGGTCCATGATGGACAGGCGTGGTCCAGCCCCGCGGTGGTGCGTCTGGACGTGCGGTTCGTGAACACCGCGCCGGTGGCGCAGGGACAGGCGGTCTCGCTGACGGAGGATGCGTCGGCGCAGGTGGTGCTCGCGGGGCAGGACGTGGATGGAGACGCGCTGACCTTCGAGCTGGTGGGCTCCCCCGCTCACGGCGTCTTGAGTGGCACCGCGCCCGCGCTGACGTACACCCCTGTCGCGGACTTCCACGGAGAGGACCGCTTCACGTTCATCGCCAGGGACTCGTCGGGCGCTGCCTCGGCTCCCGCGAGCGTGGTCCTCACGGTGACGGACGTCAACGACGCCCCTGTTGCTCGGGATGCGTCGGCGTCGACGGAGGAGGATGTCGCCCTGGCCCTCACCCTGGATGCACGGGATGTCGACGGTGATGCGCTGACGTTCGAGGTCGAGACGGCTCCCGCGCACGGCACGCTCAGCGGTGCGCCGCCGGAGCTGACCTACACGCCGGAGCAGGACTTCCATGGCGAGGATTCGTTCACCTTCACGGCGTCGGACGGCACGGAGTCCTCCTCCGCGACGGTGTCCCTCACGGTGCGGTCCGTGAACGACGCGCCGGTCGCCGTGGCGCAGGAGCACGTGCTCGAGCCCGTGGCCACGGCGCTGACGCTCGAGGGCTCGGACGTGGAGGGGGATGCACTCACCTTCGCCATCCAGGTTCCGCCCGAGCATGGAACGCTCGAAGGCACTCCGCCCGAGGTCACCTTCCTTCCCGAGGAAGGCTTCCGGGGAACGACGTCCTTCTCCTTCACGGTGTCGGATGGCGTGCTGAGCTCGGAGCCCGCGACGGTGACGCTGCGCGTGGGCAACACGGCCCCCGTGGTGGCGTTCAATGCGGTGGCTCCGGAGGCGGAGGAGGGCGAGCCCCTCTCGTTCGAGGCGACGGCCGCTGACGCGAACGGGGATGTGCTGACGTTCCACTGGGACTTCGGAGACGGAGAGACCTCGGACGAGGTCCGCCCCGTGCACACCTACGCCAACGAGGGGCTCTACGAGGTGGTGTTGAGTGTCTCGGATGGACTCACCACCGTGACGCGGTCTCGGACGCAGTCCGTCCGCAACGTGGCGCCGGAGCTGGTGCCGCTGGATATCCCCGCTCATGCCGAGGAGGGCAGGGCGCGGGTCTTCAGCGCGCGGGCCCAGGACTCCGGGCCGGATGACACGCTCACCCTGACGTGGGACTTCGGGGATGGCAGCGCGCCCGTGTCCGGGGCGGAGGTCTCGCACACGTACTCGGACGACGGGACGTACACGGTGAAGGTCACGGCCCGCGACGACGCGGGGGCCTTCGTGCAGGAGGTGCGCGAGGTCCTGGTCGCGAACCTGCCGCCGGTGCCCGTGGCGGTCTCCGCCAGCACGCTCCAGGGAGGAGCGGTGCTCACGCTGCGGCTGGAGGCCACGGACGCGGCCGGAGCGAAGGACCCGTTGACGTGGACCCTGGTGGAAGGCCCCGGGGCGGTGACGGCGGAAGGGCACTACGCCTGGCCCACGGAGGCGACGACGGACGGCCACTTCCCGGTGCGAGCCCGGGTGTCGGACGACGAGGGCGGCGCGGCCGACCTGGTGCTCGACGTGCGTGTCACCGCGCTGCCGTCGGTATCCACCTCGCCGCGAGAGGGAGGCGGGGGTGGCGGTGGCTGCGCGTCCGGTCCTGGGAACCTGGCGCTTCCCGCCGCGGTGCTGGGGCTGCTGTCCCTGCTGGCGGCTCGCCGGCGCGGGCGCTGAGTCCCATGCCTTGGGAGCGGCTCTCACTTTTCGTGAATCCGAGCGCCGTCCTCCCATCGTGTCTCCGCCGCGCCCCTGCTTTCCGGAGGGGCGCGTTCTCTCGTAACGCGATTGCGTTCTCCTGAGACATTCCCTGCGGTGCCCAGGTGTCTCCCGCCCGCGCGGCCGCGGGCGACCCGCGGGTGGCATGCCTCCTGCTGAAGCGGGCCATCGGGGGGGCACATCACCTGGCGGGCCATGGGCCTGTCCTGGTTGCAGCGCGTGAAGCCTTCCCGTTCGCGTTCGGGCGCCGCTGGGGTGGCGCCGAGGGCGAAGACTTCCTGGGAGGGGCACCGCGTGAAGGCAACGAATCGGGAGGAGATGTATCGGGATACGCTGACGGAGCTGTCGCTGGCGCATCGCCACATGGCCCAGAAGCTCTATGACAAGGACGGTGTCTGCCTCTCCTTGTCCTGCCGATGGATTCGGGAGATCCACGCGGCTGACATCTGGATGGGCTGGTCGCTCAAGCAAGCTCCGACGGACCGGCTCGCCAGGGTCCTGCTCGACATTCGCGACGTCGTCACTCGACACAAGGCCTACCTCGCGCAGCGAGATGCGAACGAGCTGAGGGTCATGCAGCTTCGCGCAAGGGACCTGCTGAATCGGGAGGTGGCGGCCCTCCGAGATTCCAAGCTGAGTGAGGAGGACAACGCGGCGTTTGTCGAGGCGGTGAAGCAGGCCCGGGGCTGGGTGGCGCACGCGAATGGCTCGTGGGTGACGCAGCCGGAGCGCGCCCTCGCACAATCCTATGGCCTCGGACTCGAGGGAGTCGGCTCCTGGGAGCTCGGCGACGATGAGGTGGCCCATGCGACGCTCAAGAAGGTCCTGGGGAATCTCCCCACGTCGACCGCGCATCTCGTCCTCTGGCGGGGAGCGGGGGCGAAGGCGGAGAGCCACGCCGTGGGGCTCTACAAGACGCATGGCGCCCTCTGGCAGGACTGGTACGTCTTCGACCCGAACTTCGGTGAGTTCAAGCTCAACTCCCTGCACAAGGCTGCCACGGCCGTCTGGCAGACGGGGCTGTACCTGGGCATGAACAGCGTGCGTCTGGTCGAGGCCAAGAAGCCGCCTGCCGCCGCGGGGGCCGCTGCTTGACGTCGAGCGGCGCTCGTCGTGCCGAGCGGTTCAGTGGGCGATGTTCTCCCGAGGCGGCCTTGGGAGGCGTCAGGGCGGGACGTTAGGGTCCCCTCGCGCCAGGCGACTCCCGCCCGGCGTCCATCCTCGACCGAGGTCTCCTGATGCGTCGTACCGTCTCGCTGCGCGCCCTCTCCTTGTGTCTCGTGGGGGTCTGCTCCCTCGCTGGCTGTGATTCCGACGACCCGCCTTCCTGGCCCAGGCCCCAAGACACGTCACCGCGCACGTTGACGTTGCTGCAGACGAGCGACCTGCACACCAACATCTTCCCGTGGGACTACTTCAGCGGGAAGCCCGACGCGAAGCGCGGCCTCGCCAAGGTGGCCACGCTCATCAAGAAGGCACGTGAGGCGAACCCGGACTGCACGCTGCTCGTCGACACCGGTGACACCATCCAAGGGACGCCGCTGGGCACGTACTTCGGGCTCGTGGACAACGCGCCCCGCCACCCGATGGCCGTCGCGATGAGCGAGCTGGGCTATGCGGCCATGGCCGTGGGCAACCACGAGTTCAACTACGGCCCCGACGTGCTCACCAAGTTCAGGATGGAGGCCAATTTCCCCGTGCTCGGAGCCAACGTGCGCAAGAGCGCGGACGGCACCGGGGCGCTCATGCCCTACGCTCTCGTGACCGTGTGCGGTGTGAAGGTCGGCATCCTCGGCCTCGTGACGCCCGGCGTGGCGACATGGGAGCGCGCGGAGAACATTCGCGGCCTGCGCTTCGATGACCCGGTGGAGACCGCGCGGACCTACGTGCCAGAGATGTGGGAGATGGGCGCGGACGTGGTGGTGGTGGCCATCCACGGGGGGCCGGACAAGCAGCCCACCGGCAGCGCGAGCAATCCCGCCTCGTGGCTCGCGGACTACGCGGACGGCTCGAAGTGGGCGGACCGGGGCAACCTGCCCGGGGAGAACCCGGCCGTGCAGATTGCCCAGGGCGTGTCCGGCATCGACGTGCTCCTCACCGGCCACACGCATCAGCCCATCCCGAAGATGCTGCTGAAGAACCCGGAGGGCCGCGAGGTCATCCTCACCCAGCCCAACCGTTGGGGAAGCCATCTCGCGGACGTGCAACTCGACGTCACCTGGAATGGCAAGCGCTGGGTCGTGGAGGCGCATGACTCCAAGCTCCATGTCGTGGATGAGCAGGTGGCGGCGGATGACACCGTCACGCGGCTCACGCAGCAGTACCACGACACCACCGTCACCTATGTGAATCAGAAGATCGGCACCACGTCCGCGCCTTTCCCGGGAGGCTTCGCCGCGCGCTATGTGGACAGCCCGCTGGCGGACCTCCTCAACATCGTCCAGGCGGACGCCGCGCGTGAGGCGGGCTTCGACGTGGACCTGTCCGTGACGGCCATCTTCACCAACGACGGCGCGCTGCCCGCGGGGGATGTCACCCTGCGCGACGCGTACAGCATCTACATCTACGACAACACGCTGTATGTGATGGAGATCAACGGCTCCATCCTCCGGCGCGCGCTGGAGATGAACACGCTCTACTTCGCCACGCTGGACGCGAACAACCTGCCCCCGAAGCCCGAAGGTGCGAAGGCCGCGTCGCCGGTGGTGGCTGACTACAACTGGGACCTCTACTCGGGCATCGACTACGGCTACGACCTCACGAAGCCCGCGGGCTCCCGGCTCACGCACCTGCGCTTCAAGGGGGCGGAGGTCACGGACGGTCAGGTCTTCATCGTCGCCATCAACAACTACCGCGCGGGAGGCGGTGGTGGCTTCTCCATGTTCAAGGAGGGGCGTGTGCTGTGGACCTCCGCCGACGGGGTGCGGGACTACGTCGCCCGCTACATGCAGTCGCACCAGAACCTGTCGCCGGACGCGGTGAACACCTGCAACTTCTCGCTCGCACCGGACCTCTACACGCCATACTTCGGCGCCACGCTCGGCGCGGCGAAGTGCGCGCCGAGGAAGTAGGTCCGGGCCGCCCGTGCGCCCGCGGAGGTGAGCCGCTGCCTGGGTGTGCGGGCCAGGAGGTCGCAGTCGAGGCGCGGGGGGAGTTCCCCTGCGTCGTCTGCCCAAGGGCAGGCGGGGTGTCTGCCATCAACACTCATCGCGACCCGCGCGCCATTCAATGCGTCCGCGGAATCGCTCATACCCATGTCTGAACTGCCATCCAGGCATGGGGGAATCCATGAGAGAGTCACGTGTGTCTATCTTGTCGGCCGTGGTGACGGTGCTTGCCTTTGCTGGCGCGGATGCCGCGAACGGGTCGTTCGTGGCCGAGCCGGTGACAGAGGCTGCTCCGGCGCTTGCGGGCTTCACGGGGTGGAGCATCGAGATGGGATGGTGCAACCATCAGGGGGCTCAGCTCCTCTCCGCCGACTTCGACGGCGATGGTCGCTCCGACATGCTGTGCCACGACACCCGGAACGGAGACAAGTGGATTGCCTTTGCGCGTCCGGGCGGGCGGTTCGTCTCGACGGACTGGTACAGGCCGATGGGGTGGTGCAGGCACCCGGGAAGTCAGCTCCACACCGGGGACTTCAACAATGATGGCCGGGCGGACCTGCTGTGCCACGACACCCGGAACGGAGACAAGTGGATTGCCTTCGCGTTTCCCAATGGCACCTTCGGTGGGACGGATTGGTATCAGGCCATGGGCTGGTGCAACCATGCCTCCGGGCGGCTCTCGGTCGCTGACTACAATGGAGATGGTCGCGCGGACCTGCTGTGCCACGACGTCAGCAGCGGAACCAAGTGGTTCGCCTATTCCACTTTCTGAGCGCGTGCGAAGTCGGAGCCACTGAGAGGTCAGCGGGACTCCAGGCGGGGTCCCGCTTGACGCCAGTGGGGTTACAGCCGTCGCGCAAGAAATGCGCATGACGTGGGTGTGTGCGATTCCCAGTGCAATGAATGACACGGATGATACGGTGTCTCCGCGGTATTCACTGACAGGGAGTGGTGTCGTCATGGGCTTGTTCAAGCGAGCTGTCTGCCTTTTTTCGATGTCGGTTCTCTCCGCCTGTGGTGGCGAGGTGGCCGGGAGTGGGAGTGAGGCGGCGCTGGATTCCGGGAAGTCGGCGCTGAACACGACGGCGACTTCGCGGGGCTGTACGTTCGAGGTGACGGTGGTGAACACGACGCAACTGCCGGTGCCGCCGCAGAACGAGCTCAAGCTGCACCGTCGAGCGTCCGCGTCGTGCCCGTGGGCAGCGGCGAGCGTGTCGATGCCCTCGTCCGCCGGCTTCGCGCCCCCGTCGTTGCTCGTCGCGGCGAACGAGCTGGGGGTGGCGGTGGGCTACACGGTGAAGTCCAGCTACGGCGGCGGGCCGTACCGCACGCTGGGCTTCGCCCACGTGGACCCGGAGACGATGGCCATCGTGCGCCGTGAGCAGATGCTGTCGACCAACCTGGTGAGCCTGTCGTCCGTGGCCATCGAGATGGATGGGACGACGCTGACGTCCTACGGGGACAAGTCGGGCATCATCCAGGGAGAGTCGGGCAGCGGCAGCGAGTTCGTCGTCTCGTTCCCCGACTTCTTCACCAGCACCACGCCCGGCACCGTCATCGCGTTCTGATCGGGCGTCGCCGCTGGACGTGGAGGGCCGCTCCGTTTCCTGGCGGAGCGGCCGACCTACTTGAGTGGAGGTCGGGCCTCACCCGAGGGGGCGGACTCCCGCTTGAAGGACGCCCACGACAGCGAGACCTCCGTGCCCGTGGCGTCTCGCCCGTGAAGGATGTCCACGACCTGCTTCACCGTCACCGCCAGCTCACCCGGCCGCACCTCGACGGAGCCTTGGAAGGCGCCGCGACCGCGTTCCTCCCGCACCGTGATGGCATCACGCCAGTCGAGGGTCATGACCTCCACCTGGTCATCCCAGTGCAGCGTCATCCGCTCCACGCGCTCCCAGGTGATGGTGCTTTCCTCCGGGACTTCCACGGTCACCTCGCTGCGCCATGTCTCCGCGCTCGAGCTCGTGCGTGACAGCGTGAGGGTTGCTGGCAACCGCATGTCGGACGGCGGCTGTCCTCGCACGCGCACGAAGGCCATGGCGCTCAGCGGGGCACCCGTGCGCTTCCCGGCAGTGAGCCGCACCGTGAAGGTCCGCTCGTCGGGTGTCTTCGCGTCATAGACATGCTCCACCTCGGGCCCCGGGCTGACGGTGCTCCGCCCATCGCCGAAGTCCCATGAGTAGTACCCCGTCAGGGCCTCGGCCTCGGACGAGATGGCGCGAAAGAGGAAGGCCTCGTTGGTGCGCTGGATGACGGCCACCTCCAGTGCCTCGCGTGACGCGGCGTCAGCGCAGTCTCGGACCTCGATGCGGAGCACCTGCTCGGCCAGAACACCGACACGGCGGCCGCCCAGGTCCTTGCACACCTGGAAGCGCACGAAGGCCGTGCCGGGCGTGGCGGGTGCCCGCCAGGGGAGATGGACCCCCGGATGCAACTCCGCCCCCGTCTCCTGTCCCGGCCATACCCACCGGAAGAGGGCACCGGGCTCCAACGTGCCGCCCACCCTCGCGGCCAGCGAGACCTGTCCGCCCGCACAAACCCACGGCCGGTCCATCTCGATGCGTTCAATGACGGCGGTGCTGGAGGCCAGTACCACGCGCTCCTCGCCCAGCGCCGCCGCCAGGGCCTCGCCAGAGACCGCCTCGGGAATGGGCGCCACCGCCAGCGGCTCCCGGCCCACGGCGGGCGCCACCACCCCCTCCTCCTTCGCTGCATCCAGCGCCACGGGGCTCGAGGGACGCTGCCCCCGAGGCTCCGGCGCCCCTTCATCACGCGTGGGGCCCACCAGCGCCACGCCGCACAGCAACACCGCGACAGCCCCCAAGGCGACGACGCCTCGCCTCCGGGGGAGATGACTCGAATCGAGCGACATGCACGCGCCTGTCGGATGCGACGCTAGAAGCCGAAGTCGACGAGGTGCCGGTAGTACCCCTTCGAGTTCGGCCGATACCACTGGTCATCCCAGCCCTTGAAGTCGACGTCGTCGAGCAGCCGCTCCGTCTTGCCGTTCAGCACCACGGAGTTGATGAGCGGAGCCGCGGTCGACCCCACGTTCCTGGAGACCAACGGCGATGAGGCCATGTCCAGGTACTGCGCGACGTGCCGGCTGCAGTAGTCCTGGGTGAAGCAGCCTTTGTCACAGGTGGCGAGCGTGTTGTAGGTCGCGTGCTTGTCCTCCGCGACGTACAGCACGGGCCAGCCACGGTAGGCATTGCGCGAATCGCTCAGGTCGTACTCGAGCTGCTCGTGGGAGTACCAGGCCGACGAATCACACACGCTCTTGCGATGCGCGGACAGGTAGGCCCAGTCCAGGTACCAGCGGCCCGCGGAGTAGTGGACCTCCAGCAGTTGGAACTCGGGGTCGCCGTCATGGCCCGTGGTGACACCGGTGTCCTCGAAGAAGGTGTCCAGGTAGAAGATGCGCAGGGTCCTCGTCGCGAAGCCCTCGCTCTTCACCGCGTAGTAGGGACGGCGCTCGAAGCCGCTCTCCCCGGTGTCGAACCAGAACAGGGGCATGAACCAGCGCGCCACCTGGTGTTCGCAGTCGTCATTCAGCCCATCCTTGTCCGCGTCCGCCCCCGTCCCCCAGCAGTTGTCTCCATACGGAATGACGGACAGCCCGTCCGCCCGGGCCTCCAGGGACGAGAGGGTGAGCAGCAGGCCCCACAGCACCGTGGCGCGCATGACGGGTCGCATCCTCGAAGGCTCTCGACGCATCTCTCGGTCCATTCTGGAATTCATGAAATACTCGGTGTCATATCCCTCCAGGAGCCGGAGCAACAAATGGTTCGCTCATCAGGTATCGCGCGTCGTGTCTTCTCGTGGATGAACCTGGCCCTGCTGCTTGGTGCCACCGGCTGCGGAGGTCCCCTGGAGTCTGGGACGGACGGCGCGCTGGACGCCCAGGCGCAGTCCCTGACCTATCCCAGCGGTGGAGCCCGGACGGTGGTGTCGCGGCGTGTCGTGTACCTGAATGGCTCGGGGGCCTTTCAGGCGGCGGCCGGCTTTGAACACTTCCGCGCGGCGGGGGCCTCGGACCTGGTGCTCCACAACATCCGCATCGCGGAGGTGGATGCGCCCGCCGCGCGCGACGCCCTGGTCGTCATGTCCGCGGGCCAGAAGATTTCAAGCAGTGGCCACTCCAGCGGAGTCACCGGGCAGTCGTCCAACTGGGATGCCTCCTGTGACGGAGTCTCCTGTCCGAACGTCACGCTGGATGGCCGCTCGCTGGCGATGAAGCTGGACACGCTGGGGTGGTTTCCCCGGGGGCGGACGTACCTGTCCGTGGTCAATGACAGCACCTTCGACCATCTGTTCGACAGCGACACGAAGCAGCGAATCGTCAATGGCTTCTCGGGTTGGCTCCAGGCGCAGGTCCGCCCGGAGACGCGCTCCATCTACCTGGCGGGCAGCTCGCGCGGCGGGTGTCTGATGATGCGGCTGGCACAGTCACTTCGCGCGAACACCGCGCTCGATGGCATCGACATCTACGTGTCGTCGTTCGACGGCGTGTGCCGCAACAGCCAGGGAGAGCTGGGGACCACCGACAGCAAGATTGACAACCCCGTGCGGCCCTGGGGCACGTTCTATGGCGCGTGGGCCACGGACCTGAATGCCCAGTTCCCGCGCCGCCACCGGCTGAACCTCTTCCACGTGGTGGGCGGCCAGGAGGTGGCTCCCGCCACGGGCATCCGCGCCTTCTCCGGGTACGCTGGCGCCTCTCCGCCCTCGAAGGGCACGAACCTCGATTGGGGTTGGTACAAGCAGACCTGGGTGAAGTGGAAGCACAAGGAGATTGGCAATCCCTACACGGACCCGAGCGCGTCGGAGCAGGCGCAGGCCGTGGCGGACACCATTGACGCGCACCTGACGTGGCTCGATGCGCGCCTCCGCGCGGCCCGAGCGCTCGAAAGATGACGTCCCCTGGACTTGGAACTGTGATTCCTGGTCCTGCCTGCTAGGTGGGGTGGCGGGCCCGATAGGACTCGGGCCCGAACCCCTCACCCCCGAGCACCATGAGAACCCAGAATCTGAGTGTCGTTGCTGGCGTCGCGTTGTTGGCGGTGGGCCTGGTCGCGGAAGCGGCATCGCTCTTTCGCAACACAGGCACGTTGTCGGGTTGGAACTCCGTCAGTCGGGAGCACCGAGGTTCGGTGAACGAGGTGACGAACGTCACCTACGAGGGGCCGACGGCCCTCAAGATGACCCAGGTCTACGACGCGGCCTACAGCGGGCGGTACCACTCGGAGGTGATGCGCAGCAATGTGTACCGCCGAGGGGACACGGGCTTCTATGGCTTCGCGTTCCGGCTCCAGGCGGATTGGCAGTTCCAGCCGCAGTCCTACAACATCGCGCAGTTCATCGCGGACTTCTCCAACACGGGCTGCGATGACTACATGCCGTCGACCATGGTGTGGCTGTCGGGCAACCAGCTCTTCACGCGCGTGAAGCAAGGCACCGTCTGCAACCAGAAGACGGTGACGTTCCGCAACCTGGCCACGGTGACAGCGGGGGAGTGGCACAAGATTGTGATTCAGGCGAAGTGGGCGACGGATGGAACCGGCTTCTTCACGCTGTGGTTCGACGGCACGAAGGTCCTGGAGCAGTACAACCTGAACACGACGGTGGAGGATGACCGCTTCTTCCAGTTCCGCGTCGGCCTGTATGCCAATGGCTGGCGCGACAACGGTTACATGCAGGGCAGCCAGGGGACGCGGAGCATCTGGTTCGACGAGATTGGCGTGGGTACGACCTTCGCCGACGCCGACCCAGCGCAGTGGTAACCCCTCTGACACCCCACGACGTCATGACGCACCGGGTAGAGACGAAGTGACCCAGGGGTCGCCGCGCGGCGGTGGCGGCGGACCCCCCTTTTCCCAGGGGGCACTCCGGGGCGCCGCAACTCACGGACCGGGCGCGCGACAATGTCTGGAAACACTTGAGGCGTCTGCCTCATGACCACGCCGCCCCAAGCGCGGCCGAGGGGGAAATCCATGACCACCATCCAGCGCGGCTCGCGTCGTCAAGTCGAGTCGAGGACGACCGAGCGGACCGAGGCCCGGCCCGCGACGCGCAACGAGTCTGTGCGCACGAATGCCACCCAGGACGCGTTCCAGCCCGCCACCTCGGGGCGAGCGGCGGGGGCCCGGTTGGGCGCGACCGTGGGCGCGGCCGAGGTGCAGACGACGGGGGCGACGCCCGTGGCGCCCGCGGCGTTGTCTCCCTCGGAGCTGCGCGCGGCGGAGCAGACCATCGCGCAGGCCCATGACAGCCGGGATGCCACCGCCGTGGCGGAGTGGCTGCGGAACAACCCGGACCCGGCCAAGCAGGCCGCGTTCATGGACCTGATGTTCCAGTACGGCGATGTCGCGGGTGGCATCCTGGACGACGTGCAGCGACTTCCCGAGTCGGACCGCGCGCTGCTGTCCCAAGCCCTGGACAACGCCTACCGCTCCGGAGCGATTTCTCCCGAGGAGTTGTCGGGAGCGGTCGCGGCGGCCCACCGCGGTGAGTTGCCGGGGGAGACGCACGAGGGCCTGGCGAGCATCGTCGCGGGCACGGGCAACCCGGACCTCATCGAGACCTACGCGCGGCGCGAGATGGAGATCGTCCGCGAGAATGGCGGGTATGACCAGCAACGCAGCGCCGCGGTGGCCACGGCGCTCGCGGGCCTGCCGCCGGACCGGCTCCAGGCGTTCCTGGCGGCGAACCCGGAGGGCATGGCGGACGTCATCAAGAACATCAACGCCGCCGGCCCGGACGCGACGTATTCGCCCGCGCTGGGGCAGCTGCTGGACGCCGCCGCTCGCATCAACCCGCCCACGGCGGAGTCGCTGAAGGTGTTCACGGACTCCGTCAGCCAGTTGGGGGAGAACCGCGAGTCGCGCGCCGCCGCGGCCCGCTTCTTCACGCAGCACGGCGACGCGGTGCTCTCCTCCCTGCAGGACCAGTCCGGCTCGCTGGGCCTGGACGGCCAGAAGAAGATGTCGGAGTTCTTCGCGCGGACGCTCTTCTCGCCGCCGCAGGACTACCCGGGTGGCGACGCGTTCCGACAGAACGTCATGCAGCGCCTGGAGACGATGAACGCCGGGCTCGCGCAGCACGCCAACGAGAACCCGCCCTCGCAGGAGGCCAAGCGCAGCGCGCGCCTCATGGGCAGCCTGGTGGGCTCGCTCGAGGGCGGCTTCCAGGTCGCCGTGGATGAGCTGAACAAGCGCAACGACGCCGTGAAGGGCATGGTGGACCTGCTCTTCTCCGCCAAGAGCTTCCTGCCCAACCTGCCCATCCCCGGCGCGGGCAAGCTCAAGGACCTCACCATCGACCAGCTCCAGCGCTGGGTGACGTCCAACCTCCAGGAGAAGGCCCAGACGCCCTCGGAGGCCATTCCCTTCCACCGCGCCTTCGGTGAGCAGATCGCCAACCCGGACCTGCGCACCGACTACGACGCGGCCCGCGGCGATGCCTTCCTCAACCGCCAGCGCGGCCTGACCTGATGCGGACCCAGGGCGCCCCCCACGCGTGAGGGCGCCGAAGAGAGACCCGCGGGGCGCTCTCGAGCACAGGGCTCGAGGTCGCCCCGCTTGTCGTCTCAGGTCTTGCCGACCGTCACGGAGATCTGGCCCAGCCTGGGGGCGTTGGGCGAGAGGGTGTAGCCACCGACGTAGTTGACGGTGTCGACCCACGGCTCGCTGCCCCTGCCGATGATGGAGTCCTGGTCCTTCTGGTGCGAGACGAAGGACGCCACGGAGTTGCTCGTGGAGTAGTTCGGGTCCCACACGCTCACGTTGAGTGAGTTGTCGTCATTGTACTGGGTCATCACGGTGACCTGGTTCTGTTTGGAGCCGGCGGGCCCCAGCGTGGCGCTGGACAGCGAGATGATCTGCGTCGAGTCCGGGACCCCGACGACGATGCTCAAGGTGTTGGGCGTGTCGTTGATGATGGTGGTCAGGAGCGAGTTGCTGTTGGTCATGGGCAGCTGCGGATTGGCCGGGATGGGCATGGTCGTCTCCAAGGGCTTCGAGGTGGCGTCGCCGCCGAGGAGCTGCCCCGGGGCGTGCGTGTCTGGCCTTGAGCAATGACCGTGCCGGGAGGCCGCCAGCTGCGTCTCACGGGTGAAACCCCCGAGTGGCCGGGCGAGACACCTCCGCTCGACATGTCGACACGTGTCGAGCGACACGTCGGCTGGGAGGTCTCCGGGGCCGCGAGACTTCGTCCCTCGCCCGGGTGGTTTCGTCCCTCGGTGGAGGAGCTTGAACCCTTTGCGCGTCCGACGCCGGTGGGGTGGGCGTAGAGACCCGGCGGTGGAGCCACGACGCACGGCTCGGGGGCTCCGCATCAGGCAGAGGGGGTTGTCGCATGGGATTCAGGATGACGAGGGGGCGCTCGCTCGTGGCGGGCGCTCTGGTTTCGATGTGGGCGCCGGGGTGTCTTCCCGGCCAGGACGAGGTGGACGCTTCGCTGGGGGCGCCTCGGGCGGACCTGGCGACGCAGACGCAAGGAGTGACGTGCGGCACCAGTCAGGTTCCCGTGATGACGAGCGCCACGTTGCCCGGCGGCATCGTGACGCGCTCGGGGGCCTTCGGTGCCGGGTATGAGGCCTGGCTGGCCTTCGACGGGGTCGTCGGCACCGGCTCCATGTGGATCTCCGGGCTGAAGCAGACCCCGGCGTGGCTTGGCTACGAGTGGACGGACGGCCCGCGGCAGATTGTCCGCTACGCCATCCACTTCTCGAACGGCTCGCTCACGTCTCGTGCGCCCAAGGACTGGACGCTCCAGGGTTGGAATGGCTCGCAGTGGGTGGTGGTGGATACCCGAACCAACGAGGTGAACTGGGGCGGGTCGGAGCGCCGGGTGTACTCGCTGGCGGCCTCCGCGACCTACTCGAAGTTCCGCCTCCAGGTGACGGATGACAATGACTCACGCACGGGCATCGAGGTCGTCTCGATGGGGCGGCTCGAGCTGCTCGGCTGTCTGCCGGACACGACGCCCCCCACGGTGCCGGTCCTCTCGCACTTCAGTCCGGTCTCTCCGTCCGCGACATCGACCCCTGACCTGATTGGGAGGGCCGAGACGAACTCGACGGTGCGCGTGTACGCCAACGCCACCTGCTCGGGGACACCCGTCGTCTCCGTCACCGCGGGAACGGAGCGGACCTTCATGGCGTCCGTTCCGGTGACGCCCAACGCGACGACGGTCCTCACGGCGCTACGTCCGGAAACGTGTCCGGCTGCTCGCAGCCCTCGAGCTACGTGCATGACAGCCTGGCCCCGGCGGTGCCCGTGCTGACGGGCTTCCAGCCGGTGTCCCCGGGCAGCGCGCTCTCGCCCCAGGTGCGCGGCACAGCGGAGAAGGGGAGCACGGTTCAAGTCTTCAAGGGCGCGGGCTGTGTGGCGCCGGTTGTGGTGAGCGCGGTCGCGGATGCCGCCACGGGTGCGTTCTCGGCCTCGGTGTCGGCCACGGCGAATGCGACCACGGGCTTCTCCGCGCGGGCCTTGGACCTGGTGGGGAACGTGTCGGCGTGTACGCCCGTCATCAACTACGTGCATGACAGCGTGGCTCCGGGGGCGCCCGCGCTGACGGGTTTCCTGCCGGCGTCCCCGGGGAGTTCCCTCACGCCCCAGGTGCGCGGCACGGCGGAGAAGGGGAGCACGGTTCAAGTCTTCAAGGGCTCGGGCTGCGTGGCGCCGGCCGTGATGAGCGTCGGGGCGGATGTCTCCACGGGCGCGTTCTCGGCTTCCGTGGCGGTCACCGCGAACACGGTGACGGGCTTCTCCGCGCGTGCCTCGGACGCGGCGGGGAACGTGTCGGCGTGCGCGGCGCCCATCAGCTACCGACATGACGGCATCGCTCCCCCCGCGCCACAGTTCATGCCGGGCTTCATCCCTGTCGATGGGAACGGCACGGTGGGAATCGTTCGCGCGACGGGAGAGGTGGACTCACGCGTCACGCTCTTCCTCAATGCGACCTGCGCGACCCTGGCCCAACCTGCGGGCCCCTTCGTGGTGGGCGCGGATGGCACGGTGTCGGTGGCGCTGACTCCGAGTCAGCGGACCGGGCCGCTGTTCGCGGATGCGCGTGACGGGGTGGGCAATCGCTCCGCCTGTGTCCCGGTGCCGGTGGGCTGTGACATGGGCTTCGCCGACTGCGATGGGAATCCCTCCAACGGGTGTGAGAAGGACCTGCTCTCGGACGAGGCGAACTGCGGGACCTGCGGCACGGTGTGCGCGGGCGCTCCCTCCGCGCAGGCCGTGTGTGGCGCGGGCACCTGCGGCCTGGGCTGCGTGGTGGGCACGTTCGACTGTGATGGCAACGCGGCGAATGGCTGTGAGTCGGCCGCGGCGTGTGCGCCGTCGACCTGCGCCGTGGACGTTCCGTCCGAGCTGATGATCACGGACTTGTCCGTGGTGGAGGACCCCCTCCGGACCACGGGGGACGGGGTGTGGACATTCGGTCACCTCATGCGCGAGATGAACGGCGGTCAGGACCCGTCGGACCTGGTGCGCGACTGGTTGTCCACCTGGATGTCGGACCAGTTCATCGGAATGACGGATGTCCCGGCGCGGCCCACCATGGGCGGGATGGTGCTTCAGCCCTGGGCGACCCCTGGCCTCCCTCTGGACTTCAATGTCGCCCCATTCCGGCTGCTGGCCATCGTCAACCGGATGGACTTGCGCAAGGAGGGTGAGTTCGCGGGCGAGGGACGCTTCGTGTTCGGTGTGACGGACCCTGGCGGCAATCCCCTGCCGTTCACCGTCATCCTGGAATACATCCTGCCCGGTGGCTCATCGGCGGAGTTCCAGCGCTGGGCTCGAGACTGGCATGAGCTGGGACGCATCGGCGTCGGGAACCCGGGCTACAACGAGACGCTCGAGGCCCTCACGGACCGCTTCACGAAGTCCTTCGTCGCGAGGGGGGCGTACCTGGGAAGCGCCATCCATCAGGTCCGCACCAACGAGAACGCGCTGGACCCCCTCTGGGAGTTGCGTGAGTTCCACCTGGGCCCCGAAGGGCTGGCGCCCGCGCACGTCGCGCTGACACCGAACCTGTTCCTGAACAGCTCCCGCATCCTGACGGACTACATCAACCAGAACATGGCCTCGGTCCTTTCGGAGACGCACACCGTCCCGGAACTCTTCGAGAACCAGACCTTGCTCGCGGGCTCCGCGCTGACGCCGTTCAACTTCGGCTGGGCCGTGCCCGCGGTCTCCACCGAGGCACGTCACAAGTTCTCGGTGAACACCTGCAATGGCTGTCACTCGGGGGAGACGAACACCTTCTTCTTGCACGTCACCCCCCGCGCGGAGGGACAGCCGGCGGCCCTGTCGCCCTTCCTCATGGGGACCGGGAACATGCCGGACCGGTTCGACCCCTCCGTGACGCGAAGCTTCGCGGACCTGTTCCGGCGCCAGATGGACCTGACGGCGCTCGTGTGCGGCGTGCCGACAGGGAACCCGCTGCTGCAGGCGAAGACGTCCCTGGGAACGTCGCTGCTCTCGGGGAGCTCGGTCCGGCCCTCGGCGCCCGGCTTCCCGCCGGCCTCCAACCTGCCGCGGGGGCGTGTCCACTGAGGTGAGCTGAGCTGCATGCCGTGAGACAGGGCGCCCGCGTGTATCGGGCGCCCTGTCTGTTTCAGGACCCGCATGGAAGGAACACCTGTTCAGAATGCACTCCGTCACTGTTGTCATGTAGACAACAACAGAAAGAGGGGGCAGTCCATGCAGCGGTTCTTGGGAGTGCTGGCGGGAGCAGTGTTGCTTGTCGCGTGTGGTGAGCCGACGAGCGAATCGGTGACGACTCCAGTGCACGCGGATGTCGAGCGTGAGTGGGCGGCGCGAGGCTTCGATTCACACAAGATGTCCGTGGTGCCTCGGAAGGAGGGCGTCGACACGCATCACCTGCTCCGGGTCAACGAAGTGCCCGTCTGGGGCGTCGGCGCGAAGACGACGAATGGGAAGACGCGAGTCACCCCGGTTCGCATCGAGTCCACCGCGAAGGTCGAGACCCAGGCGCGCATCACTCCAAGCGAGGCCGAGGCGGCGGCTCTCTTGGCGCTGGCTGATTCCTCCGCGGTGGTGATGAGCGGCGGCGAGTTGGTGCTGCTCCCACGGGAAGAGCGGCGGCTCAAGCCCGGCGTGCCGGCCACGGGCTCCCACGACGCCACGCAATATGAGCGGGTCATCACCGGGCTGACGCCCATCTACCGGCTGAAGCTCGCCACGGGCGGCCCGGGCTCGCGCTGGTCCTTCCCGCGTGAGTGGTTGGGCGAGGTGGACGCACGTTCGGGCGAGGTCCGGCGGGTGGTGCCGACAGAGGTTCACGCCACCTACGCCAACGCGTCCCTGAAGGGGCGCTACTCCGGCACCAACACCTTCTCGGTCCTCGTCAATACGGTGAAGGCGCTCTACAAGCTCGAGGACAAGCGGGGGAACAAGTTCCTCGCCACGCGCCAGAACTCGGACGGGTCGGTGACGTATCTCGACTACTCGAGCCCCGATGCGATTTTTGGGGACGGCGCGCTGTTCACCCTCGGCTCCGATGTGCGCAGTGCGAACGGAGAGACGGCCGCGGCCGATGCCTTCTTCGCCTCGAACATGACGTCGACCATGTTCGAGTACTTCCTGGGCCGGACGGGGACGCGGGCCATCCCCACGATGGAGTTCAAGCTCCACTATCCCTGGGACAACGCGGGCTACATCCCGAGCAACAACGACCCGAGGGTCCTGATTGGCTATGAGTTCTATCCGGCGCTGCCGGGGATGACGACGCTCATTCCCCTCTCGGCCACCGATATCATCGCCCATGAAATCACCCACGACTTCTTCATGCGCGAGGTGTGGGGAGATCCCAGCCTGGGCTCCGGGGCGACGGGGGAGATTGCCTCCCTCAATGAGGGCGCGGGCGACATCATGGGCTTCTTCACCGAGCTGGGGCGCGACACCCTCAAGCGGCGCCCCCTGAACGAGATTGACCAGGTCCTCCTGCGCCCCGCGAACCTGACGATCGGCGAGGACACCGGGACGGCGGGCCGCAGCCTCCTCACGCCCTTCCAGCAGGAGTGGGACGAGACCGTCGTCGACATGGACGGCCATGATGGCTGTGGGCCCATCGACCGGATGTTCCTGCTGTTGGCCTATGGCTGTCAGCCGCTGGCGCAGGGCGAGACTCCGGGGCCGTGGCACTGCCCGAGGGTCCCGGGAGGCTTCACGGGGATTGGGCCGTCCACCGCGGCGGTCATCTGGACTCGCACCGTGGAGACGCTCCCGGTGGGCGCGGACTACGCCCAGGCGCGAGAGTCCGCGCTCCAGGCGGCCGCGGTGATTGATGGCCCTTCGACCTCGACGAAGATGCGCGCGGTCGCCAGCGCCTTCGCGGCGATCAACGTCGGCCTGGCGCCGGACAGCAACCCTCCGCAGGCGACGCTGACCTGCCGGCAGCGTGGCGCGGACATCGAATGCTCCGGGACCATCACCGACGCGGAGACCCAGGGCCAGGCCCGCCAGCCTCCGCGCCTCGTGGTCGACGGCGGCGTGCAGACGGTCAATCTCTCGAGCTTCCAGTTCACCCAGCTCATCCCCGCGGGTGCGCTTGCCACGGGGCCGCACACGATCACCCTCGAGGCGTGGGACCTCTGGAACAATCAGGTGACCCGAAGCGTGACGGTGACGCTGGACCGCACGCCGCCCACCGCGTCGCTCACCGTCACGGGCTCGCTGAAGCAGCCGTGGTTCTTGGTTACCGCGAACGATGCCTCGGGGATTGAGTCGGTCGACTTCTACCGGAGCGGGCAGTGGATGGTGTCGCTCCTGGCGGGGCCCTTCGAGCATCAGTTCGACACCACCACCTGGGCCGATGGCGTGTACCCGATGACCATCAAGGTCATCGACATGGCCGGAAACGTGACGATGCTCACCCACACGCTGAGGGCCGACAACACGCCGCCGACGGTGTCGATGTCGGTGAGCAGCAGCGGGCCCCCGTTCACCGTGGGCGTCACCGTGAGTGACGCGTCCGCGATTACCCTGGTGGACTTCAAGGTGGACGGGATGGTGTTCGCCACGAGGACGAACTCCGCGACGTCGTATTCCGCTGGTTACTCGCCCACGGATGGACTGGCGCGCAACCTGTCGGTCGAGGTCACCGACGCGCTCGGAAACCAGCGGGTCGTGAGCCAGGCCGCGCCTCTGGACCGGACTCCGCCCACGGTGGCGTTCACGGCGACGCAGTGGCAGAGCACGATGACGCTCAATGTGAATGTCAGCGACACGTGCGGCATCCAGTATCCGTACTCGCTCTTCGTGGATGGCACCTTGGTCGCGCAGCCGACGACGCCGGGCTACGTGCTGACGTTCGGCGGTGAGATGGCTTCGGGAACGCACCTGTTCCAGGCGCAGGTCGTGGACCGGTGTGGCAACGCCGCGACGTTCTCGAGCCCGTTCACCAAGTCGAACTCGCAGCCGGTGATTGCCTCCATCACGCGCAACGACAGCATGCCCAAGAAGCCGAAGTTCACGGTCAACTGCTCGGACCCCGAGGGCGTCCAGCACGTGGAGCTGCGGGAGAACGGCGTCATCCTCCAGTCCGACACCACCGCGCCGTACGAGTTCGTCATCGACACGACTTCGCGCACGGATGGCAGCTACACGGTGCTGTTCCAGTGCACGGACACCACGGGCTTCTCCAGCAGCCCGGAGACGCGGACAGTGACCGCGGACAACACGGGCCCGAGCGTCGGCTTGCGCGTCACGGGCTCAGGCCGCACGTACCTGGTATCGGCGGGCACGGTGAGCGACCCGAGGGGCGTGCAGTCCGTGCTGATTGTCGGCGGCCTGCTTCCGGGCTTCAGCGATACGAGGACCGCGGCTCCCTACGAGTACCTGTGGACGCTCCCGGGCACGGGGTTGATCCAGACCTTCCTCCCGTTCTCCGTCACGGCGCGCGACACCTGGGGGAATGAGACCTCGCGGAGCCTCAACTGCTACGTGGACACCGCGGCGGCGGCTCCGTTGGATTGCTTCTGAGGTCGTGAGACCCGGGGGGCTGCGCAGCTCGGGCAGCCTCTCTCCGGAAAAGAGCAGCTCCCGCCTCAGGCGGAGGTGCGGAGCTGCTCGACAAAGGCCTGGGCGGCGGAGGACTCCACGCCATGGAGTCGCGCCATGTCGCGAGCGATATCGGAGGGGTCGTCTCCCATGCGCAGCTGCATGCGGATGTTGTGCTCGAAGGGCTGGAGGATGCGCAGTGCGTCCGCGCCTCGGGCTTCTTTGACGGCGGGGGCCGCACGCTGGCGCGAGCGTCCCATCTCCGCGCGTGCCTGCACGTAGGTCACGATGTTGGACAGCAGGTAGTACCAGGTCACGAAGAAGGAGATCGTTCCCCACCAGCCGAGGGTGAGGTTGCGCAGGGTGTGGTGCCAGAACGACTTGCCCAGACATTTCCGGCACAGCTCCGCGGCCGTTGTGTAGGAGCGACGCGCGAACAACATGCCGATGTTGTGGTGAAGCTCGACGAAGACGGTCGCCTCGGACCGGGAGCAGTGGTCGCATCGCATGGCGCCGCACCCTAATGGGTTCCACGACTGGGTTCGAGCATGCGGGTGCAAGCGCAGGAAACCCTAGCGACCCGCGCGACTCCAATGGTTCGTGATGAGGCGAGGGCCGATATCTCGGCGGCGACTGGTCCACTGAAACACCCGGGTGTCAGGACGCACAGCGGTGGCGTGTGTCCATGCCTGGCGGCTGTTGCCGGAGTCCACTTGCTCTCGCCCTGTGCTGTGTGGGTCGCCCACGAGGAATCGGCCCGTGCAGAGGACGTGTCCGTTGTTCTTCCCCTGCAGGAGCTTCCTGTCCGAGTCCAGCGCGGGTTGTAGAAGTGCTGGCCTTCGAGTGAGGCCTGGGAGCGTGTGGCCGTCAGACGTGCAGGCCGGCCAGCAGGTGTGGTGTGCCGTTCACGGGGAGTTTGAGACCGTTCAGGTTCATGGGGCCGATGTGCCTGGACGTTGATTCCATATTGGTGAGCATGCCTCTGCCCTCCGCGGAAAGTGCGCGACCTTTCTTTCATTCCCATCGGATGGGAAGGGGCGTGCGACGCTGGCTGCCTCTTGGGGTGGGGTTGTGGCTCCTCCCGGTCGCGCTGCTGCTGGGTATCGCCGCGCTGCGCATCCACGCGTCCCTGTCGGGATGGGGGTATGTCGTCGGCCTCGGGTTGGTCACCGTGGGGCTGCTCACCTTGCCCTGGCGTCGCCGACGAGGGCTGACCCGTGTGGGCCTGGGGCTGTTGTTGCTGGTGGCCGGGACGCGGCTCGCCGCCTCGGATTCAGAGCACCTGCGACTCGTGAGGATTCCCGAGGGGCGCTCTCACTGGGTGAACCGTCTGGTGGCGGAGAGGGATGGGACCTTGTTCGCGGCCCATGTGTTGGTCCTCACCCGGTTCCTTCCGCGCTCCGATTCGAAGGAGTTCCTCGCGGCCTTGGAGACCGCCTTCGAGCGGCTGGAGGTCTCGAATGGGGTGAGCACTCCCGCGGTCTCCACCTATCTGGGGATGCAGTCTCCGGCGGGCTTCGATGCCGTGGTCATTCCCGCCCGGGGAAAGGCTGCTCCCGAGGTCGCGGTCGTCTTCCTTCATGGCTATGCGGGCAACTTCGCCGTGTATTGCTGGCAGATGGCTCAGGCGGCGTGGGCCATCGACGCGCTGACGGTCTGTCCCTCGGTGGGGCCTTCGGGGGCGTGGTGGGGAAGAGACGGCGCACGAACGTTGGATGCGACACTTGATTGGGTCGCGAGCCAGGGCATCCGCCGTATCTATCTGGCGGGGCTCTCGAATGGGGGAGTGGGCGCGAGCCTTCTCGTGAGCGACGTTGCTCATCCACGTGTCACGCTGAGCGGGTTGGTGCTCATCTCGGGCGCGAGCTCCAAGGCGCCCATCCCTCGCGTCCCGACGCTGGTGGTACAGGGCCGATACGACACCATGATGCCCACGCACGACATGCGCGCCTATGCCGCGAGCGTGGGACACGCCGCCTCCTACGTCGAGGTGGACAGTGGGCACTTCGCGTTCCTCGACCGGAGGGACGCGTGTGAGCGCGCCATCTCCGCCTGGCTGGTCCGGCAGGAGAAGGTGGCGAGGCGCTCAGGAGACTCGGATGTGCCAGTGAGGTGAGGGGCTCCGACACGTGGGACGCGGTTGCGCTTACAGTGGGCGGGCAACTGTGCCGGAGACGAAAGGGAAGGGACGCATGCTGCGTGGAGGGAGATCCTGGGTCCGTTGCACCGAGCGGTGTGCACTGCTCGTGGTCTTGTTGTTCGGTGTGTCGGGTGTGGCAGAGGCTGCGTGCACGCCAGGAGGCGGGGAGCGTGCCGCCCTGTTGGACTGGAAGCGCACGGGATTCGCCGTGCCCGAGGAGGCACGTCGTGAGTCGTTGATTTCGACGCTCGTCGACTGTCTGGCATCTCCTGACCCCGCGCTGCGTGACGGACTTGGGTATGAGGGACTCCAGGCCCTGCTGCGCGCGAAGGCGCTCGCACCGGAGCCACTGCGTTCATTGCGCGACCGCCTGGTGGCGATGCTCGCCGCGCCGGATCGACAGGGCGTGACGCGCCCGTTCGCGGTGCTGGTGCTGGCGGAAGTCGCTCGTACCGACCGCGTCGAGCCGTGGATGCGTGCGGACGAACGCGCGGCGATGGTCGAGCGCGCGGCGGCGTACCTGGTGACGGTCAACGACTATCGCGGGTTCGACAAGAAGGTCGGCTGGCGCCACGGTGTCGCGCACGGTGCGGATTGGGTGATGCAGTTGGCGATGAATCCCGCCCTGGAGCGGAGCCAATTGGATCGACTTCGTGACGCTGTCGCCGCGCAGGCTGTTCCCACTTCTGGCCATGCCTATGTCTTCGGAGAACCTGAACGACTGGCCCGTCCGCTCCTGTTCATCGCGAAGAGGAATCTGCACGACGAGGAGACGTGGACGAGATGGTTCACCGCGCTGACTTCGGCACTGGGGGACCCTTCGCTCGCGTGGAAGGACGAAGCCTGGCTGGCGCGTCGCCACGATCTGGGCGCGCTCCTGCGAGTGCTGTATCTCGAGGTCGACCGGAGTGAAGATGCGGGCGTCGCGAAACTGCGACCGGGTATTCTCGCGGCGTTGAAGGCGCTCCCCTGAGGCGAGGGGGATGTTTGTCTGTGTTAGATTTCCCACCTTGCACTGGAAGGTCCCTTTCAGAGTCTCGATTGTTCTTGTGCTGGGCCTCTATGGAGTCTGCGATTTCGCCTTCGCGATCTCAATGGACAGGCCGGTCGCGTGGGCGTTCACCCTGTTGTTGGGGGGCTTGAGCCTCGAGAGTGCACTGTCGGCCCCTGCATGGATGCGAGCGGGCTTGGGGGCCTCCTGGTCCTTCTGTGTCTCGGGATGCGCTGGGTTGACTGGGATTCACGCAAGCCTTTCCTGCGCGACCGCTACTCAGTGCAGCGAGGAATGCCGCTGGAGCAGGTGGACGCCATCATGGGCCACGCGATTGCTGGGACGGGATGGCCCGAGAATCCCCTCACCAAAGCCGGCACACCCATCGGCGCGCTCGCAGCTGAACCTCGAGAGCTCCAGCTCGGGGACAGCCGTGTCTATCGGCATACCCATGAGGGCTGGGGCAACTCGGATTGGGGCGTCGTCCGCTTCCGGGAAGGCCGCGTCGTCGAGGTCGCTTTCCTACCAGACTGAGGGCACACGGAGCGGCGGGGTAGGGGAGTGGGCCCTCCTGGATTCGAACCAGGGACCAATCGGTTATGAGCCGACAGCTCTAACCGCTGAGCTAAGGGCCCCCATGCGTGAACAACCCGCGCGTGCGGCCAATGGCATAACTCCGCCCCCGCGCCGCTGGCAAGGGCCACTCAGCCGCCTCGTGAGCGCTTGCCCTTCGCCGCCGCTGTCTTCCTGGCCGGTACCGCCGCCTGCCCCCGCTCCGAGGGCTCCGGGGCCCGCTTGACGCGGAAGACCTGTCCTCGCTGCTCCACCTCCACGCCCTCGGCACGCAGCCGCTTCGCCTGCTCATGCGCCACCGTGGACGCCAGCACCCCTCCCGCCTTCGTCACCCGCCACCAGGGGACTTCCTGCCCCGAGGGCAGCGTCGTCATCTCCCGCCCCACCCCCCGCGCCGCGCCGGGCCTCCCCGCGTACAGGGCCACCTGCGAGTAGGAACGCACCTGCCCTCGGGGAATCGCCCGCACCGCTCGCCACACCGCCTCCGAGAAGGGCGGACGCTTCGCGGGGGCCGACTCCACCTGCTTCACCCGAGGCTTCGTCTTCGGTCGTCTCAAGAGCGCCACGCGCCGGACTCTAGAAACACGAAGGCCCCCGGTCCACGAATGGGAACGGGGGCCTGGTGACTCCAGGGGGCCCTCCACGGGCCACCTGAAGCGTCGTCAGCTCTCCACGAAGGAGCGCAGCCGCTTGGAGCGGCTCGGGTGGCGCAGCTTGCGCAGCGCCTTGGCCTCGATCTGACGGATGCGCTCGCGCGTCACCTCGAAGTCCTGGCCGACCTCTTCCAGCGTGTGGTCGCTCTTCTCGCCAATGCCAAAGCGCATCCGGAGCACCTTCTCCTCGCGCGGCGTCAGCGTGGCGAGCACCTTCCGGGTCTGCTCCGCCAGGTTCATGTTGATGACCGCGTCCGCCGGCGACACCAGGCTCTTGTCCTCGATGAAGTCGCCCAGGTGGCTGTCCTCCTCCTCGCCAATGGGCGTCTCCAGGGAGATGGGCTCCTTGGCGATCTTCAGGACCTTGCGCACCTTGTCGAGCGGCAGCTCCATCTTCTCCGCGATCTCTTCCGGCGTCGGCTCGCGGCCAATCTCCTGCACCAGGTAGCGGCTGGTGCGGATGAGCTTGTTGATGGTCTCGATCATGTGCACCGGGATGCGGATGGTGCGGGCCTGGTCCGCGATGGCGCGGGTGATGGCCTGACGAATCCACCAGGTGGCGTAGGTCGAGAACTTGTAGCCGCGCTTGTACTCGAACTTGTCCACGGCCTTCATCAGGCCGATGTTGCCCTCCTGGATGAGGTCCAGGAACTGGAGGCCGCGGTTCGTGTACTTCTTCGCGATGGAGACCACGAGGCGCAGGTTGGCCTCCACGAGCTCGCTCTTGGCGCGCTCGGCCCGCTTCTCACCCAGGCGGATGGCGTCGTAGTTGCGGCGCAGCGCATCCACGGGGAGGTTGGCCTCCTCCTCCACCTTCTTGATCTTCCGCACCGCCGTGCGCACGTCGCGGTCCAGGACCTCGAGCTGCTCGGGCGTGAGGTTGAGCTGCTTCTGCAGCTTCTTGCCGATGTTGGGGTTCTCCCGCGACTCCTTCAGCTGCGGGCGAAGCTCCTTCATGGAGATGCCGTAGCGACGCTCCAAGTCACGGAGCTCGTCCTCGGCCTTCTCGACGCGCTCGATGAGCGACTTCAGGTTCAGGACGATGCGGTCCACCTGCTTCTTGTTCAGCCGCATCTCCTCCAGGACCTCCATCATCTTGGTCCGGAGGTCCTTCATCTCCTGCTTGAGCTCCTTCTTGCGCACCTCGGTCAGCTTCTTCTTGCCCGAGAGCTCTTCTTCCAGGACGTCACAGTCCTTGGCGAACTTGCGGAAGCGCTCGATCTGCTTGCAGATCTGCTCGATCTTGTTGAGCTCGCTCTGCGCCAGCTGCGCCGGGGCCTCACCCTCGCCGACTTCCTCGGGAGCCTCTTCGGCGCCCTCCGCCTGGGCCTCCTCGGGCGCGTCCTTGATGACGTCGCGCACGCGCAGCTTGGCCGTCTTCAGCTTGTTGCCGATGTCGAGGATCTCCTCGACGGCGACCTTGCACGCGAGCAGCGCACGCAGGACTTCCTTCTCGCCCTCCTCGATGCGCTTGGCGATCTCGACTTCGCCCTCGCGCGTCAGCAGGCTGACGCTGCCCATCTTGCGCAGGTACAGACGCACCGGGTCATTGGACTTGCCGCCCGGCTCGTCGTCCTCGTCCTTCTCGTCCTCGTCGACGTCTTCCTTCTCCTCCTCGACGGTGACGGTGGGCTTGATTTCGTTGTTCTGAGCGGCCTTCTGCGCGTCGACAATCTCGATGTCGTTGTCGCCGAACATGCTCATCACGTCGTCGATTTGATCCGACGACACGATGTCCGCGGGCAGCGCGTCATTCACCTCGTCATAGGTGAGGAAGCCCTTCTCACGGCCCGCGGCGAGCAGGTCCTTGACCTCCTTGCGCTCGGCGACCGGGTCCTCCTCGACGTCGTCCTCGACGGCATCGGGGTCCACCTCGACGGCGGCGGCGGCCTCTTCCGCGGCCTCCTCCGGGTCCACGTCCTCCGACACCGCGGCGACGCCCTTCTTCTTCTTGGTCGTCTTCTCGACGGCCTCCTCCGTGGCCTCCTTCGCCAGGACGGACTCCGTCTCCTCCGCGCCCGCCTTCACCCCAGCGCCCTTCGCCGCGGGACTGTCCGGAGCCTTCTTCTTGCGGATCACCGGATCCACCTTCTTCTTGGTGGGCTTCACGGACGCCTTCGAGGGCTTCTGCGTCGGCATTCGGGTACTTCTCCTTAAGAAATTCAGGGGCTTGAGGCCTGGGGCGAGCCGGCCGATCTAGCGCAAAGTCAGGGTTTCTTACAAACGCGAACTCAAACCGGTTGCATGGGCGCCTTTGTTCCCGTGGGAGCGGGCCGCAGCTCCTCCAGGACACGCTTCTTGAGGGCCAGCAGTTCCACACGCTCCGCCTGGAGCTGACGAGTCTCTTCCGTCAGGTCGAACGCTCCCAACGTCTGCTCTGTCGCACGGGTTATATAAGCGAGCCGCTCGTTGATGCGCCGCACCATGATTTCCTGGCAGATGGTGGAGAACGCATGCTCAAGCTCCTGGCCTTCCGAGGGGAGCTGACGCCAGGAGGTTTCAATGGCTCGCTTCACCGCGTCGGAGGCCTCGTAGAGGGCATCCTGCGTGCCTTGTCCTGTCGTCGCGTGCATGAGCGCCATGCGCAATCCCATGTGGGACAGCTCGTCGCAGACGCGAAAGACATCCCTGCCAAGCAAGCGAGGCTCCCTCAGCACGGCGGCCACATAGAGCGCCTCCATGGGAGCGGGGGGCTTCTCGGCGGGCGGGCGGGCGGGCGTGGGAACGGCCTGGGAGGCGGCGGGCTTGGGGAGGGGGACCTTGCTGCGAAGCGCGGCCTCCACGTCGGCGGCGCGCCAGCCGAAGTGCTCCGCGAGCGCGGAGAACAGGGAGGAGCGCACCACGCCCACCGGCACCTGGGTCGCCACCGGCTTGAGTCGCTCGAGCGCCGCCATCTTCTCCTCGAAGGTAGCTCCCTTGCCCTGGGGCAGCAGGGAGGCGAACAGGTGGGTGGTGAGCGGCTGCGCGCTCTCGAGCAATTGCTCCACACCCTCCGCACCCTCTCGACGCGCGAACGTGTCTGGATCATCCCCCTGGGGAAGCAGCGCCACCCGGGCGGTTGCTCCAGCGGCGAGCAGGGGGCCGGCGAGCCGCTCCACGGCAGACAGTCCCGCCGAGTCTCCGTCGAGCAGCAACACCAGCTCCCGCGCCTCGCCTCGCTTGAGCACCTGGAGGTGTCCCGCGGTGAGGTTGGTGGAGCACAGCGCGACGGCGTGGCGCACCCCCACTTGATGCAAGCCAATGCAGTCGAAGTAGCCCTCCACGAGCACGGCGGCCTTGCGCTTGCGGACCTCGTCGCGCGCCTGGTCCATGCCGAACAGCGTCTCGCTCTTGTTGTAGAGCCGGGACTCGCGGGAGTTGAGGTACTTGGGGCCTTCCTCGGCGTTCACCAGTCGGCCGCCGAAGGCGATGGGCCGGCCCTCGGGCGCGCGGATGGGGACCATCAGCCGGCTGCGGAAGAAGTCGAAGCAGCCATCCCCCGTGTTGCGCTTGAGGACGAGCCCCGCCTTCATCCCCGCATCCAACATGCCTGTCTTCTGGAAGCGCTCGGCCAGGAGGCTCCAGGCGCTGGGCGCCCAGCCCAGCCCGAAGGACTGGGCGAGCTCGTCCGATACGCCTCGGCTGTTGATGTAGGCGCGGGCGGCGCGTCCTTCATCGTCGTGCCAGAGCAGGGCGCGGAAGTGCTCGGCGGCCTGGTCCGTGGCTTCCTTGATCTGCTGGCGCTCCCGCATGCCCGGGTCCTGCTGGGCCTCCAGGTCGATTCCCAGCTCCCGGGCCAAATCCCTCACCGCGTCGAGGAACGTCTTGCCCAGGTAGCGCTGGACGAAAGACACCGCGTCGCCGCTGGCCCGGCAGCCATGGCAGAAATAGAAGCGCTTCTCCGGCACGACGTAGAAGGAAGGCGTCTTCTCCTGGTGGAACGGGCAGCGGCCCTTCCACTCCCGGCCAGACTTCTTCAGCTCCACATGTCGGGAGACGAGCCCCACCAGGTCCACCCGGTCGAGGACTTCCTGGATCTTGTGCTCCGGGATCATGTCGGCCACCCCTCGTCCCGCACCTGGGCGGGCGCATTCCCGACATCCTGGCAGCCGTGCCTGACGCCGCCCGCCAGGTCGCCCACCCCAGCAGTCACCTTGCCCGTGAGGGCGGTGGACCGGGCGGAGACAACGGACAGGTGGGTAGGGGACACGATGGGGCTCCTGCGGCCCGGGGCGCCCTCCCCGTGGGGTGGTGGCGCGCGGCGGGCTGGCCCTGGCACTTAATGACGGGGAGCCGGAGGAGCAAGTTTCCGCTCACTCCAGGCCCTCCATCCAGGGACCGCCGGACAGATGCCAGCAGTCCCTGAAGGAGAAAAGGAGGTCAGCCGAGCTTCGCCAACTGGGCCTTGACGGCCTCGGAGATGGCGCGACCTTCGGCCTTGCCCTGGAGCTTGGGGGTGAGGTTCTTCATCACCGCGCCCATGTCCTTGGCGCTCTTGGCACCCACCTCGGTGATGGCGGCCTGGACGGCGGCGACCAGCTCGTCGGGGGTGAGCTGCTGGGGGAGGTAGCTCTGGAGGACGGCGATCTCCGCCTCCTCCTTCTCCGCCAGCTCCGGCCGGTTGGCGGCCTTGAACTGGTCAGCGGAGTCACGGCCCTTCTTGATGAGGCCGGTGATGACGCTCATCACGCCCGCGTCGTCGAGGACGGAGGCACCGGGCTCCACTTCCTTGTACTTCACCGCGCTCTTGATGGCGCGAATGACGGTGGTGCGCAGCTCGTTCTTGGACCGCATCGCGTCCTTCAGGTCCGCGTCGATCCGCTCCTTGAGGGTGGCCATATTGGAAACTCCGCTGGGGCTGTGATTCGGGGGACTTTGGACGACGGGAGCCAGGGCACCTGACTGCTCGAGGGCGCCCCGGCTCTCACGCCGGCCTCGCGACTAGAACGACTTGCGGGCCTTCTTCACCGCGCGCTTCTTGGCGGCGAGAGCCTTCTTCTTCCGCTTCACGGAAGGCTTCTCGTAGTGCTCGCGCTTGCGGATCTCGGAAAGGATTCCGGCCTTTTCAGTGGCCTTCTTGAAGCGCTTGAGGGCGCTCTCAATGGACTCTCCCTCCTTCACTCGGATACCGGGCATGCGATTCACCTCCTTCCGTCATGCGTCAATGTGTGTGTACTTCGAAAGGGGAGCGGGTATGTCCCAGCGGGAGGCAAAACGCAAGGACGCAAGACGGAAAAGCCGGGGGCGGATGCACTAGAGTGTCGGGTGCGTGAGCCCTGCCCTCATCCTGATGGTTCTGCTGGCGACCGGTCAGCGTGGTGGCACCGGGACCACCGACTGCTGGAACTCCTGCCAGCGCCATGTGGCGGACCGAGCCCTTCGCGCCCGGGTGTGCGGGTCGTGTCTGTCCGGGGGGAAGGTGGAGTCCTGGGTCACGGCGCTGGGGAGCGTCCGGCCGACTCCACGCGATGCCTTCGCCTCCTCTCGGAAGGATGAGGACTGGCGGGTGCGGTGGGCCTCCGTGCGCACCGAGGCCAAGGCGCGAGGCCTCACCGAGCGGCGCCTGTTGGCGGAGTGGGTGGTGAGTACTCCCACGTCATCGGACCTCCAGGCCTGTCTCACCGCCGCCCGCGCGGCCGCGGAGGCGCAGCAGTCCTCGGCCACGTTCCTCCGGGATGCGGGGGCGCGGGGCGCGGAGGCGGCGGCGCGGGTGTGGGCCCGCCGTGAGCCGATTCGCCAGGCGCTGGAGGTGGAGCTGTACGCGGAGGATGGGCGTGCCCGAGGTGTGGCGCTTGCTCACCTCGCCGCCTTCCAAGGGAAGAAGCCAGCCCGCGTGCTGCTGGAGGCCACGGCTTCCCGGCCGGAGTCCTCGGACGAGATTGCCGCCTCGGCGCTGAAGTCCGTGGCGGAGCAGCGGCGGACCTCGGTGGGGCGGCTGCTCCTGGACGAGGCCCGGCCCACGGATGAGGCCCTCATCAACCGGCTCTTCGCCGTGTACTCGCGAGAGCTGGAGGCGCTCCAGCCGGAGCTGACCGCGCCGGAGCCCCTGCGGCGGGACTCGGCGGTGCTGGCCCTGGGCACCTATGGCCCCCTGGCGCGCAAGGAGCTGGAGCGCGCGTTGGAGGACGTGGACCCCAAGGTGAGAGGCTCCGCGGCGCGCAGGCTGGCCGAGGCGGAAGGGGTCCCCGTGAGCGTGGCCGCCGAGCGGCGGCTGGCGACTCGGGAGCTCACCGCGAGCCGGCCGTGGCTGGAGGCCATGGTTCGCGAGAAGGGCTGCGCGAGCTTCTTCCTGGATGTGGCGGGCAACCCGAAGATGCCGGCGGAGATTCGCGGACAGGCCCTCGTCTCGCTGGCGGACTGCCGTGAGAGCGGGCAGTCGCGGATGGAGGCCCTGGCGCCCTACCTGCGTGACTCCCAGCCCGTGGTGCGCGCCGGTGCGGTGCGGGTGCTGGGCGCGATGTCCACCCGCAACCCCGAGGTGATGGAGGCCACCGAGCGCGCGCTGGACGACGGCGCTCCCGAGGTGGTGGCCGCCGCGCTCGCGGTGGTGGCCGCGCAGCGTCAGGCGACGCGAGGGGATGCGGTGGCGGAGTTGCTGGAAGCGGACCACCCGGTGGTGCGCGCCGCCGCGGCGCGGGCGCTGGAAGTCATCGGCCGCGCCTCGCATGCGAAGGTGCTGGCCACGCGGCTGCGCGAGGACTCCGTCGCGGATGTGCGTGTCGCGGCGGCGCTCGCGCTGGGACGGCTGGGCGGACCGCATGCCGCGGCGGCGCTGTCCGATGCGGCGGCCCGCGACGCGGACACCCACGTGCAGCACGTCTCGCGCGAGGGGCTGCGCCGACTGGGCTTCCGTCCCTGAGGTGAAGGCGCTCCGTGGAGTCCGCGCCGCTCCTCCCGAGGAGGGGAGGGGTCAGGGGCCGCTGATGGCCTTGGCGTCCGCGCGGTTCCGGCCCGCGCGCTTGGCCCGGTAGAGGTACTTGTCCGCCGCGGCGATGAGGTCCTCGGGCTGGGAGAAGTCCGAGTCCAGGAGCGTGGCCACGCCCAGGCTGATGGTCACCTTGATGGGCGTGCCCCCGAAGACGAAGTCGGCCTTGTCCACCGCGTGGCGGCAGCGCTCGGCACAGGCCAGGGCCTGGTCCTCGGCGGACTCGCGCAGCATCAGCGCGAACTCCTCACCTCCGTAGCGGGCGAGCAGGTCCTCGGTGCGCACCGTGTCGCTCACGCGCTGGGCAATGCGCGTCAGCACGTAGTCGCCCGCCGGGTGTCCATACGCGTCGTTGATCTTCTTGAAGTGGTCCACGTCGAACAGCACCAGCGACAGGGGCACCCGGTGGCGCAGGCAGTAGCTGAACTCCTTGCGCACCGTCTCCAGGAAGTACTTCTTGTTGTAGACGCGGGTGAGGCCGTCGCGGGTGGCGGACTCGTAGATGCTGCGCTGGTACTGCTCCTCCAGCTCGTCCTGGATGGAGAACTTGAGGACGGTGTTGGAGCCAATCTGAATCTTGTCGCCGTCGTACAGCGGCGCGGCGTTGACCTTCAGGCCGTTCAGGTAGGTTCCGTTGGTGCTGGCCAGGTCCACCAGCTGGAAACGACCATCCCCCAGCGCCACCACCTTGGCGTGCTTGCGGGAGATGCCGTCGTCCTCCACCTGGAACTGCGCTTCGGAGCTGCGGCCCAGCACGACCTCGGACCGGTCCAGCTTGAACATCCGTCCGATGCCCGCCGCGGACTTGGCGCTGATGACAATCAGATAAGCGCTCTGCCGCTGGGCGTTGCCCAGCAGGTCCGAAATGGAATGGACGGAAGTTTTCTCCTCGGACATCGCGCCACCCATCTTATGGGCCGTTTTTTCATGGCGGCAAGCATGCAACCGGCTTCCGCGCCACGAACCCTCATTCCGCCTTCGTCCGCCGCGTGGATCCGCGCTTGCCGCGCGCCGGAGGCTCGACTGTCGGCCGTCCGACGGTCAGCTCCCCGGCGACCGGCGTCTGGATGAACCGCGCGAGCGCCTCCGGGGAGCGGGGATGGTAGGCCAGCCCCTGCATCAGCTTCACCAGCGCCGCCGACGGGGTCATGTCCGCGCCGCCCATGACCCCCTGCGCCAGGGCCGCCGCCCCAGATTCGTAGAGACTGAGGTCCACCCCATTGCGGTGCGCCTGGCTGACGACGACCACCGGCACCCCCCGCTCTCGCGCCTGGGTGAAGAGGGGCATGAACGAGCGCCCCAGCTCCGGGTCGATGGGGAAGTTGCCCGCCCCGTACGCCTCCAGAATCAGCCCCCGGACGTGGGGGAGCAGTTGGAGGGGCAGGGCGGGGTCCAGGCCCGGGTACACCTTCAGGAGGAGGACGCGTGGATCCAGCTTCTCGAACAGGCGGAAGGGCCCCTTGGCGCGCAGCCCCGGCTCGAAGGTGGCGTCCACGCCCAGCGTCCCCAGCACGGGGCAGTTGGGGCTGTCGAAGGCGTCGTACTCGGCCACCTTCACCTTGCGCGCCCGGTTGCCTCGATAGAGGTGCGAGTCGAAGCAGATGGTGACCTCGCGCGGGCCCTCCAGCGCGGAGAGCACCGCGTCAATGAGGTTGAGCCTCGCGTCCGAGCGCACCTCGCCCAGCGGCCGCTGCGAGCCCGTCAGCACCACGGGGCAGGGTGGGTTGCGCAACATGAGCGACAGCGCGCTGGCCGTGTAGGCGAGCGTGTCCGTGCCATGGGTCACCACGGCCCCGTCGAAGTGGGGGAGCTGTTGGTGGAGGTGGGTGGCCATGCGCTGCCACAGCTCCGGCTGCATCTCCGAGCTGTCCAGGTTGCTGAACAGCTGCAGCTCGATGTCGGCGAGCTGGAAGAGCTCCGGCACACGGGCCTTGAGCGTCTTGAAGAAGGCGGCGGGGCGCAGCGCGGAGGGACGGCCACCGGCCATCCCCAAGGTGCCACCGGTGTGGAGGAGCAGGACTCTGGGCATGAGGGGAGAATGCCCCCCTTGCCAAGGCTTGCGTTGCTTTACAAGCCCCGCGCGCGTGGCTAAGACCCGCCGCGTGCTCCTCTCCTGCTGGAAGCGTGTCATTCCCCTGCTGGCCGCCGTCGCGCTGACGGGCTGGGGTTGCAAGAACCCGGAGGGCTCCGCGCCCACCTCGACTCCGGCCCCCGCGCCGGCTCCGGCTCCGGCCGCGCCGCCTCCCCCCGTGGAGCCCGCGGCCGCCGCGTCGGACCCCTCGGCGGTCCTGTCGGGCATCCCGGGCATGGACTTCTCCTCGCTGTCCTCGACGTCCAAGCGGGAGCTGGCCACCGTCCTCAGCGACGAGTTCTGCTACTGCGGCTGTCCGCACACCCTGGGCGCCTGTTTGAAGTCGCACACTGGCTGCCGCCACGCCAAGCGGATGGCTCGGGTGGCCGCGCGCATGGTGTCCGAGGGCAGTCCCGGCACCGAGGTCATCATCCAGCTGTCGCAGTACTACGGCTCGTTCCGCGAGCAGCGCTCGCAGTTCAAGGTGGACGAGCGCATGTGCATGGGGAGCGCGTCCGCCCCCGTGACGGTGGTGGAGTTCTCCGACTTCGAGTGCCCGTACTGCGCCAAGGCCCGCCCCATCCTGGAGGGCTTCGCGAAGAAGAACGCGTCCCAGGTGCGCTTCTGCTACCTGCCGTTCCCCCTGTCCATGCACGTCAACGCGGTGCCCGCGGCGCAGGCCGCCCTGTGGGCCCGGGACCAGGGCAAGTTCTGGCAGATGCACGACGCCCTCTTCGAGCAGCAGGAGAACCTGAAGCCCGAGGCGCTTCCCGCCCTGGCCAAGAAGCTGGGCCTGGACGGGGACAAGCTGGCGGCGGTGCTGAAGTCGGACGCGTACAAGCAGGAGCTGGAGGGCTTCCGCGCCCAGGGCCGCGCCGCCGGACTCAGCGGCACGCCGTCGGTGTACTTCAACGGCCGTTCGGTCGACCTGAGCTTCGTCCAGGAGGAGCTGCTCCAGCACAGCCTGGAGGACGAGCTGGAGTGGCAGTCCAACAAGAACGCCTGGGCCGCCGACTGACGCGGCGATGACGCAACGGTTCCGCATCGACGCGGGGCAGCTCGTCCCCGAGGACCGCCAGAGCCCGTCTCCATTGACGGGGCGCTCGGGGACGTACGCGCTGATGCCCACGTCCCCGGACCTCCTGGTCTTCTCACGAGGCCCCTCCGAGGGCGGCGCCATCGCCGCGCCGCGCGTGGTGCTCTCCGGCGACGCGGCGGGCTTCCCGCTGTCGGACCTGATGGCCTTCCTCAGCCAGTCGCGGTGGAGCGGCATCATCCGCGTCCACTCGCCGGCGGGAGAGCGCTCCGTCACCTTCCGCGATGGAGAGGTGCGGGGCGCGTCGTCGGATGACCCGTCCGACAGGCTGGGCGAGGTACTCGTGCGCCTGGGCTATGTGGACCGCGCGCAGGTGGAAGCCGCGCTGCGAGGCCAGCCTCCGTCCAAGGTGGGCCGGGCCCTGGTGGAGAAGGGCCTGCTGAAGGCGCACGACCTCTTCAAGTGCGTCACCCATCAGGTGAGCGAGATCTTCCACGCCATCGTGTTGTGCCGGGAGGGGAGCTTCTTCCTCATCGACCAGCCGGTGGACGACAAGGCGAGCCACTCCATCCAGCTCTCCACGCAGAGCCTGCTGATGGACAGCATCCGGAAGATTGACGAGATGGCGCACTTCCGGAAGCGCATCCCGCACGGCCGGCTGTACGTGGCGCGCAAGCGGGCCTCGGACGGGAAGCTGGAGGAGGACGAGGACCGCGTGCTGGGGCTGCTGGATGGCCGGCGCACCATCCTCGAGCTGGGCCATGCCGCCCGGCTGTCCGAGTTCGACATCACCAAGGTGGTGTACCGGCTGCTCGAGGGGGGCTTCGCCTCCGTGACGGACAAGCCGCTGCTCGTGCCCGCGGGGCCTGTGCCCACGCCGGTGGGGCTGACGGCCGCGCAGCCCCGTGAGGCGGAGCCGGGACAGGCCGCGGCGGGTGGAGTGCCGGCGGTGGACCCTCGCCCCGTGGCGCGGGTGTTCAACTTCATCTTCCGGGAGATTCGCGACGAGGTGGCCAAGCAGGGGATGGACCGCGAGTTCATCGCCGCCGCCAACGCCGCGCTCGCCGGACAGGGCTTGTCGTCGTCCCCCGTGCTGGAGGGCCTGGCCTTCCAGGCGGATGGCAGCCTGGCCGAGGCGAAGCTGATGGAGGCCTTCGAGCAGCATCGCGCCCAGTTGGGAAGCGAGCCGATGGCCTCCTTCAAGCAGGCGCTGAGCGACGTGATGTTCTTCCTGTTGTTCCAGGCCGGTGAGCTCCTGGAGTCGCGCGCGGACGAGGACCTCGCCCGCCGTGTGAAGGAGCTCCTGGCGACGCTCGAGGGGCCGTGACGACGGATTCAGAGTGGCCGAGGTTGACGGCGGATGTGCCGGGGTGTGGGGGGGCCTTCAAGCTGGTCCCCGAGGACTTCGAGGTCGAGGAGATTCCGGCCTACCTCCCGTCGGGCGAGGGTGAGCACCTCTACCTCTGGGTGGAGAAGCGAGGCCGCGACACGCGTGAGGTCGTTCGCGCGCTGTCCGCCGCGCTGGGCGTGTCCGAGGACGACGTGGGCGTCGCGGGCATGAAGGACCGGCAGGCCGTCACGCGTCAGCTCCTGTCGGTGCCCGCGCGCGGCGAGCCGAAGCTGGGCGACTTCTCGCTGGAGGGCGTGCAGGTGCTGTGGGCCAAGCGGCACGGCAACAAGCTGCGGACGGGCCACCTGCGCGGCAACCGTTTCCGGCTGCGCCTGCGAGGCGTGCGTGACGTGGGCGCCGCGCGAGAGACGTTCTCCCGCCTGTCCGCGAGCGGGGTTCCCAACTACTTCGGTGAGCAGCGCTTCGGCCGCGCGGGCGACAACGCGGACCTGGGCCGGATGCTCGTGCTGGGACAGCGGCTGCCGAAGCGGCCGGAGCGGTTCCAGCGCAAGCTGTACCTCTCTGCTTTCCAGTCGCGCATCTTCAACCGGGCCCTCGCGGACCGGGTGCGCGCGGGCACGCTGTCCACCGCGCTCCTGGGCGACGTGTTGCGCAAGGAAGAGACGGGCGGCCTGTTCGTGTGCGAGGCGCCGGAGGTGGACGGGCCTCGCGTGGCTTCCTTCGAGGTGAGTCCCGCGGGGCCGCTGTTCGGCCCCAAGATGACGGCGGCGGGGGGCGAGGTGGCCGAAGTCGAGGCCCGGCTGCTCGTGGGCGAGGGTGTCACGCTGGATGACTTCAAGCGCGGCGGTGGCGAGACGGAGGGAGGGCGCAGGCCCTACCGCGTGCGCCTGGGCTCGCCCGAGCTGACTCCGGATGGCGAGGACCTGTGGCTCACCTTCGAGCTGCCTCGGGGCTCGTACGCCACCGAGGTCCTCCACGAGCTGCTCAAGGACGACTGAGGCCGGGACACGGGCTGGGGCTGTCTGATTCCACCCTGACGGAGGGCCCCTCCGTCGCGCTGTCCGCCTGCCACCCGTCCGTGCCCTGAAAATGCGAGCGCCTCCTCGGGACGAGTGCCCGGGAGGCGCCGATTCTCCTCGGGCCCTGGCCTCGGGGGCCAGGGCAGGGGAGCGCTACTGCTGGACGACGTTGAACTCCGTGCGCCGGTTCTGCGCGCGGCCCGCCTTGGTCGTGTTCGGCGCGATGGGGCGCGTCTCTCCGTAGCCCACCGCCTCCATCCGACCCGGGTCGATGCCCCGCCGCAGCAACTGGGCCATCACCGCGTCGGCCCGCTTCTGCGACAGCTTCAGGTTCGTCTCATCCTTGCCCATCGAGTCGGTGTGACCCTCGATGCGCAGCTTGTGGATCCACGGGGCATCGCGCAGCGCCTGCGCCACGTCCTCGAGGATGGCGGTGCTCTGCTTGCCGATGATCTTCGCGGAGCCGGACCCGAAGAGAATCTGCTTCTTGATCTCGATGCGGTCCTTCTTGATGACGACGTTCTTGTACTGCTTCGGGCAGCCGCGCTCTTCCTTCGTGCCCGGGTCGCTCACGCACGCATCGAGGCGGTCCACCACGCCGTCGTTGTCCGTGTCCTTGTCCGCGCACCCGCTGTTCTCCGGCGGGCCCGCTTCGTTCGGGCACTTGTCCTGCGCATCCGCCAGACCGTCCGCGTCGTTGTCCAGGTCCGGGCAACCGTCCTCGTCCTGGAAGCCGTCCTTGTCCTCCGGCTCGTCGATGCACTTGTCCTGACCGTCGTTGACGCCGTCCCCGTCCTTGTCCGGGCACCCCATGTTCTGCATGGAGCCCGTCTCGTTGGGGCACTTGTCCGCGGTGTCGACGATGCCGTCGTTGTCGTTGTCCAGCTCCGGGCAGCCGTCCTCGTCCTGGAAGCCGTCCTTGTCCTCGGGCTGGTCCGGGCACTTGTCCGCGTTGTCGAAGACGCCGTCGCCGTCACGGTCCTTGGGCGCCTCCGCCGGGCAGCCCTGGTTCTCCGCCACGCCCGCGTCCTGCGGGCACTTGTCGTTGGCGTCGAGCACCCCGTCGTTGTCGTTGTCCGGGTCCGGGCAGCCGTCCTGGTCCTGGAAGCCGTCCTTGTCCTCGGCCTGGTCCGGACACGGGTCGTCCTTGTCCAACACGCCGTCGCCGTCGTTGTCCGTCTCCTCGATGCGGACCACCACCTGCTGCTGCGGGGTCTCCTTCGTGGCCACGGGCGTCTGAGGCTGCTGGGGCTCCGGGCGCTCGCGCACCATCACCTGGCGCGGGCCACAGCTCTTCGACATCGCCAGCGCGCGGTCCACCGCGTCGTCGGCCGTGCGGACGTGCGAGGCGGCGCGCCCGCTGTTGCCCTGGCTCAGCTCACCCTTGGCGAAGTCGAGGTGGGCCTCCGCCGTGGCCAGCTCCACCGGGGCGCAGCGCAAGGCACCGCTGCGGCGGGCCCGCTCGACGTCGGCCGCGAGCACCTGGGTGTCCGCGCGAATCTTGCTGCCGCTCACACAGCCCGCGGCGAGGAGGAACGTCAGCAACGCTGCAAGGGAAGGACGCGTCATCGGGAGCGCTCGGTGCGTCACGGGTTCGGGCTCCGCTCGCTGGTGTCGGCGCTGCCCGCCTCGGACATGGCCTTCTCACGTGCTTCGTTGGCGAAGCGGGAGGCCTTCACCGCGAAGTCGACGCCCGCTTGGTAGTCGGAGTAGCCGACCTCCTCGCGCGCCTTCGACAGATACAGATTGGCGGCGGTCCACTCGTACGGGGCCAGCTTGTCGGCCCCGGCCGTGCGCGCGGCCTGAATCTGGACCTCCGCGTCCAGGATGTTCGCGGTGGACTTCACGGGGCCGCACGCGGCGAGCGCCCCCGCCACTGCCACCAGCACCGTCAGCTTCTTCATAGGGTGGCGCCTCTAGAGGAGGAAAAGACGCATCGGTCGTATCAATCGCCTCTTGGGGGGTCAAGAATCGGGCAGACCCTCTGTCACAGGAGGCCCGGCCCACCCCGGAACTTTGACGGCGGCCCCCCTCCTTGCCATGGTCCGACTCCCGTGCTCCCGTCCGTCCTGCCCGCCCGCATCCTGCTGCTGGTCACCCTGCTCCTGTCCCCCGTGGCCCTGGCCGCGCAAGGCTCCGCCGCGAAGCGGACCGAGCGCCGCAATGATTCGGAGCGCGCCATCCAGGCGGTCATCCAGGGGGGCGCCGTCCCCGCGGCCGTCTCCCGCCTGCGCTACCTGGGTGAGGAGCCCCACGCCGCCGACGTCATCACCGACGCCCTGCGTCGCGTGCTGGAGGACAGGGTCCGCCGCAACCTCGTGGCCGTGCTCGCGGGGCTCGACACGCGCGCCGCGGAGCCCGCCCTGGTCCGCCTGGCGGGCGACGGCGACAGCACCGTGCGCATGTACGCCGCGCAGGGCCTGGCGCGCTTGAACAGCCGCAACGTCCAGGTGCTGCTCCCCCTGCTGAACGACAAGAGCAGCGGGGTGCGCCGCGACGCGGCCAAGGCGCTGGGGGCGTCGCACAATCCCAAGGTGGGCAAGCCGCTGATGGCGGCCGCCAAGGCGGAGCAGGAGCTGGAGGTCCGCGCCGCCATGCTCGCCGCCGTGGGAGAGAGTGGCGACAAGAAGCAGGTGAAGCCCCTCAAGGAGTACCTGACCAGCGATTCGGAGAGCACGCGCTTCGCGGCCGCGCGCGGCCTGTGCCGCCTGGGCGCGCCGGAGGGCTTCGCCTTCGCCAACAAGCTGCTGAGCGCGGAGGACCGCTTCGTGCGCCGGCAGGGGCTGGAGCTGTTCGAGGGTGTCCCCGCGAAGAAGTCGAGCGTGGCCATCAAGCCGCTGCTGGAGGACAAGGACCGAGGGCTGGCCGCGGGCGCCGCGCGCGTCCTCTTCCAGGGCGGCGACGCGTCCATGCTCGACTGGCTGGTGCTGGCCTCGTGGAAGGCGAAGGGCGAGGAGAAGCTGGCGTACGAGAAGGAGCTGGAGACGCTCCAGCTCCAGGATGATCGCCGCAAGGCCATTCTGCGAAGGGCGGGCGTGGCGCAATGACGTGGGCGGTGGTCCTGGCCGCCTCGCTCCTCACGCAGGCGGCCCCCCTCGCGGCGGCGCGACAGCCCACGCGGGCCAACGGCTGGGCCGGGCTGGACGCGAGTGCGTTCTCCTCGCTGGTGGCCGAGTCCACGGACGCGCCGCTGCCGCAGCGGCTGTTGTCGATGAGCGAGCGCTTCGTCAACACGCCCTATGTCCTGTCTCCCCTGGGCGAGGGCTCCGGCGTGGACCCGGACCCGACCTTCCGCCTGGACGCGGTGGACTGCCTCACCTTCGTCGAGCAGTCGCTGGCGCTGGGGCTGGCGCAAGCCGAGCCGGAGGTCGCCCCGCTGCTCGAGCACATCCGCTACGCCCAGTCGCCGACCTACGAGGACCGCAACCACCTCATGGAGGCGCAGTGGCTGCCCAACAACGTCCGCAAGGGCTTCCTGCTCGATGTGACACGTCGGTGGGGCGGCTCGGACGTGGTGGAGGCGACGAAGACGCTGACGGCCTCGACGTGGCAGTCGCGCTCGTCGCAGTCGCTCCAGCTCCCCAAGTCGCGGCAGCCGGTGGGCACCTACACGTTCGACATGATTCCGCTCGAGCGGGTGCAGGCCCACGCGCGGGACATCCCCTCGGGCACCATCCTCGTGGTGCTGCGCGAGGACCTTCCCTTCAAGGCCACGCGCATGACGCACCTGGGCTTCGTGGTGCAGCGCAAGGGCCGCACCTACCTGCGCCACGCGTCGCGCGGCGGCTACAACCGCGTGGTCGACGAGGACCTGGAGACCTTCCTCCTGCGCAACTCGCGCTACGCGAAGTGGAAGGTCACCGGGGTGAGCCTCTTCGAGGTCCATCGCCCCGACGCGACGATGCTCGGCCGCGCGCCCTGAGACTCACGGGCTGGGCGGAGGCGAGGCGTCGGGCTCCGTCTCCCGCTCCTCTTCCTCGGCGGCGCGGACGGCCTCGTCGTTGGTGGCCGCTTCCTGGGCCCGCTCCCGCTCCACGAGGAGGGCGGCGCGCTCCTGCTCTCCCTCGGGCACCAGGATCTCCCACCAGGGCAGCAGGTTGCCCGTGGTCAGCTTGTCCACCACGCCGGAGCGCCCCGCGCGGATGAACACCGGGATGTCCCGCTCCTCGAGCAGCTCCGCGAACACCTCCACCATCAGGGGGTTGTCCGTCGTGGCGGCGCGCACGAAGACGCGCCGGTCCAGCTCGTGCGGCAAGGGAAGCCCCCGGCTGTGCATCTCCTCGGCGGAGACCAGCGGCGGGTGGCTTGGACAGCCCTCGCATCGCTCGACGTCATCCCGATACTCCGAGCCGCACCTGGCGCAGTACTTCATGTCGCTCCCTCCTGCCCGTGGCCGTCCTGGAGGGACATGGTAAGGCCGGTGTCCCTGCGTGACACCTGGGGCCAGTCCTTCCGTTCACTGCCGAGCGTCGTCCCCTGCCCACTGGCGGGCCTCGTCTCCCAGCCTGCCCACGGCGCGGCTCAGCTGCTCCACGTCGATGGGCTTGCGCAGCACCAGGTCGCAGTGCCCCGCGCCGCTCACCTCCGAGTAACCGGACACCAGGATGACCTTCGTGCGGGGCGAGTGGGCCTTCACCCGCTGGGCCAGCTCGGTGCCACACAGTCCCGGCAGCGACTCGTCCGTCACCACCACGTCCGGCCGCGCGCTCTCGAAGGCCCGGAGGCCCGCGAGCCCGTCGGTGGCGGTGACCACGTCGAACTCGAACTCCAGCAGCTCCGCCAGGAGCTCCCGGCTGTCCCCGTCGTCCTCCACGAGGAGGACCTTGATTCGCTCGGCACCCATGCGTCTGGGTAACCCTGGCACTTGTCGGAATCGTCCGCCGCGGTGGGACGCGCGGCCGTGCCTCGTCGCTCGGAGGGCGAGCGAGTGGAGGAGCCCCCCTCACCCGCGGGCGGTGCGCTGTCCATCTTTGAGCCCTGGAGGTGACTGCATGAAGGTGTTGATGCGGGGCGTGCATCTGACGCTGACGGGGCCACTGAGGGAGTACCTGCAGGAGCATCTGGTGCGCCACGTCGAGCGCTACGCCGATGACGAAGCGGCGGAGGTCGACATCGCGCTGGTGGACATCAACGGCCCCAAGGGAGGGGTGGACAAGGAGTGCCGGGTGACGGTGCGGATGCCGAACTTCGCGCCGGTCCACATCACGGAGAAGGCGGAGACCCTGTTCCACGCCATCGACGCGGCGCGTGACCGGCTGGAGCGCAGTCTGAGGCGGGCCGTGGAGCGGCGCCGGGACGTCCACACCGCCGGTCTGCCCGACGACGTCGCGGCCAACGTGCCCAACTATTAGCCGGAGACGTGACTCGGTGTAGGTGGGCCCCGGTCGTCCTGGTCATCCGCCGGGCGACCAGGCCCACGTTGTCCGCTGCCCGAATCTTGCTGGGTCCGAATGGTGAACGCTATAAGCGGAACCCTTCACCCATGGGCTAAAGGACGGCGATGGTCCGCCTCAAGTTCCTCCTCTTCGCGTTCCTGGTCATCGGACTGGGGCTTGCTCACCTCCCGATGTTGTCGGGACCGCTGCGTGCACGCGCTGTGGAGGGAGCCACGGCTCAGTCCGCCTCGGGCATCTCCGAGGTGTCGCGTCTCGTGGACGCGCGCCGTGCCGAGATTCAGGCGTTGGCGCTGAAGCTGGCCGCCACGCCGGAAGTCGCGACCGCGGTGCATGCGCTGCTTCCCCCCAAGCCCACGGCCGCCGTCCGTCCGTCCCCTCGGGACAAGGACCGGGACGAGGCCCCGGGCGCGGCCCTCCAGCCGCTGACAGCCGAGCGGTTCGCCGCCGTGCGCACCGCCGTCGACGCCGGGGTGCCCAAGGCCCTCAAGGGCGTGGTGGTGGCGCTGGCCGCTCCGGACGCCGCGTTCCATGCCGTCGCGGGCGCGGAGCCTTCTTCCGACGCCGCGAAGCTGGACGTCGCCGCGCTGGCGAAGGCGGGGAGCACGGTGGTGGAGGCGCTGGGGACGACGCATGTGTTCGCCTCGGTGCCGGTGCTGTGGGGCGGAGACTTCGGGATGCAGCCGGCGGTGACGCTGGTCGTGGGCGCGCCGCTGTTCGACGAGGGCGCCCTGGAGGCCGCGGTGCAGGCCACGGGCGTCACGGCGCTCGGGTTGGTGAAGGGTGACAGCATCACCGCGGTGGGGCCCGAGAAGCTCCTGGCGGAAGGCTCGCTGACGCAGGTGGTGGCGAACTCGAATGGCGTGGTGCTGCGCCGGGGTGGCTTCCAGACCCTGGGCCCGGTGTCGCTGCCCCTGCTGACGGAGGGCGATGCCATGGGTGGGCAGGCGCCGCTGTCGGTGGGGTCTCGCCGCTCGCTGCAGGGCACGTCCCTGGATGTCCTCGCGGTGGCGGGGACGCAGTCGGTGCTGGGGGCGCTCGCGGCGTACCAGCAGAGCGCGGTGGTGGCGCTGGTGGGCCTGCTGGTCCTCACGCTGGTGTGGACCGCGCTGATGGGCGGTGGGGCTCGCTCCAGTGACGATGGGCTTTCGCAGGGGGGCTCCGACACGCTGAGCCTGTCTGCGGCCATGGCGGCGCAGGCGTCTGCTCCCATGGCTCCGCCGCCGCAGCCCGCGATGCAGCAGCCCATGGCCGCCGCGCCGACGCCGGGCCCTCTGCCGGACCCCTTCGCGTCGCTGCCTCCGGCGCCCGCGCCGCAGGCGACTCCGTTCTCCCAGCCGACGCCTCCGCCGATGGCGGACCCGTTCTCCCTGGCGCCCCCGGCTCCGGCGGCGCAGCCGTTTGGCGCGGACCCGTTCGCGTCGGTGCCGCCCTCGCCGCTGGCAGACCCGTTCGCGCTGCCTCCGCCTGTTCCGGCGCCGGCAGCCCAGGCGAATCCGTTTGGTTCGGGGGACCCGTTCGCCGCGGCGGACGCGTTCCCGTTCCCCGCGCCGCCTCCCGCGGCGCCGCCGGCCCCTGCGTATGCTCCGCCGGCGACTCCGTTCGGCGCGGCGCCGTCCATGCCGTTCGAGTCGGATGCGGGGAACTACTCCGCGTCGGGGGATTCGCTGTCTCCGGCGTCGCCTCGGCGTGGGGCCTTCGCCTTCGAGGACCAGCCCACGGCGGCGTACTCGCTGCAGCAGGCGGCGAACCCGTTCGCCTTGGCGGCGGCGCAGTCTCCAGAGAACCCGGAGACGACGCGGGTCGCGGCGATTCCTCGCGAGCTGCTCCAGGCCAGCGCGCGGCCGCCGGATGCTCCGATTCCGCTGCCGGCTCGGGCGCCTTCACCGGCGGCGATTCCGCTTCCGGGCGCGGGGCCTTCGGGCAACTCCGCGGTGGCGCTCTCCGAGGAGCAGCACTTCCAGGAGGTCTTCCGCGAGTTCGTCACCACGCGCGAGCGCTGTGGCGAGGCGGCGGACGGCCTGACGTACGACAAGTTCGTGCAGAAGCTGCGCAAGAACCGGGAGCAGCTCGTCCAGAAGTACGCGTGCAAGACGGTGCGCTTCCAGGTCTACGTGAAGGAAGGCAAGGCCGCGCTCAAGGCCACGCCCGTGAAGGACTGAGCCCACGACCGACGTCGTGAGCAACTCGCGAGCCCGGGGCGATTCATCGCCTCGGGCTTCGTGCTTTCTGGGCCTTGAGCTTGGGGCGAAGTGTTGCCATCGGCGGCGGGTGCGCGACAGGCGTCGCCACGCGGTGAAGGCGCGGAGCGCCTCGCCGACACCGTGCGCAACACGCGAGCTCGCGGCGATTCGGCGCCTCGGGCTTCGTGCTCGGGTGCAGGGGTTTCATCGGCGGCGGGTGCTCGACATGCGCCGCCCCGTGGCGCGGGCGTAGCGGACCTCACCGCGCTCAGTGGCTTGAGCAACACGCGCGCCCGGGGCGATTCATCGCCTCGGGCTTCCTGCTTACGGTCCCTGCGCTGGGGAGCTGTACTTCCATTGGCGGCGGGTGCGCGACAGGCTCCGCCATTCACGGGCCTCGACGAGGCGACCCCCATCGCGCCAGGCGCTATGACACGGGCACGGGGGCCGAAATGCCCATGCCCTCCGAGCGCGGCAGCACGATGCTGAAGCGCGCGCCGAGGCCCGGCTCTCCACCCACCTCGAGCTTGCCGCCATGCTCCTGGAGGATTCGCGCGGCGATGGCCAACCCAAGCCCCGTGCCTCCCTCCTTCGTCGTGAAGTACGGCTCGAAGATGCGCGCCCGATGCTCGGCGGGGATGCCCGGCCCGCTGTCCTCGACCTCGATGACGGCGTCCGCGTCGGTGCCCTTCACTCGGACGCGCAAGTCACCGCCCTTGCCAGCCATTGCCTCCTCGGCGTTCTTCACCAGGTTGACCAACACCTGCGTCAGCATGTCCCGGTCCACACGCGCCACCACTCCCGTCTGGAGCGCCGGAAGAATCCGGATGCCCTCGGGCGGTGTCGAGTAGAGCGCGAGCACGCTCTGCGTCAGCTCGGACAGGTCCACCGGCGCCAGCTGCGGCTTGGGCATCCGCGCGAAGCGACTGAACTCGTCGACGATGCGCCGCAGCCGGTCCACCTCCTCGAGCACCACACCCGCGCTCTCCTTGAACAGCTCGGGGAAGCGGGGATGCCGCGCCTCCTGCGCCGCGAGCAACGTCTCCAGCGACATCCGGATGGGCGTCAGCGGGTTCTTGATTTCGTGGGCCAGCCGCCGAGCCACCTCCTGCCACGCGGCGATGCGCTCACTCGCCACCAGCCGCTCCGTCGTCGCCCTCATCTCGGACGTCATGTGATTGAACGTCCGGACCAGCTCACCCACCTCGCCCGAGGCAACGGCCGTCACCTGGACATCCAGCGCGCCTTCCGCCACGCGCCGCGCTCCCTCGGTGAGGGCCTCCACCGGCCGAGTCATCCAGCGCGACACCAGCAATCCCAACAGCACCGCGAACGCACCGCCCAGTCCCGCGAGCAGGAGGAACGCGCGCATGACGCCTTCCTCGGCCTCTCGCGCGGCGGCACGGCTGAAGACGAGCTTCACCGTGGCGGCCTCGCCCAGGGGCACCTCTCGCGACACCGTGGGCGGCAGCGCCGTCCCCGCCCGCGCGAACTCCGCATCACCCGACACCAGGGTGACCTGCGCCTGCGTCAGTCGCGCGAGGTGCTGGGCCAGGCCCTCGTCGAGCAGCACGCCTCCGACCGCCCAGAGCCGCAGGTCGCCGTAGTCCACCGGCCGCGCCGTGACGAGCGCGGGCATCTGCCTCAGTCCCGACGACGTGCGCACGTCCACGCGCACGGGAACGGGCTTGGAGGATGTCTCGCGAGTGACGGCGAAGAGCGCCGGGTCCGGGTCTCCGCGTCGCGCAGGGAGGTGGCCGGAGGACAACACCGTGCCGCCCCGGTCGAAGAGCGCGAGCACCGTGAGCCCACGCGTCTTCATCAATGCCTCGGCCGTCCCCGCCTGGATGGCGCGAGTGGGCCGCTCCCGAGCCTCCCGCGCCAGGTCCTCCATGGCGGGACTCTCCACCAACTCCTCCACCGCGCGGCGAGCCGTGGTGGCCGAACGCTCCAGCGACTCCTGGGCGCTGGCGGTCGCGGCCTGCATGCGAGCGTCCAGCTCTCGCGACAACGTGTCGCGCAGTCGCGAGAGGGTGGGCAGGACGACCACCGCGAGCGGAACGAGAGCCAGCAGCGCGAAGGCAAGCGCGAGTCGAGCCCTCAAGCGCAAGGAGAACTCCCATCGAACCGCCAGGCGACAAGGGGCCGCGTGCGCTTCAAGGCCGTCCTCCGATACCCGCACCCTCGGGAGGCAGCAGGTACGCCCCATCGAGTGACGGCAGGCCCTGCCCATCCATCACCAATCCACCCACCTCCGCCATCGCCCGGACCCCCAACCCCTGCGCATACAAGGGCACCAGCGGCAGCGATGCACCCAGCGCCAACGCGCGGTCGCGGGCCCTCGCATCCCGAGCCGACGCGTCCGGCAGCGAGCCGATGGCCGGAAGCTCCACGCCCAACAAGTCCTTGCGACCCGCCGCATCCAGCACCACCGCCAACGCGGGGCCCGGCGCCGGAGGGAGGAGCAGCGCATGCAGCATCAGCTCGAACTCACCCTTGGCCCACCGCGCGCGAAGCGCCGCACGCGCCAACGGCTCCAGCGCCACGGTGTAGCCCCGCTCATGCAGCTTCACCTGGATGCGCTCGGCCACAGCGCGCTGGTCGTCGAGGGCCGCGTCGTACACCAACGTCACCGTGCGAGACGTCTTCGCCGCGGGCGCCGAGGGGCGAGGCTTGGGGCCCTGCTGCATCAGCGCCGGCGGCAACAGATGGGGCATGGGCGCCGCGGGGCCATGCACGAAGAGGCGCGTGAGGTCCTCGCGGTCGATGGCGCTCTCCACCGCCTGCCGGAAGTCCGCGGGAACACGCCGGGGCGAGAACGCGAGGTACGTCGCATACAGCAACGGGCCCGAGACAGTGTCCGTCTCGGATGAGACTCCCAGCTCCACCTGCACCTGTCGGGAGGACCAGAGTCGGGCCAGTCCTCGCTCATCCGTGGCGGTGAGCTGCAGCCGGTCGAGATACGGACGGCCACGAGGCCAACCCAGCTGTGCATCCAACGCCCCGCGCCCCGCCGCCGAGAAGGGGCCCGGAGTCGCCGCCGAAGCGGGCGCGGCCAGCGCCGGATGACACAGCCCTCGCTCCAGGTCGGGCCACGGGAAGGCGAGCGCCAGGTCCAGCGTGGCGCCACTCGCGCTGATCTGCCGCCCCTCTCCGCGCAGCGGGAAGAGCAGGGCACGGTACGGCGACGCACCTTCCGCACTCGCCAGCCGCATCCACGCCCGAGCCATCGCCCCCGCGCTGGTCGCGGTGGGCATCGTCAGCCGCGAGACCTGCGGCGTCGGGCGCGACAGCTCACGCGCGAGCGCGGGATGCACCTCGCCCTCGGCCGTCACCGAGCAGACGGGCCGCGACAGCAGGCCCAGGAGCGTGGCCTCCAGCGGCGTATCCGCGAGCGAAGGCTCGCCGACCTCGGGAGGCCCGGCATGGGCCACGCGCACTTCGCCGCCATAGCGCGGACGGCTCGCGGCGAGCGCGGACAAGGAGCCCAGGAGCACGAGGCTCGCGACACTGAAGCGGGACGTCATGGCGCACCCTGGCGAAGAAGGAACAGCTCTCCGGTGCCGTCGGGCTTCCACAGCCCCACCACCACCTCGCGGCGCGCATCGCCATCCAGGTCGGCCACCACCACGAACAGCGCCCGGCCCGGGGGGAGCGAGCCCTGCCAGAGCGGCTCGTGCGCGACGGGGTCCTCCGCCTTGAGCGAGTGGACCCGCAGCACATCCGGAGCCGGCTGGAGCAGGGCCGACGTGGTGAGCAGCTCGGGCGTGCCGTCGCCATCCAGGTCTCCCAGCGCACTGCCCGTGCCCAGTCCCAGGAGGCGCGTGGGAGGCGCACCCGGGCGCGCATAGAGAGACGCCGTCGCATCCGGATGCACGAAGAGCATCCGAGGCGGAGCGAGGCTCGCGGTGGAGAAGGGCGCGGGAAGCACCTGGACCTTGCCATCGGCGGACCGGACCTCGGCCTGGAACGACGTCTGGCCCGGCACGAAGCTCCCTCTCTCCACGGCTCCCAACGGCGCACCGTCGAGAGGGCCCACGGGCCGCAGCGTGCCGCGCCCCTTGTCCAACACGAGCACCTCCCCCTGCGCACGCCGCGAACTCCACGCCGCCAGCCGAGGCGGTCCTGGCAACACGGCCATCACCCCAAAGGGCTCGCGAGTGGGCGCACTCGAGAAGGGCAGGGCGCTCAGTTCCCTGCGCGCCAGCAGCCGCCCATCCGCGCCGAAGACGGACACGTCCGCCTCCGTCATCACCGCGATTTCATCCCGGCCATCCCCATCCAGGTCCCCGGCGGCGAGCGCGGCCACCGGCTGCTCGAGTCGAACCCACGTGGCGCCCAGCAATCGGATGCTCTTGGTGGGCCCTTCCGGTGAGCCCGTCGACGTCGGAGGCAGACCCAGCGAAGCCAGGGCCAGCACCTCCGCGTCCGCGTCCACCGACTCGGCGAGCGCCCCTGAAGGCTTCGCCGGACGCGTGGGCGCACGGCCCGACCAGAAGTTGACCCACGTGCCCAGCGCATCTCCCCGCGCGCGCAGGGCGCCCGCCTCCACATCCAGCGTCAGCCGCACCAGCGTGCGCGCCCCCTGGGCACGCGCCACCCCTTCGGCCGCCTCCGCGCTCGGGGCATCGACCAGCGTGGGTGCGAGCCCCACGGCCGCGAGGCGTCCCGCGAGGACACTTCCCACCGCGCGCCGCAGCTCGGCCGAGCCACCCGAGAGATACAGCGCGACAGGCGCCTCCGCGGGCAACGCACGCACCGACGTGGCCAGGGCCTGCGACAGGCGCTGCACCGCGGGGGCACTGTTGTCCGGTGTGGAAGGGGACACGGGCGCCGCGAACGCGCACAGTCCCCAGGCGAGGACGAGAACCAGGGCTCGGCTCACAGGCCCTTCCTGTTGCCTTCGTTGAGGAAGAACTCGTCGGTGGTCACCTGGCCCGGCGGAGGGGCCTCGGCGGTGGGCTGGGTGCCATCGAGGAACGGCTCCACCCGGCCCGGAACGGATGCCCCGGCGAGGAGCCCCGTGACGGGGTCGATGCGAACCTGGAGGACGCCGGAGGGCACCTCGAAGTCGCGCGCGGGGAGGCCCTCGTGCGCGGTGCGCATGAAGTGGAGCCAGATGGGCAGCGCGGCGCGTCCACCCGTCTCGCTGCTCCCCATGGGGGAGTTGTCATCGAAGCCCACCCACGCGCTGGCCACGTAGTCCATCGTGTAGCCGGAGAACCACGTGTCCCGAGACTCCTGCGTGGTGCCCGTCTTGCCCGCGGCGGGGCGGTTCAGCTCGCGCACCGCCTTCGCGGTCCCTTCCTCCACCACGCTGCGCATCAGCGACGTGGTGAGGTACGCGACGGCGGGAGGCAGCGTCTCCTCGAAGCCCGGCTGATGCTCCTCCAGCACCTTGCCGCGCGAGTCGCGCACGCGCAGCAGCATGAGCGGCTCCGCGTAGCGGCCATTGGCCTGGAGCGTGGCGTACGCGTTCACCGCCTCCAGAATCGTCACCTCGCCGGTGCCCAGCGCCAGCGTGAGGTTCTCCGGCATGGCCGAGTGGATGCCCGCCCGCCGCGCGAAGTCGATGACAGTGGGCGGCGTGAGCGACTCGATGAGGCGCACCGACACGGTGTTCTTCGACTTCGTGAGCGCCTGGCGCAGCGTCATGGGGCCTTCGAACTTGCGGTCGTAGTTCTGCGGCTTCCACGTCTTGCCCGTGTACGGGTCGCGAATCGCCTCGGGCGCGTCGTTCACCTGGGACAGCGGCGTGTAGCGTCCGCTCGCCATCGCGGCGCCGTAGAGGAACGGCTTGAAGGACGAGCCCGGCTGACGCTTCGCCTGGGTGGCGCGGTTGAACGACGAGCGCGCCGCGTCGTACCCACCCACCAGCGCGACGACGTGCCGGTTGTCCGGGCGGATGGCCACCAGGCCGCCCTGCACCTCCGGAATCTGGTCCAGCGCGGCCTCCACGAAGGCCGGGGCGGGCGGCGCCTTCAGGACTCGCACGAAGACGAGCTGCCCCTTCGCGAACACGTCCGAGATGTTCTTCGGCGCGCTCTTTCCCTTCTGCCGGGCCCAGGTGACGGTGGAGTACGCCACCTCCGCGGTGCGGCCCACCAGGTCCACGCGCGCGATGTTGCGCTTCTCATCGACCTCGGACACGTAGCCCGTCAGCCGCAGCCCTTCCTCCAGCGGCTGCAAGGGCACCGCGCCCACCAGCAATTCCTCCTCCGACGGAGGGGCCTCGTCCTCGGACGACAGGTCCGGGCGCTGCTCCTCCGCGCCTTCCACCTCGGCCTCCGTGACGGCGCCGGGCTTCGGTTCCGCGGGCTTCTCCACCTGCGCGAGCGGCGACAGGTCCGCGACGTAGCCCTGGTCCTTCTGCCGGCGACCGGCCTCCTCGATGCGGGTGACGACCATGCCGCGAAGCCGCGCCCACCGCGCGTCCTCCAGCGTGCCGCGGGGACCTCGGTAGCCCTGGCGCCGGTCCATCGCCTCCAGCCCGTCGCGCACCGCCTGCTCCGCGGCGACCTGGAGGTGCGGAACCATGGCGATGTCCACGCGCAGGCCACCTCGCATCACCGCCTCTTCGCCATAGCGCTCGATGAGGGTGCGGCGAATCTCCTCCGCGTAGTACGGGCCCACCCTCGGCTTGGGGCGGGGCGCCAGGACGATGGGCTTGTCCAGCTCCCCCTCCACGATCTTCAACGGCACGAAGCCCTGGTTGGACATCTGCCGCAGCACGTAGCGCTGGCGGGACTTGGCCCGCGTCATGTTCGTCACCGGGTTGATGCGGTGCGGACTCTGCACCGTGCCCGCGAGGACGGCGGCCTCTCCCACGCTCAAGTCCTTGGCGCTCTTGCCAAAATAATAGAGCGCCGCCTCCTCCAGGCCGTACCGCCGCTGCCCGTAGTAGGACTGGTTGATGTAGAGGCCGAGAATCTGGTCCTTGGTGAGCGCCTCCTCGACGCGCGGCGTGAGAATCCACTCGCGAATCTTGCGCGACAGCTTGCGCTCCGGCGTGAGCAGCAGGTTCTTCACCACCTGCTGGGTGATGGTGGAGGCGCCGGACTTGGTGCTGCCGGGGATGAGGTTCTTGACGGTGGCGCGCGCGATGCCGAAGGGGTCCAGGCCCACGTGCTTGTAGAAGTCCGCGTCCTCGGCGGCGAGGAACGCGTCGCGCACGTGCGACGGCAGGGCCTCCACGCGCACCACGGTGCGCTTCTCGAAGGCGTACTCGGCGCAGATGCTCCCGTCGCCACACGTCACCTTGGTGACCTGGGGCAACTGGTAGTTGCGCAGCGTGTCCACCGAGGGCAGGTCGCGGCTGAAGTAGAGGTACGTGCCCACGGCGACGAGCAGGCACAGGACCAGGCCCACGGCCCCGGTGATGAGCAGCCGCTTCGTCCACTTCCAGAGGCGCGCGCCCAGGCTGGGGCGTGGAGGCACGGGGGCCGGGGTGGACGGAGGCGAAGCTTCGGGCGGATTGGGCATCACAGAGGCCAGGGTCATGTGCTTCTCGACGGGGGCTGCACGTTAGACTGCCGGGCCGGGAACGGGAACCGCTGCGACACCCGCCTGGAGTCCGGTCTCCAGGCGGGGAGGCGTCACGGCGCGGAGAGGGCCGGGACTTCCCGGGCCCCAAGCCCAGGCGAGCCCAGGTCCGCCTGGGCGAGGCGATCCATCCGGTCCGTGTTGACGCGGGCCTGGACGTAGCGCGGAGACAGCCGGGTGGCGGTGGCGTACGCGGCGCGGGCCTCGTCCTTCTTCCCGAGCCGCTCCCAGGCCACGCCCAGGTTGTTGTGCACATAGGCCACGTGGGGCAGCAGCTGCGCGGCCTGCGCGAGCACCTCGGCGGCCTTCGCATCCTCGCCCGCTCGCAGGTACGCGAACCCGAGGTTGTTGAGGGCGTAGCCATGCTCGGGGTCCAGGTGGACGGCCTGCTGGAAGCGGAGGATGGCCGCGCTCAGCTCGCCCGCGCCCAGGTGCGCGCGTCCGAGCACCTGGTACACCTCCGCGTCCTCCGGAGCGCGAAGCACCGCCTCCTCACCCACGCGCACGGCCTCCGCGTGGCGCCCCTGGGACACGAGCAGGCGAGCCTGCTGGATGAGCGCCCCGGCCTCCTCGGGCGCGAGGTTCCCCAGTCGGGCGTAGGCGAGCAGCGCGACCTCGGGCTGCCCGTGGAGGCGGGCCAGGCGCGCGGCCATCGCGAGCGCAGCCGTGTCGGCCGGGTCGTCATGGAGCGCGCGGCGCACCTCGGTGAGCGCGCCGGACACGTCGCCCAGGTCCTTCAGGGTGCGCGCGCGGCTCAGGTGGTCCACCCGACGCGTGTGCTCGTGCGACAGCGCGAGGGCGTCCTCGGGCGCGGGGCGAGGCGCGGGCTCCAGGTGCTCCCGAGGCGCCTCCGGGGCGTGGGCCGGCAGCGGCAGGGGCGCGGTGGTGAAGCCGTGGCTCGCGTCGCTCACGGGGGCGGGCTTGGGGGCGGTGCGCACCTGCTGCTCCGCGAGGGCGACCCACGGGCGCCAGGTCGCCGGAATGGGGACGTCGCTCCAGGCGGCCAGGCCCAGCGCGGCGAGGCACGAGGGCAGCAGCGCCTTCTTCAGCGCGGGGGGCAGGGTGAAACCCAGGGTGCGGCGGGGGGCCTTCCTCGTCCTCGGGCTCATGGCGACCTCGACTCCAGGCGGGGCGCCCGGAAAGAGCGCTCCAGGAGGACACCTGTGGGCGTCCTCCCACCTGGGGCTATTGCGATGGCCGTGCCAGCCAATTGCCTCGGGGGCGTGAGACGCGGTGTGGCTTTGGAGCCGCACGCGAGGGGAAAAGCGTGGCGAGGGCGTGGGTGGCGTGCGACGGTGCCCGCGATGAAAATCGCCACCTGGAATGTGAACTCGGTGCGGGCGCGTCAGGAGCGGCTGCTCGAGTGGCTGAAGAGCGCGCAGCCGGATGTGCTGTGCCTTCAGGAGCTGAAGTGCACGGAGGACGATTTCCCGATGGAGGCCGTGCGCGATGCCGGCTACCACGCGGCGGTCCACGGGCAGAAGACCTACAACGGCGTGGCCATCCTGGCGAAGGAGGAGCCGCGCGACGTGGTGAAGGGGCTGTCGGACGGCGTGGATGACACGCACGCGCGCCTCATCGCCGCGACGGTGGGCGGCCTCCGTGTGGTGAGCGCGTACGCGCCCAACGGGCAGTCGCTGGACTCGCCGCAGTACGAGTACAAGCTCGAGTGGTACGGCCGGCTTCGGCGCTACCTGGACACGCGGCACAACCCCGATGAGGCGCTGGTGCTCGGCGGCGACTGGAACATCGCGCCCGCGGACATCGACATCTACGACCCGAAGGAGTGGGAGGGGCAGACGCTCTGCACGGTGCGGGAGCGCGACGCGCTTCCTGTGCGCCTTCGGGCTGTCGGATGCGTACCGGAAGCTGTACCCCGACACGCAGCGCTTCTCGTGGTGGGACTACCGGATGTTGGCCTTCCCGAAGAACCGGGGCCTGCGCATCGACCACCTGTACGTGTCCGCGCAGTTGGTGCCGCGGTTGACGGGGGCGGACACGGACCGGGAGGCTCGCAAGGGCAAGCAGCCCTCGGACCATGCGCCGGTGTGGCTGGAGCTTCGGGACTGACGGAGGGAAACGGACCGTGATGCGCAAGCGCGTGGGGTTGTGGCAGTCGATGGTGTGCGTGGGGTTGGGGTTGTTCATCGCGGGGTGTGCGACGGTGGGCAGCGCGCCTCCCGTCGCGGCCGAGCCGGTGCCCGCGCATCAGGTCTTCGTGCTCGCGTCCGCGAAGCTGAAGGAGGACCGCCGTCTCACCGTGTACCTGCCTCCGGGCTACGACGCGGCGAAGGACACGCGCTTCCCGGTGCTCTACATGCCGGACGGCGGGCTGCAGGAGGACTTCCCGCATGTCGCCAGCGCGGTGGACGCGGCGATTCGCGCGGGAGAGCTGCGGCCGATGCTCGTGGTGGGCATCGAGAACACGGTGCGCAAGCGCGACATGACGGGGCCCTCTTCGGTTCCCAGGGACTTGGAGTGGGTGCCTGGCTCGGGCGGCTCGGCGGCGTTCCGGGACTTCATCCGCGACGAGCTGATTCCCGAGGTGGAGAAGCGGTTCCGCGTGACGGGAGAGCGGGCCATCATCGGCGAGTCGCTCGCGGGGCTGTTCATCATGGAGACCTTCTTCCTCCAGCCGGAACTGTTCGGCACGTACCTGGCGCTGAGCCCCAGCCTCTGGTGGAACGAGGAGGCGCTGGTGCGTGAGGCGGGAGCGCGTCTGGCGAGTCGCTCGGACCTGCGCGCGGCGCTGTTCGTGTCCTCGTCGAACGAGACGGAGGACATCGTCCCCGCCGTGGCGCGGCTGCGCGAGGTCCTTCAGGCGAGCGCGCCTCCGGGGCTGAAGTGGGAGGTCGAGCCCCGCCCGGACCTGCGCCACGACAACATCTACCGGTCATCCGCGCCGGCGGTGCTGCGCAAGTGGCTGCCGCCCGTGGCCCCGCGGTAGCCGCACGCGATTCGGGGCGAGGCGCTCATGCGCCTGGGTGTCCTCGCCAGCGTCACGAGCGCGGAGAGATTCCCGCCCGGGGTGGTTGAGTCCGGGCGGGGCGACACGTGTGTCGGAGACGAGGCACTTGGCTCCCTCGGGGCTTCGCGAGAGGCACTGGCGAGCGCCTGCTTGTCCAGGGTGGTTTGCCGACGCGGGCGCTCGGCAAGGTGCGGTGCGTCGAGGTTCGCGCATCACCCCGCGCCGGCAACCAGATGCGTTCGAGTCGTGCTCCACGTTGGATGATGCGCCATCACGAGGTGCTTCCCCGAGGAGCCGCGCATGCGCCATTCCCCAGGTTCCCTTTCAGGCCTCGAGCCCATGGGGGGCCTCCCCGTCATGCGAAGCCTCCTCGCGGCCTGTCTGGTGCTGAGCCTCGCGGGCTGCGTCGCGCCCCGTGAAGCCGAGCCCGCGAGCACGGTGACAGCAGCGCCACAGGTGGACACCTCGGGCCGCGTGGATGCACGCCCGGGACAGGTGACGGGCACGCCCGCATCCCCCGGTGTGCATGCCCTGGGCTTGGGCGGAGCGCGGGACGGCCTGTTGTACGTGCCGAAGTCCCTTCGCCCGGACCAGCCCGCGCCGCTGATGCTCGTGCTGCATGGCTCCAGAGGTAACGCGGGTCAGATGCTCCAGGCGCTGCAAGCGCTGGCGGACTCCGAGGGTCTCCTGATGCTCATCCCCGACTCACGGGGGCTGACGTGGGACGACAAGATGGGGAAGCACGGCGAGGACCTGCGCTTCATCGACCGCGCGCTGGCGCACGTGTTCTCCCGTCACCTCGTGGCGCGGGAGCGCATCAGCGTGGCGGGGTTCTCCGCGGGCGGGTCCTATGCCTTGGCGCTGGGAATCCTCAACGGGGACCTGTTCTCTCGCGTCCTCGCCTTCTCGCCTGGGTTCGTTCACGCGGACGAGCCGCGAGGCATGCCATTCATCTTCGTCGCGCATGGCGACAAGGACCAGGTGCTCTCCGTCGAAGGCAGCGGCCGGCGCATTGTCGCGGAATTGCGCTCGGCGGGCTTTCAGGTGCACTACCACGAGTTCTCCGGAGGCCACTCCATCCCCAAGGACGTGGTCCAAGCGGCCGTTCAGTGGCTTCGCGAAGCGCCCCCAGCCGTGAGCGGCCCGTAGGCCACGGGCCCCTGGAGCGAGATGTCCAGGCGGCCCTGCCCGCGGGTGTCTACAATCGAGGGCACCATGACGACGCCGCGGCCCGAGTCACTCCCGTTCCCGGAGAGCCTGTGTCATCGCTGTGCCGCGCCTCCGCGTTATGTCGAGACGCGGACGTCGGTGTTCATCATGTGCCCGCTGTTGCCAGGGAAGTACCCGCCGCAGCCGGTGCGGGCGTGCGCGCTCTTCCGTCCCGCCGAAGCCGGAGCGAAGTGAGGGCAGCGGAGGGAGCAGGCCCTCGTCGCCGGAGGCAGGCGCGAGGGCGGGGCGATTGCGTGGTGCCTTGGCCGTCCCCACCTGTGGCGAGCAGGCCCGTTGCAGGGAGGGGGGACTTGATGGTTGCCAGGAAGAACTCGCGCGCCACGTCGCGCACCCGGATGATGCCTCGTCGGAGGCGGATGGTTTCTCGCACGCGCGTGTCGCGTCCGCGCCGTGTCGCCGTGTCCCGGCGCCGTGTGACGGCGGGGGCCCGTGCCACCGCCAGCAGTCGGTATACGCGGCCGGCGATGCGGGAGCGCATCCGCAAGCGCCTGCTGGCGGGCTCGCGAGGCGGGCGCGCGGGGCACTGGAGCGCGCGCAAGGCACAGCTCCTGAAGTCCGAGTACGAGAAGGCCGGGGGCGGCTACCGCATGCGGAAGCCGAGTGCCCGCAAGCACCTCGTGTCCTCGGCTCGCATGTCATCGCGCATGCGCACCGGGACGACGCGCGCGCGGCGGAGCGTCAGGACGTCGCGTCCCAAGCGCGTGGCTTCTCGGACGAGCCGCCGCTACGCGACGCGGACGCCGGCGATGCGCCGCACGCGCAAGATGGCATCTCGCCGCTGAGCTCTCGCGTCGAGCCCGAAGCCCGCCGTGGGTGTCCATCCCGGCGGGCTTCTTCTTGGCTCCCCGAGCCTGTCCGGCGCTCAACGAAGCAAGCCCCCCCATCTGTGTCGAGGACTCGAACCCGAAGGGCGCCACCCATGCCCTCCTGTCGGGCGGGCGTCATGCGAAGGCGCGAGCGCGCATGCATGGTGCGCTGAGCACACGGGTGTTTCGCGTAAGCTCCTCGGAGTCGCTGAGGTCGCCACGCGCGCGGAGTACCTGTCCGCGCGGGGACGTTCGAGGACGGACACGGAATGGATTGCGACTGGCTCATCATCGGCTCGGGCTTTGGCGGGAGCGCCAGTGCGCTGCGGTTGACCGAGAAGGGCTACCGCGTGGTGATGCTGGAGAAGGGCCGGCGGCTGGGCCCCGCTGACTTTCCGAAGACGAACTGGAACCTGCGGCGCTGGCTGTGGATGCCCCGGCTCGGCTGGCGCGGGCTCTTCAAGATGACGTTCTTCCGGCACGTCACCGTGTTGTCCGGCGTGGGCGTGGGCGGAGGCTCGCTCGTCTACGCGAACACCCTGCCGGTTCCGAAGGACGACTTCTTCGATGCACCGTCCTGGGGCCACCTCGCCCCCTGGAAGCAGGAACTGCCCGAGCACTACCTCACCGCGCGGCGCATGCTCGGCGCCACCGTCAATCCGCTCGTCACCGAGTCGGACCGCGTCCTCGAGCAGGTAGGCCAGGACCTGGGCCGGACGGACTTCCAGCCCACGACGGTGGCCGTGTACTTCGGCGAGCCGGGTGTCACCGTGAAGGACCCCTACTTCGGTGGAGAGGGGCCGGACCGCACCGGCTGCATCGCCTGTGGCGGTTGCATGTTGGGCTGCAGGCACGGCGCGAAGAACACGCTGGACCGCAACTACCTCTACCTCGCGGAGAAGCGGGGCCTGTCGCTGCACGCCGACACCGAGGCGACGTGGGTGCGTCCGCTGCCCGGAGGCGGCTACGAGGTGGAGGCGCGCCAGGGCTCGGGCTGGCTGCCTCGAAGGAAGCGGCGCTTCCTCGCGCGCAACGTCATCTTCGCGGGTGGCGTGCTGGGAACCCTGGACCTGCTGCTTCGACTCAAGGAGCACCCGGACGGACTCCCCCGGCTGTCCGAGCGCCTGGGGGACGGCGTGCGCACCAACTCCGAGGCGCTCATCGGCATCGTCAGCGGGCGGAAGGAACTGGACCTCTCGAAGGGCATCGCCATCGGCTCCATCCTGCACACCGACGAGCGCTCGCACCTGGAGCCGGTGCGCTACCCGGAGGGCTCGGGGTTCTTCCGGCTGCTGATGGCGCCCCAGGTGCGCGGCGCGAGGATGCTCTCGCGGCTGGCCCGACTCGTGGGGCTGCTCGCGCGGCACCCGCTGCGCTTCCTCAAGGCCTGGTTCGTCCCGAACTTCGCGCGGCGGACCGTGATCCTCCTCTACATGCGCACGTTGGAAGGGCACCTGCGCATGCAGCGCCGGCGCGGGCTGACCACGGGGCTGCGCAAGGGACTCGTCACCGGGTTGCAAGAAGGCCCCGCGCCCACCACCAACATGCCGGAGGCGTTCGACCTGGCCCAGCGTGTCTCGGAGAAGCTGGACGGCTACCCGATGACGATGGTGAGCGAGACGGTGCTGGGCATCCCCACGACGGCGCACATCCTCGGAGGGTGTTGCATGGGGGACTCGGCGGAGACGGGCGTCATCGACCACCGCCACCGCGTCTTCGGCTACCAGGGCCTGTACGTGGTGGACGGCTCGGCCATCTCCGCGAACCCCGGCGTCAATCCCTCGCTCACCATCACCGCGCTCGCGGAGCGCGCCATGACGTTCATCCCTCACGCGCGGGAGGTGGACGAGCAGGCGCCATCCGGTGAGATGGCGCCGTTGAAGCACGCGAACCGCTGAGTCGGGCTACAGGCGGACCTGGAGCTCGTACCGGCGATTCTTGGCCTTCTTGGCCTCGGTGTTGTCCGGCTTCACCAGGGGCCGCTCGGAGCCGAGGCCCACGGCGTTGATTTCGCCGCGCTCGATGCCACGCGAGACCAGCTCCTTGACGATGGCCTCCGCGCGCTCCTCGCTGAGCTTCTTGTTCTTGGCGGCGTCACCCGTCGAGTCGGTGTGGCCGGAGACCTCGAACTTGTAGCTCTTCACGCCCGCGGCGGTGAGCTGCTTCTTGGCGTCGATGAGCGCGGAGGCCAGCTTCTTGAGCTTCCCGTCGCAGCCAGGGGCCAGCTCGGCGGTGCCCGTCTTGAAGCTGCACTGGTTCTTCTTCGCCTCATCGGTCAGCTTGGTGTTGACGCGCTTCTCGACGGAGGCCTTGCCCGCGTCGCCCGCGGCCTTCTTGATGGAATCGAAGGGGCTCTGCGCGGCGGCCACGCCCGGGAGAGCGACCAGCGACACGGCGATGCACAACGCCTTGAGCTTCATACGTGAGACTCCTTGGGTTCCGGTGGAGATGGGAACCGGGCGCAGGCTGCCCAGGGGCGGGTCGCCCGTCCAGGGGCACATGCCATCCCAGGCGCCAGAACGGCGCCCGCCCGCCTGGTGGTGGGGGGCTTCGCTCCACTGGGCCGGGAAAACTTGCCTCGGCGTGCGAGGGGGGCAGCATGCCCACCCGAAGTCCTTCCACGAGAGCGACAGCGAGGCAGCCGTGGGCAGCAGTCGAACGGAGCAGTGGCGGCGGTTCCTCTCGGGGCACCGGGTGGGTTCGGACCTGAAGCCCACGGAGGCGCTGGTGGAGCGGCCTCCCGTCCACGAGGAGCACCTGCCGCTGGACGAGCGCACGCCGTACGACGTGGACTACGACCGCATCGTCTTCTCCAGCGAGTTTCGTTGCCTGCACGACAAGACGCAGGTCTTCCCCCTGTCGACGAGCGACTACACGCGCACGCGGCTGACGCACAGCATCGAGGCGTCCTGTGTGGGGCGCTCCCTGGGGCAGCTCGCGGGGCGTGGGCTGAAGATGCAGGACGTGAAGGTGGAGCCCTCGCACCTGGGCACCATCGTCGCGGCGGCGTGTCTGGCGCATGACATCGGCAATCCGCCCTTCGGTCACTCGGGTGAGGCGGCCATCCAGCACTGGGTGGAGCAGCGGCTCGTGGCGCCTGGGACACCGGAGCGTGTGAGCCCCTTCAAGTCTCGCGAGGAGTGGAAGGACCTGGAGAGCTTCGAGGGCAACGCGCAGGGCTTCCGAATCCTCAACCGCCTCCAGTCCCGCGAGCGGCGCGGCGGCCTGCGCTACACGGCGGCGACGCTGGGGGCGATGAGCAAGTATCCCCGCCCCTCGGTGCTGCCGGGGGGGCGTGCGTCGGAGAAGGCGCGCGTGTCGGAGAAGAAGTTCGGTTACTTCCAGGACGACCGCGAGCTGGCGCTGGAGGCGTATCGCGCCGCGGGTCTGCGGGAGCGCGAGGAGGGGGTGTTCTCCCGGCATCCCCTGGCCTTCCTCGTCGAGGCGGCGGATGACATCTGCTACGCGGTCATCGACCTGGAGGACTCCGCGAAGCTGGGGTTGATTCCCACGAAGGAGGCCTGCGAGCTCCTGGACGCGATGCTGCCCGCTCCGGCGAAGACTGACGCCCGGCCTCCGCCCGCGCACCCCGAGACGCGCATGGCGCAGGCGCGCGCCAGGGCCATCGGCGTGCTCATCCAGGCGTCGGTGCGCGTGTTCCTGGAGCACGTGGAGGCGATGGAGGCAGGGGAGTGGGAGACGCCGCTGGTCTCCGCGCGCGACGATGTCCGTCTGCCGCTGAAGGTCATCAAGGAGCACACGCGACGCCACGGCTACGAGAACGAGCGCGTGCTGCAGATCGAGAGCGCGGGCTTCAAGACACTGGGCGGCTTGCTGGACATGTTCGCGGCGGCGGTGGTGACGGACACGCCGAACCGCGAGGAGAAGAAGCTGCGGCAGCTCCTCCCCCTGGAGTTGTTCCAGCGCTCGGACACGCCGCTGCGCGGAGAGGACATCGACGGAGCGCTGGCGCGGCTGTCCAAGTACCAGCGTCTCCTGTGTGTCACGGACTACATCTCCGGCATGACGGATGGCTTCGCGGTGGCGCTCTACCAGCGGCTGTCGGGCATCAAGCTGCCGACCTAGCGCCGCCCCCGTCGCGCCTCAGGCATGCAGTCCTTCCTGGGGCGCGCCCGTGCGCGACTCCCGGCCTCGGCGCTCCAGCAGGGAGAGCGAGTCGTCGATGGCGAGGATGTTGCCGGACGGGTCCTTGAACCAGGCGGACTTGATGTCGCCCATTGTTGCGACGCCGTTCTTCGTCTGGATGCCCATCTCCGGAATGTCGTAGTCCTCGAGCTTCACGCCCGCGCGGCGCAGCGCATCGGCGGTGGCCTCCACGTCCTCCACCGCGAACGCACAGGCGGTGGCGGTGGAGCCGGACGGCGTCGAGCGCTCATAGATCAGGAGGAAGGACCCGTCGCTCACCTCGTACAGGGCGGCGCCTTCCTCCCCGCCGTCGTGACGTTCCTCGAACCCCAGCACCTCCGAATAGAACCTGCGAGCCGCGCCCAGGTCCGTCACCGCGAGGGTGGGGACCGCCTTCGTTCTTCCAAGTGCCATGTGTCGTGACCTCCTCCCTGGACAAGTGGTCACCGAAGACGAGGCGCGCAAGCGAGCCACCTGCCCGCGCCCCGACCCTCCGAGGTGGCGACGGGAATGCACATCGAAGTCCGCGCGACTTCGCTAGACTGAGGGCCTCGTGAGCCCCGTGGAACAGACGCCGTCCAGCCCGTGGCGGCGAGTGCTGAAGTGGGTCGCCGTGTGGTCCGCGCCCGGGATGTTCTCCGCAGTGGAGACGTACTTCTTCAGCCTGTCGGCGCAGCGGCCCATGCCGTTCTGGCGCGCGGTCGTGACGCAGCTTCCGGCCTGGTACGTGTGGGTCCCCGTCACGCCGCTGGTGCTCCTGTTGGTGCGGCGGTGGCCCTTGGGCAGGCCCTTCCAAGCGAAGGCCTGGGCCGGCCATGGGGTGACGTGTCTGGGCGTGGGGGGCCTCTTCGCCCTGGCGTATTCGCTGTGCCAGGACGCTTTCTCCTCGGGCCTGGCGGCGGCCGGGGCGCTGTCCTTCTCTTCGATGGTGCTGCGCTACATCCTGGGCTGGATGCCCATGGTGGCGATGACGTACGCGGCGGTGGTGGCGGTGGCGCAGTCGCTGGCTTCGCAGGAGCGCGCGCGGGAGAAGGAGCGGCAGGCGGCGGCGCTGGCCGTCGAGCTCGCGGAGGCCCGGCTCCTGGCCCTCCAGGTCCAGCTCCATCCGCACTTCTTGTTCAACACGCTCAACGCCATCGTCGTGCTGGTGCGCGCGAACGAGACGGACACGGCCGCGAGGATGCTCGTGCTGTTGAGTGACATCCTGCGCCGGCTGCTCCAGCAGGGCGCCACGCAAGAGGTCTCCCTGCGGGACGAGGTCGCGGTGCTCTCGCGCTACCTGGAGATTCAACAACTGCGCTTCCAGGACCGGCTGCGCGTGACGTGGGAGGTGGATGACGCGCTCCTCGACGCGCGAGTCCCGAACCTCGTGCTCCAGCCGCTGGTGGAGAACGCCATCCGCCATGGGGTCTCCGCGCGCTCCGCCGCGGGCCGGTTGCGCATCGGCGCTCGGAGGCGGGGGGACGTGCTGGAGTTGGTGGTGGAGGACGACGGGCCCGGCCTCCCGGAGGGCTTCGACCTGGAGCGCAGCCCTGGCATCGGCCTGTCGAACACACGGGCGCGGCTCTCGCAGCTCTATGGCGAGGCGGGGCGTGTCAGCGTGGGCGCACCGTCGCAAGGCGTGGGCACGGTGGCCACCGTCCTCCTCCCGCTCCTGCCCTTCCCCGTCTCTGGGGGCGCGCGTGGCTGAGCTGAGTGTCCTGCTGGTGGATGACGAGCCGCTCGCGCGGCGAGGCTTGAGGCAGGCCCTGTCGCGTCACGCGGACGTGGTGGTGTGCGGGGAGTGCCGCGACGGACGCGAAGCGGTGGAGGCCATCGCGTCGCTGAAGCCGAAGCTGGTGCTGCTCGACGTGCAGATGCCGGAGCTGGATGGCTTCGGGGTCATCCGCGAGGTGGGCGTGGCGCGGATGCCCGCGGTCATCTTCATCACCGCGTATGACGCCTTCGCCGTGCGCGCGTTCGATGCGCATGCGGTGGACTATCTGGTGAAGCCCTTCGCGGAGGAGCGCTTCGATGAGGCGCTGAGTCGCGCGCGCTCACGGCTGCGCCAGGAGGAGGCGGCGGAGCTGGGGCGGAAGCTCGCGGCGCTGCTCTCGGATGCGTCGGCCCGGCCTGCCTCCGCGCCGGTGCCGGACGTCGTGAAGACACCCGTGGAGCCTGGGCTGGGCCGGTTGCTGGTGAAGGTGGGGACGCGCTCGGTGCTCGTGCCGGTGCCGGACATCGACTGGGTCGCGGCCGACGACTACTGCGTCACGCTGCACGTGGGGGACAAGGAGTACGTGCTGCGCGAGAGCCTCGCGGCGCTGGAGGCTCAACTGGATGCCGAGCGGTTCGTGCGCATCCACCGCTCGGCCATCGTCAACGTGGAGCGCATTCGTGAGCTCCACCATGACTCACCCACCGAGACGGTGGTGGTGCTGAGCACCGGTCAGCGCCTGCGGGTCAGCCGTGGCCGCAAGGACGTGCTGGAGCGCAGGCTCGGGCGGGCTCGCTGAGCCCCCGGACCTCCCTTCGACCGACCGCGCGCGGCATCCCGCGGCGGCGCAGTGCCGCGGCGGGTCGACCTTCATTCATTCCCGGGGGCCTGGCGCGAGGTCAGGGCGTCGTGTCCGCGACGGGCGCGCGCACCTTCTCCACCGCTCGAGGAAGCGCGGGCCAATCGGTGGCCGCCAGGTGCATGCCGAAGACGCGCGCCACGTCGAGCTTCTCCCGGGCAGCGACCTCCACCGTCTCGGAGACCTGCTGCACGTTGAAGAACGAGCCATCCGGCATCGGCTGCACCAGGTCACTGGTGTAGAGGAGGCGGTGCTCGGGGAACCAGACGAAGAGCATGCGCTCGCCGGTCTCCGTTCGCACGGGCACCAGCTCCATCCGATTCTTCCCGGAGCCCAGCGGGGTGCGCTTGCCCACGGGGCGGAGCACCGCGCCGCGAGGTGCCTTCGCGAGTGCATCCGGAGCAAGCGTGCGCGGCGTCTTCACGACGCGGTCCACGAGCGGCACATTGACGTCCAGCACGTGGAGCGGAACTCCGCGCGCGACGTACTCCCGCACACCGCCCACGTGGGGCCACGCATCGCTGGTGGACACCGTGGCCTTCACCTTCACGCCAGGGAAGCGGCGCTGGACCTCCTCCATCACCCGCGCCGAGTAGCCCGAGGAGATGGGGGCCTCGATGATGACCAGTCCGTCGTCCTGCTTCACCAGGGCGATGTCCCATGCACCGGGGATGTGGACCACTCCGGGCACCAGCTCGACGGCGGGACGGTCGGGGCGACCCAGAGGGCGGTCCTCGACGGTGTTCTTGCTCCGCGCGGCGAACGCCTGCTTCACGGTGTCGGGAAGGGTGAAGTCCGCGTCGACGAGCCTGGCGTCCAGCTCCAGCCGGGTGATGGTGAAGGCATGGTAGGAGCCGCCGTTGCGCTCCCACTCCCAGTGGCGCGGATAGCGCAGGCCGCCGGGCTCCAGCGCCCAGGCCTGGAAGATGAGTCGGGTGCGGACGTCCCCCCAGACACTCCAGAACATGTCGCCCGGATGCGCGGCGATGAGCTCCACCTGCGTGGGCAGCCGGGTCCGTGCATTCAGGAACAGCTTCGCCGATGCCTGCCCATGGCGGAACGTCAGCACGTGGTGCGGGACGTCCTGCAACACGGTGTCGGGAGCGGAGCGCAGGTCGGTGGCGGCCAGCGCGGTGAGGAGGACTCGCTCGGGCGCGAAGTCGAGGCGCTCTTCCATGTCCTGCAGCTGCGCGCCGCCCGCGGGACGCCACTGCCCGCCCATCTCCAAGCCCACCACGCCGTCGGACAACACCATCGTCGCGCCTTCCCACGCGTCGCGGCCACCGGCGCCGCGGCCCTCGGTCTTCTGGCGCAGGCGGCGCTGACGAAGGTCTCGTACCTCGTCGACCTGCTCGTACATGACGAGCCAGGGGGGCGAGGGCCGCTCGGACTGCTCCATGAGGTTCCAGTGGCCGATACCACCGATGCGGAGGCTGGAGAGGGCCCGCAGCTTCGCCTCTCCGCCCATGGCCTCGAGTGCCGCCTGGAGGCGGGGACGCGCGAGGTCCTCGGCGGAGGCCGCTGACGTGGCGAAGAGCAGGGCGGCGAACAGGAGCAGCAGTCGAGGTCTTCTCATGCGCGCCAGGATGTCACTGGCGGCTGAGTGGAACGGACGCGTGCAGGGAACGGCGAGGGAGACGCGGCGAGTGGTCCACCCCGAGCAGCGAACGGTGGGGCAGGGCCTCAGTCCCCCGCGACGGCGAGCTGCCAGTCTCCCGCCTTGTCGATGCCCACGCGCAGCCCCAGATACGAGCCGTTGTCCTTCTGCATCGCCTTGAGCTGGGCCTCCGGATAGATGCCGACGAGCGGCTTCCAGTCCTTCGCGCTCTTGAGGCCGGTGATGTGGACGGAGGGCCAGTAGTAGAGGTCTCCCTCCTTCGCATACGGGAGCTCGAGCACCTGCGCGATGCGTGCGAGGACGGGCACGTCCCGGGCCTCCTCTTCCTTCCAGTACGCGACCGCGTCATTGCCTTCGCCGAAGGTGAAGCGCACGCCTTGCCCGTTCTCATCCACCAGCTTCGCGAGCCGCGCGTAATCACACGCCCGAGCCGCCGCGATGATGTTCTCCCGCATGGTCTCCACGGGCGTGGGCAGGGGAGGGACAGTGGCGCTCGTGGGCCTGGGGGGCAGGGCCTTCGCGGAGCACTTCACCTCGCTCGGCGCAGGGCCCGAGTCCGCGGCGGGGGCGGTCGCGCTGGGGGCAGTGGGGGCCGGTGCCTCGGTGGCGGGCGGTGGCGGGCTCGCGTCCGCGGGGGCGGAGGGACTGGACGAGCGCTCCGTGCAGGCGAGGAGCAGGGTGGCGGCACAGACGGACACGAGCGTGGACCGGTTCATGGCCCGTCTATGTAGACCAGGAGGGAAGCCCGCGGTGTTTGCTTGCTCCGGGGGCCTCCCTGCACGGATGGCTTGGGTCCAGTCCCAGACAGGGCGATACTCCGCGCCCATGTGTGGCCGAGTCACCGTCCGAACGTCTCCTGATCAGCTCGTCGTGGAACTGGGCCTCGCCGGCATTCGCGCGGCGGTGGACCGTCCACGCTTCAACCTGGCCCCCACGCAGCTCATGCCCGTGGTGCCCAACGACGGCGCGAGGATGTTGGATGCCTTCCGTTGGGGACTCATCCCCTCGTGGGCGAAGGAGGCCAGCATCGGCAGCAAGCTCATCAACGCGCGAGGCGAGACGGTGGCGGAGAAGCCCAGCTTCCGCAGCGCGCTGAAGCGGCGCCGGTGCCTGGTGTTGGTGGATGGCTGGTACGAGTGGAAGCAGTCGACGAAGCCGAAGACGCCCTTTCTCTTCCAGCGCGAAGACGCAAAGCCTCTGGCGCTCGCGGGCCTGTGGGAGGAGTGGACGGCGCCGGACACGGGCGAGGTGCTGCGCACCTGCACCATCATCACCACGGGCCCCAACACGCTGATGGCGCCCATCCACGACCGGATGCCCGTCATCCTCCCGCCTCAGGCGCAGGAGGTGTGGCTGCGCCCCGAGCCGCAGGACGCGTCCGTGTTGCTGCCGCTGCTCGTGCCCGCGGCCGATGGCGGGCTGGAGACGTACGAGGTATCGCGCGTGGTCAACTCGCCCACGAATGACGTGGCTGAGTGCGTGGCGCGAGTGGCCGCGTAGCGCTCGGAGGTGCGTGGGCTCACACCAGGACTGGGACCTGTCTCCCGGGACCTGTGCGACAGCCTGTGTCCACCGGACGCTGTCCTTGCCTGCGCGAGGATGTCCTCCGAGGAATCACCGCATCCTCGCGTGGGGCGCCGATTGCTCCCCCGGTGAGTGGAGGGGCAGGGGGCTTGGCGTGGCTGGCCCCGGCCGGGAGTCGGGGACAGCTTGTGGGCTGGATGGGGGCCAGGCTTCACCGTGTCGGGCGGGTGAAGGGGCTCGGGCTCGGCTGGTGAGTCGGGCGAGGCCGAGCAGCGAGCCTCCGGAATGGGAGCGCCATGCTGACGGGAAGCGCGAGCATTGACCTGGACAAGGTAGACGAGGCGGTGAGCGGTCCCATTGTCGAAGCGGGACCGGACCACCTCACGGTGCATGACGTGGGCGCGGGCGAGGACCTCACCCTTCGCATCGACGACCGCACCCGCTACCTCTGGACCGATTCGCGGGTGCGGGGCCGCCTCACCGACGCGGCCCAGGTGCGCGTGGGCTTCTACATCGCCGCGGGAGTCCACGTGGCCGCGGAGGTCATCGTGATGGACCCAGGCGAGGGAACCTCCATCACGGGCATCCTCCCGCAAGACCTCCAGTGAGCCGCGGCCCGCCAGGCGCGGGCACTACGAGGTCCGCTTGGGCGCGCGCAGGTCCGTGATGGTGAGCGGGTGGCGCGTGCCCTGAGGGGAGACGAGCGCCGCGTTGAGGATGAAGTCCTGGCCCATGCGCAGCTCCAGCGTGGTGGGGCCCTTGTGGGTCGTCCGCCAGTCGAGCTCGATGCGCACGGTGCCCAAGAGCTCGCGCTCCACGGTGGTGGTGTCCAGGGACTCGAACAGGGCCACGGAGATGGGGCCCGGGATGAGCGGCAGCTCGAGCGTCACGGACCGCGTCGCGGGCACGGGGGTGTTGGCGGGGATGACCTCGTGCTGGGCGCCACCGGGCACCATGATGCCGATGGGCATGGGCACCACGTCCGTCAGCCCGCTGATGCCACGCGCCAGGTTGCGGCCGAGGATGGCCGCGCCCACCGCCACGCCCAGCTCCGGGTTGACCTCCTTGTCCGAGGACAGCCGCTTGAAGTGCGAGAAGCGCTGGCGGATGACGGGCATGCGCGTCTGTCCACCGACCAGCACCAGCTCGTCGATGTTGTCCGCCTTGAGCTTCGCGCGCTCCAGCACGTCGTCGCACGCGGAGGCGGCGCGCTCGATGAGCTGGAACACCATCTCCTCCAACTGCTTGCGCGTGAGCGTGTAGTCGAAGTCGACGAAGCCGCCGTCCTTCTGGGCGATGCAGGGCACGCGCATCACGGTGGAGTCGCGCGTGCTCAGCGTCATCTTCGCGGACTCGGCCGCGAAGACCAGCCGCTGCATCACGACCTGGTTCGCGCGCAGGTCGATGCCGTGCTGGCGCTGGAAGTCGGACACGAGGAACTCGACGATGCGCTCGTCGAAGTTGGCGCCGCCGAGGAACGCATCGCCGCCGGTGGCCAGCACCTTCACCACCCGGTTGTGCACGGCGAGGAGCGTGGCGTCGAACGTGCCGCCGCCCAGGTCGAACACCATCACCGTCTGCTCGGGGTTGCGCAGGTTGGCGTAGTACAGCGCGGCGGCGGTGGGCTCGTTGATGATGGCGCGGACCTGGAGGCCACACTGCTCGGCCGCCTGTCGCACCGCCTCGCGCTGGCGGATGCTGGCGTGCGCGGGCACCGTCAGCACGCACTCGCGGAAGGGCTCTCCGGCGGCGTGGTTCGCCAGGGTGAGAATCTGCTTGATGACCAGCTGGGTGACGTCCGTCAGCGATGTCACCTTCCCGTACATCTTCACGGCGGTGTAGCCGTCGGGGGCCTCGACGAGCTCGAAGGCGTACTTGTCCTTGTGCTGGGTGACGTACTCGGACTGGTAGCGGCGGCCGAGGAAGCGCTTGGCGCCGAAGACGGTATGGCGCGGGTCGTCGATGATCTGCCGACGCGCCGCATGGCCGACGATGGCCTTGTCCGCCGCGTGGAACCACACCACCGAGGGCAGCGTGAAGCTCTTGTCCGTGACGGGCACCACCCTCAGCTTGCCTGCCTTGTCGAAGAAGGCCGCCGACGTGTTGGTGGTCCCGAAGTCGATTCCGAGGATGGGCGCCGTACTCATGCGCCTGGGAGTCTCCCATGTCCCGCGCGCCGGTTCAGCCCCGGAGATTCGACGGTGTGTGGGTTCCTACACGTGCTCCATGAGCATGACCGCGACGGTGTGCGGGGCGAGCGCCTCGTAGAAGTGGGGAACATCGCCGGGAAAGGTCGCGTAATCCCCGGGGCCGAGCTCCACGGTGGTGTCCGTGGGGCCTGTGCGCAGGCGCCCCTTGCTGACGTAGAGGTGCTCGACGCTGCCCGGGATGTGGGCCTGGGCCTGGCGCGAGGAGCCGGGCTCCAGGTTGATGACATAGAGGTCCCTGCGCGCACCGGGAGGACAGGCCGACAACATGATGCCCGTGAAGTGGGCCTGCTCGGAGCGGATGGCGGCGCCCTCACCCGCGCGGATGACCTTCACCTGTCGGATGGGTGGGTCCACCAGCCGGCTGAACGGAATGCCCAGGGCCACGGCGAGGGCCCACAGGGTCTCGATGCTGGGATTTCCGGTGCCGGACTCCAGTTGGGAGAGGGTGGACTTGGAGACGTTGGCGCGCCGGGCGAGCTCCGACAGCGAGACGTCCGCGCGCTCCCGCTCCCGGCGCAGTGCACTGGCGATGGCGTCCAACGGGCGGAGCGGTTTGGGCGTTCGTTTTACCGGCATGGTCGTTCTTATTGACGAACGGTCGGCTTCTGTCCAGATTGGTGTGTATGGGAAAAGTGGATCGCGCCCTTCTCCGGGATGTGGGGGCGGTGGCGCTTGCCGCGGGTGTGGTGGGTGTGTCGTTTGGCGCGCTCGCGGTGGCGGCGGGCATGCCCGTGTGGATGGCCGGGCTCATGTCGGTGGTGGTGTTCGCTGGAGGTTCGCAGTTCGTGGCGGTGGGGATGGTGGCCGCGGGAGGCAGTCCGGTGGCGGCGGTGCTGGCGGGGTTGTTGCTCAACGCGCGGCATCTGCCCTTCGGACTGGTGGTGGCGGATGTGTTGGGGCGCAAGTGGCCCATGAAGCTGTTGGGCGCGCACCTGATGGTGGATGAGTCCGTGGCGTTCGCGCTGGCGCAGCGAGACCCGGAGCGTCGGCGCGCGGCCTATTGGCTGTGTGGCGGACTGCTGTTCGTGGGGTGGAACGTGGGCGTGGTGGCGGGTGGGTGGATTGGGAAGACGGTGGGGAACCCGGAGTCGCTGGGGCTGGATGCGGCGTTTCCGGCGTGCATGCTCGCGCTGCTGTTGCCGTCGTTGCTGCCTCCGAAGAAGGAGGAGGCGGCCGAGGTCGGCGCCAAGGCGACGAAGGCGCGCAAGGTGGCGATGGTGGGGGCGGTCATCGCGCTGGTGGCGACGCCGGTGTTGCCCGCGGGGCTGCCGGTGTTGTTGTCGATTCTCGCGGTGGGAGTGGCTCTGCGATGACGCTGCTGCCGATTCTGGTGCTGGCGCTGGGGACGTATGGCTTTCGGGTGGCGGGGCCGCTCTTGAGCGAGCGGCTGCGGCTCTCCGCGAGGGTGCAGGACTTGCTGTCGCTGGCGACCATCGCGATGTTGGCGGCGCTCGTCGCCACGTCGACGCTGGTGGCGCAGGGGGCGTTCGCGGGAGGGGCTCGGGCGGTGGGGGTGCTGGTGGGGGCGGTGCTCGCCTGGAGGCAGGCGCCGTTCATCGTGGTGGTCATGGTGGCCGCCGCCACGGCCGCGGGGCTGCGCTTGATGGGGGTTCCCTGAGGGGCGTGTCCATTGTGTTTCCGAGTGTTGTAGTAACTGTGTTGTGAAGTCCGGCGGGGCCTGGATATGGTCACGGGCCATGAATCAGGAGATGCCGGAGTCGCTGCGACAGTGGGTGGAGGTCGAGGTCCAGGGCGGCTGCCGTTCCGAGGGGGAGGTGCTTGGGCGATTGCGTGCACGGTTCGCGGCGCATCCGGATGTGGGGGACGCGCTCGAGTCGTGGATGGAGCAGGCTCGGCGGTGGCTGGACGAGCAGGATGCTCGGGAGCACGGGTGGGGTGGCGAGGCGACGCGGAATGATGCGCTGGACCTGGCGTTCGGGGCGCTCCAGCGCGAGGGCATCGTGGCCCTGCAGGACGTGGAGGATGGCTGGGGAGAGGTTGCCGCGGGAGCGGTGCGTCACCCGGAGGTGGTTCGTGGCGCGGTCTTCTATTCGCGCGAGGCGCTGACGCGGACGTTGGTGAACGGGGAGGCGTTGCGGCTCTCGTTCACGTCCACGGCGCTTGTGCCCAAGTGCAAGGTGAAGCCGGAGCTGGAGAAGGCGCTCGCGGGGAAGGTCCGCGACACGCTGGCGAGTCACGGTCTCGAGACGCGTTGGGATGGCGACCTGGATTCGCCCATCGAGATTCCGGCGTTCCCGTGGCGCAAGCGGCGTCGCAACGAGCTGATTCCTGACTGGACGGTGGGGGGCGTGTGCCGCGGGTTGCAGCTCCTGGACAACGTCGAGGAGGGGGCGGCCATCGAAGGGGCGAAGCAGTTCGTCGTCGAGTGTGCGAAGCGTCACTATGGTGATGCGTTCACGTTCGAGGCGAGTCATGTGCCCGAGACGGGGGCGTTCGATTTGTTTGCGGTGATTGCGGTCGTGGAGAGCCTGGCGGAGCCGCCGGACTCCTCAGCGCGGCTCCTGTCCGAGATTGAGCCGCTCTTCCCTGGTGCGGGGTTCGTGGATGGCGATGAGATGTTGATGCAGATCTTCTACCGTCAGGAGGACCGCGCGAAGGCCCGTGTCCATGACGTGCAGTACGCGGGGGTTCTCCGGATGACGACGGTGGACCACCTGATGCCCGCCGTCAGCGCGAGCGCGCTGCGTGAGGGGATACTGCGTCACCTTCCGGCTGCGCCTCGAGAGTAGGGGAGGGGGGCGTTGTCTGTCGCGAGTGACCCGCGATTGAATCACCAGTCCTTGGGTGCCTCAGCGGAGAGGAGATGTGAGGAGGGTGTGCCATTGAGCAGGCTGTCCGTGCTGTGTGACAGGGCAATCCATCTCGCCGGGCTGCTTGTGCGACTGGCTCTGATTGAGAATCCGCTGCTGAGCTTGCGAGTCCCTTTCGACGCTGGAACCATGGGCCCAGCTCATTCACGTCGAGGGGGAACGATGACCAGGTGGTTGGTGGTGCTGCTGACCGCGCTGACGCTTCAGGGGTGCGAGTCGGCGACGGAGGTCGGGGACTCGTGCGAGGAGCGCGGCGTCGGAGCCCTGACGTGTGGCATCGGGGAGGTGCTCGTGTGCGCCGGCTCGTCCGAGGGCCCGGCGTGGGCGCTCCTCGAGGACTGTGCCACGGGCAGCACCTGTGACCCGGACTCCATCTCCTGTGTGGCGACGCCCGGCGGTGGAGGTGGCGGTTCTTGCTGCAGGCAGTGTGGGCCCAGGAGCAAGCCGTGCGGCGATGCGTGCATCCCCCGGGATACCTCGTGCCACCAGAGTCCGGGGTGCGCGTGCTGACGGGCCAGAAGGAGAGCCGTCGGTGACCGGGACCTGGGACGACCTCGTCCGCGTGAGCCGACAGGAGCTCGTCATCGCGGCGACGAAGAAGCTCGGACGCGCGCTGACCGACGTGGAGGTTCGGGCCATCTACCGCCTCACCTCGCCGATGCTCATGGAGGCTTGGTTGCGCTCAATGGATTCGCCGAACACGACTCCCGAGTTCATGGAGTCCGAACTCGCAGATCTGGTCAATCAGATGGAGTGATGCCTCGAGTGACCCGGGGGCGTGTTGATGGTGCGGTAACTCGCCTGCGGGTGGGGCACTGAGATCCCCCACGCGAGCAGGTCAGGACACACGCAGATTCAGTCCGTACGGGATCTGGTCGTCCTTGATGATGTCATCGGGCTTGGCTTCAACTTTGGTGTCACGAACGAGGGTTGACGAGTTGGAGCCATCGAAGGCCACCGCATCGTCGATGCCGAGCTTCGCGAGGGCATCTCGAACAGCTGAGAGCTTCTTTCCGGGTTGCCCGTCTTCCTGAACCACGACGTAGGTTACTCCTGTGTCTCGGTCATGCGCAACAATCGTCTTGCCGGTCGACGCTTCTCTTTCTTCTTGCGACTTGAAGTCCAAGTCTTCTTTGAGCCCGTTCTTGTTGTCGGAATCATAGCGTTCTTTGTTGATGATGAGAGGAACGGCCCCTCCGAAGCCCACCTTTGAGTCAGAAGGCGGGTTTCCCTCGCCGAACTCGATTCCTCTCGGTGTCCATGCAGCATAGAACTTCTCTGGTTGGGAACTACCTGCCTTCACCTTTCCATCCTCCACGACTTGTCCATTAACTGGTCTCACTTTGCCAATATATCTGGGGTCCAGGTAGTGGCCCTCGTAGAAGTTTGTGTTGATGATTGTGTCGTGCCCAGGCTGCTTTCCGATGTCTTGGGCCGTGCTCGTTAGCTCTTTGTCCTCAGCGACGCTGACAACGGAGGGTTGGGGGTTCTTCAGTGCCACGATCTTGATGCCACTGCTGTCCGTGAACTCCACGGGCTGGCGAGGATTCGCGTCGAGCCGCTGGGCAATCGCTGCGGCAATCTTCGGGCCGTCCTTGGCGTTCTGGGGCAAGGAGAGTGGCTGGGTGCTCGCAGAGCTATCCGCATACCGGAGCAGGTTCTCTTTCGTTGCCTGAGACCGCGGAATGTAGATGGGGCCTCCAGGAGTGAGATGCCCTTCCTTTGCGGCATTGGGAAGATCGGAGTAGGACTTGTCGTCGAGCACCTTCACTTGGACGCCACGGTTGTCCAGGTGTTGGAATGTATTGCCTCTACCCGGAGTTGCGGCTACCTCTTTCCGCAGTCTCTCAACGGATGCCTTGCTCGCGGCGTCGCCGAGGCGTTGCGTGGTGTCGTTGTACTCTTTCCGCGCCTCCTGGAACAATGGCCCGTTGCGGTAGTCCGAGGCCTTCGGAGGGCCATTCTTGATGTGCTTGTCGTATGCCTTCCATGCGGCCTGTTCGGGAGTTGACTTGGATGGTGGCGCCGTCTCGAAGCTGTCCACCGGCGGCTTTGCCAGCGCCTTCTTGGGGGCAGTCGCGTCTGGAGTCTTCTTGGGCGCAGGTGGCGGAACGTAGACCGTCTTCTTCGTGTCAACTGTGTTTCCCATTTGGACTGACCTCCTCTGCGCCCCACCTCCTGGATGCTCCCGTCTGAGCATCGAGTAGTAAGGGGCGGGGTGCCACCTGAGTTGAGCGCTGTACGGGGTCGCCTGATTTTGGGTTACATCGTCCCGAAGTATTCGTTGGGCTTTGGTGTGAGGGCTTCCAGTGTGGGCAAGTGGAACGCTTGGCTCGGCTCCACTGGTGCGCCGGACGCCGTCCTCGTGAGTCCCGAAGCTGGGCGCCGTGGCACGAGATCGCCCCAGGAAGCCCGACACCGAGGACACCCGGACTGACCCGGATGAACCCGCGCACGCCCTGACGGCGAAGCTGCGGGCCTTCGTCCGGGAGTACCTGCTCGACAGCAAAGGAACGCAGGCCGCCGTGCGAGTTGGGTACTCGAAGCACTCGGCCGAGGTGGCGGCCTCTAAGTTGTTGCGAGCCTATTTCGGAAGGAGTGAATGGAGCCAGGTGGTGATGCCTGAGGGGATGGTCAAGTCCCGAACCGTGTGTAGTTGGTTCGGAGGGGGCGGGGGAGGAATGCTCCTTGGTGGCATCACTCAGTGGAGGCGACCTTCAAGAAGCGCGGGTCTTCGATCCACCCGAGCGCGGAGACGCGCGGGATTGGAGGGCCGCTACCGACTTTCGAGCACGGTGGTGACATCTCAGCTCGAGCCAAAGGACTGGCACGCCGTCATCGGAGACGCGACGCTCGCTGATGCCATCCTCGACTGCCTGGTCCACAACGCCCATCGCATCAAGCTGGGCGGAGGGTCCATCCGGTACGCGGAGACAAATTTGACGAAGGGTCGGAAGCAGGCCAAGGGATGAGTCACCCAGCGTCGCTGACGCTCGACCGCTCGCCATCAGCCGGAATCGCTGCTCGGCTTGAGCCGGAACGAGTGCTCACCATGACCGGAATACGCAGTGGAGGGAAGGAGCAAAGCCAGCGCCCTCTTCATTCAACTTCTCTGGCGCCTGGCGAGTGACTATCGACGGGCTCGCCGCATCCACCGCGTCCTCGACAACGCCGCCGTCCACTCCAGCAGAAAGACACGCAGGGTGCTCGCGCAGCTCGGCAGGCGATTCGTCCTGCACTTCCTGCCGCCGTACTGCCCTCAGGGCAATCGCATCGAGCGGGTGTGGCTCGACCTGCACGCCAACGTCACCCGCAATCATCGCTGCCGCACCATGGACCGGCTCATGGCTCGGATGCATGCCTACCTCGCCGCTCGCTCCGCCCATCGTTCCGCCAGTCCATCCTTGCGCCGCGCCGACCTCCGGCGTTCAGCCTGAGGCCGGACGAGATTCACGATCCTTGGTTGAGAGGGGCTCCGGTGATTGCCGCCTTCGACAGCCTCCCAGGGGGCTCCTGGTGAGCGGCCCCACCCGCACCGTCAACGAGGAACTCCTCGAGCGCTCGGTGGCGCACTCCGTTCAGGTGGAGCGCTACAAGACAGGCCTCGTCCACCGCGTGGTGGAGGTGCTCAACGAAACCGACGCAACACCAAGGCAGCCTTCATGTGGTTCATCAGGCGAGAGATTCAGCCTGGCGGGGAGCTCTACAACTTCAACGCGCGACGTCGGGGGGAGGTGGACCTTGACGCAGGATTTCGTTTTCTTGCCAGGGGAGGGCCGCTTATGGCTCCGTTGGGATGGTAGGTGGGGACCGCTTCCCGCGCGACGGGTGGCGAGGCAGAAGGGGCCCGGCGGATGGCTGGATTGACCTGCCCAATGGGGAGTGCGAAGACGTCTTCTCGGGAGGATCTGGTGGACTGGGTTATCATTCTTAGTAAGTACCTTGGTGCACTAGGAACTGTAGGTGTGTTCACCCTCATTGCCGGAGCCTTCAGGCCCGCGGCCCGACCCTATGTGCAAGTTGGAGTTGGGTTGGCCGCTGCTGTTGTCTGGACGGGAATGGTGGGACCCACTCCGAGGCATCAGGCATTCGCGGATGGACTCTCGTTCACTACTTTTCTGTGCTTGTGCGCTGGAGCCCTCACGTGGCTCTCATTCCTACTCTTCCGCCTTTGGTACATCGCAAAACATCGGACGGCTGAGTGGTATTGGACGGCGAATGAGGAGCCGAAGCAGCCCAGAAATCGAACCCCGCCCTGAGTGACAGTGATGTTGCTCCGCCGGAGGGTGGAGGCGATCTTCAAGAAGCGCGGGTCTTCGATCCACCCGAGCGCGGAGAAGCGGGGATTGGAAGGCCGCGCATCGACGCTCGAGATGTCGAGAACTGGCGGCAGGGAAGCCTTGCGCCACGCTGAGCGGCAGAAGTGGCCGAGATGAGCGACCTGGAAGACGGCCAAGCTGTTGAGGAACATCGAGAAGAGGGCGGGAGTGGTGCTCCCGAAGGGGACGACCTTCCACACCCTCCGGAAGACGTTCATCACTCGCCTGCTGCATGACAGTGGCGGGGACGTCGCCGTCGCTCAGCAGCTCGCGGGACATTCGAAACCAGCCGTGGCGATGACCTACTACATTGGCCATGATATCGCGCACCATACGAGTCGGGTGAACTCCATCCGCCTCGTTTCTCCGACTGCCCTTGAGCACAAGCTGGACATAGCCGGGCAGCCGAAGCGCCGGCTCCGGGTCACGAAGCAGAAAAAGGGCGGCAAATGCAGGTGCTTACGAGTCGGACTGGCCGCGCCGCAGCCCGAGCGCCTTCATCTTCTTGTAGAAGTGGCCTCGCTCCAGGTCCAACAGGCGCGCCGCCTCCGTCACGTTGTCGTGAGTGTGGGCGAGGACAAACAGGATGATGTCTCGCTCCGCGTCCTCCACCTGCTCCCGGAACGTCTTGTCCGCGCGGGGCCGGAAGCCCGTCTGCGCGGGAGGCGGCAGCGGAGGCGTCGCTAGTGAGGGCGCAGGCGTGCTCGACGCCACCACCACGGCGGCATCCGCCGACGGATGCGAAGTGTCCGCGACCGGCATCGTCTCGACAGGCGGAGGCCCCCCCCCCCTCCCACGAGGCAGAAGCTCCAGCGCATCCGTGCGAGTGACGACAGGCCCCTCGCAAAGAATGGCCAGTCGCTCGACCAGGTTGCGCAACTCACGCACGTTGCCCGGATAGTCATAGGCGCTCATGACCGCGAGCGCGTCCGGCGACAGCGTCAGCGGCCGACGCCCGTTCTTCGCACAGGCCTCCCGCAGGAACGTCCCAATCAGGTCCGGCAAATCCTCGCGCCGCTCGCGCAGCGGAGGCGAGTGAATCTGGACGACGTTGATGCGGTAATACAAATCCTCACGGAAGCGCCCGGCGGCAATCTCCTTCTCCAGGTGCTTGTTCGTCGCCGCGATGACGCGCACATCCACCTTGAGCGTCTCCGCGCCACCCACCCGCTCCAGCTCCCCCTCCTGCAGCACCCGCAGCAGCTTCGCCTGCATCGCCGGAGGCATGTCCCCAATCTCATCGAGGAACAGCGTCCCCTCGTGCGCCAGCTCGAACTTGCCGCGCCGCACGCTCACCGCCCCCGTGAAGGCGCCCTTTTCGTGCCCGAACAGCTCGCTCTCAATCAGCTCGTGTGGCACCGCCGCGCAGTTCAGCTTCACGAACGGCCCGGCCTTGCGCCGCGAGTTCTGGTGCAGCGCCCGCGCGATGAGCTCCTTGCCCGTCCCGTTCTCCCCCGTGATCAACACCCGCCCCTCGGACGGCGCCGTCCGCTGGATGAGCGAGAAGATGCGCTGCATGGCCGGGCCGCTGCCCACCATGTCGTACCGCCCCAGCTGCTCCCTCAGCTCCCGCAGCTCCTCCATCGCCGCCTGGTGCTTGAGCACGTTGCGCAGGGCCACCAGCAGCCGCTCCCGAGCAATCGGCTTCTCCAGGAAGTCCCGCGCCCCCAGCTGCGTCGCCTTCACCGCCGTGTCGATGGTGCCGTGCCCGGACATCATGATGACGGGCAGCTCCGGCTTGAGCTCCGTGAGCCGGGCCAGCGCCGTCAGTCCATCCATGTCCGGCATCTTCACGTCCATCAGCACCGCGTCCACCGGGCGCGCGCTCACCACGTCCAGGGCCACCTGCCCGCTTGCCGCCAGATGTGTTTGATATCCCGCAAGCTGCAATGCCTGACTCAGGGTCAGCAGGATGTTCTTCTCGTCATCGACGATGAGCACGGATGCGGGCATGAAGGGCGCTCCCAGCCTGGGGCCACGTCACGCGGCCGCTCGCGGGCACTCGTGACAATCTCACGGAAATTATTTGGACATTCAAGGGTTTCGGGGCGCGCAGCGGGTGTCTCAAGCGGGACAAATGCTTTGACTCACCCCTGGGAACGAGACTACACGCGACGCACGACCCGTCCCCTACGGGTGATTCTTTCGTTTTCAAGTTTTCGGGAGGAATGATGCGTCGGATTTCTCTTTGGGCGGGTCTCGGCCTTGCGATGGCCGTGTTGACTGGCTGCCCCCCCACCTATCCCAACTGCAATGACGACTCGACGTGCTCCGAGAAGGGCGAGGTCTGCGTTCAGGGCCAGTGCCAGGAGTGCGCCACCGACGCCAACTGCAAGGAGGGCTTCACGTGCCAGGGCAACAAGTGCGCGCCCAAGCCCCCTGAGTGCACGGTCGACAATCAGTGCGGCGATGGCCGCATCTGCGAGGCCGGCAAGTGCGCCGAGGCCCAGTGCAAGGATGACTCCGGCTGCCCCTCCGGCGGCAAGTGCCAGGCGGGCCGCTGCCAGGCCCCCACGGACACCTGTGCGTCCAACTCCGACTGCGGTGAGGGCCAGGAGTGCACCTCGGGCCGCTGCGTGACGGCCGCCGCCGACAAGTGTGACTGGAGCCCCATTCGTTTCGGCTTCAACGAGTCCTCGCTGACCTCCGAGGCCCAGCAGCGTCTGTCCGACCTGGCCACGTGCCTCAAGACGGGCCAGCAGGGCAAGCTGACCCTGGCGGGCCACGCCGACGAGCGCGGCACCGAGGAGTACAACCTCCAGCTGTCCAACCGCCGCGCGGCGGCCGTCAAGCGCTACCTGACGGACCTGGGCGTCAAGTCCAACGCCGTGACGACGGTGGGCTACGGTGAGACGCGCCCGGTGAACACCTCCTCCAGCGAGGATGCCTGGAGCGAGAACCGCCGCGTCGAGTTCCAGCGCTAGTTCCGGCTGGGGTAGGCTGTGCGCACATGGCCGTCCACGAGCCGGAAGCGCGTCAGTCCTATCTCGTCTTTGCCTGCGGCAGTAGCTGGTACGCGGTGCCCGCGGAGAGCGCGGCGGAGGTTGTCACCTTCCCCGAACTCACGCGGGTACCGGGCTCCCCGGCGCACCTGTTGGGCGTGTTCGCACACCGAGGAGAAGTCATCCCGGTGGTGGACATGGGCCTGCTGGTCGTCGGGGTGAGCCAATCCTCGCGGAGGGCCGTCCTGGTACGGCTCCCGCGTGGGACGCTGGCCCTCACGGCGACCACGGTGGCGGGTGTCTCCCCGGTGACGGGAGCGCTGGAGCCGCTGGGGTCCTCGGGCGTCCAGGTCCACCTGCGAGGCCCCGCCAAGAGTGGCCCCAGGGACGTGGCCGTCATCGACCCCGACGGGTTGTTCGACCATCTCAGCCAGGGGGCGTGAGCCATGGCCTCAGCCAGTCCCGTCCGGGGCATGCTGCTGTGCCATGCGGGCGCGCATCGGCTCGCCTTCGAGGCCCATGAAGTGGTCTCCATCACCTCGCCGGGTGGGGGGGACGCGGCCTCGGCCGCACTGGCCTTCCGGGCTCCGCCAGCGGCCTCCAGGGTGCTGGTGGCGACCTCGGGGGGCACGGTGGGGGTGGATGCGCTGGAGATCGACTCGGAGACGCACTGGCTGATGCCCGTGCCGGGGGTGGTGGCGGGTGCCTCGGGAGGGAGCTTGCGTGGCTTCGTCCTGGCGCGCGGAGAGCTCTGGCCGTTGCTGGGGCTGGCGGACTTCGAGCGCTTCTTGCGGAGGCTTCCCCGGGGGGCCGCATGACGGCGCCCCAGGACGTGCGAGGCCTGGCGCGGTGGCTGTCCCGTCCGGTGGCTCCCGTCAGCGCCCTGGGGATCTCCCTGGCGCTGCTGCACGGGTTGCTCGCGGAGGCGCTGCCGGCGGGGACGTGGTCTCGGTTCCTGCTGCTCGTCGCGGGCGTGGCGGCGCTGTCGCTCTGGCTCATCCACTGGCACGCGCGGCGCTCGCTGCGGGTGCTCCAGGGCGTGGGCGAGGGGCATGTGCCTCCCTCTCCGGAGAACCTGAAGGCGGCGCTGCTGGAGGCGCGAGGCTTCCCCGAGCGGTGTTTCTCCTTCGCGCTCCAGAGCTGGCTGATGGGCGCGCTGATGGTGGCCTGTGTCTTCCTCCCCTGGGTGGACGCGCCGCTGTCGCTGGGGCCTCGCATCATCCTGGTGGGAGCGTCGCTGGGCTCGCTGACCGCGCTGCTCATCTACCTGCTCGTGGTTCGCCGGTGCCGGGAGGCGGTGGAGCGGGTCGCCGCGCGGGGACTCTCGCCGCTGGAGGTGGTGGCCGCGGCGCCTCCCCGGCGGCTGCACATCCGCCGGCGCATGGTGCTCTTCACGGCCATCGCGGTGCTCACCCCGTCGCTCTTCATCCTCGACGCCACGGTGACGCGGGCCTCGCGGGCCATGGACGACGTGGTGTCGGCGCGCTCGCCGGGGGAGCAGGACGCGGCGCTGCGGCGGGCGGATGACGGGCGCGGGCTGGTGGTGGCGGGGCTGGTCGCGGTGCTGGTGCTCCTCACGGCGTACCTGGGGGGCACCGTCATCGCCGCCCCGCTGCGCGCCATCACCGAGGACGCCACGCGCATCGCCCAGGGAGACCTGCGCCCACCACGCGTCATCGCCGCGGAGGACGAGGTGTGGGCCATGTCCGCCGCCTTCGCGCAGATGCAGGCGCAGCTGGGGCAGGCGCTCATCCAGCTGCGGCGAGCCGGGCTCCAGATATCCACCACCACCGAGCAGTTGGTCGCCACCTCCGGCGAGCAGGAGTCGGGCGCGGATGAGCAGGCGAGCTCGCTCAACGTGACGAGTGCCACCACGGAGGAGCTGGCCCGCTCGGCGCAGCAGATCGCCGGCAACGCGGAGTCGGTGTCCACCATCGCCGAGTCGACCTTCGGTGCCGCGCAGTCGGGCCAGCGGGGCGCGGCGGCCTTCCTGGGCGCCATGCAGCGCATGAAGCAGGACAACCAGGCCATCGCCGATGCCGTGGTGCGGCTCAACAAGCGCGTGCAGCAGATTGGCAAGGTGGTGGAGTTCATCAACGAGATTGCCGACAAGTCGGACCTGCTGGCCCTCAACGCGGAGCTGGAGGGCACCAAGGCGGGCGAGGTGGGCCGAGGCTTCTCGCTGGTGGCCGCGGAGATGCGGCGCCTGGCGGAGAACGTCATCCGCTCCACCAAGGCCATCGAGCAGCTCATCGAGGAGATTCGCGACGCCACGCACGCCGCGGTGATGGCCACGGAGGCGGGGCTGAAGGCGATGGAGGCGGGCACGGTGCTGGCGGCCGAGGTGGATGAGAGCCTGAGCCTCATCCTGGAGCTGGCGCGGCAGACGTCGCACGCGGTGCGCAGCATCTCGCTCGCCACGCAGCAGCAGCAGACGGGCACCGACCAGCTCGCCGCGGCCATGGGGGACATCCTCCGGGTGACCGAGCAGAACTCGGCGGCGACCAAGCAGATGGCGGTGGCGAACGCGGACCTGTCCACGCTGGCGCGGGACCTCAAGCGCGTGGTGGAGCGCTTCCACGTCGCGGTGCGGGAGGAGGCATGAGCACGCGCGGAGGCGCTCGGAAGGCGTCGTTCAGCCGGCACCTGATGATGCCCATCCCCCTGGCGAACCTGGTGGGCGCGGGGCTGGGGCTTCACTACGCCCGGCTCACCCTGTCGGAGTCGCTCGCGGTGGACGGGCGCCTGTCCCTGCTCTTGCGGCTGGGGATGCTGCTGTGTGGCGTCGCCATGGTGATGGGGGCGGCGGCGGGGCTGAGCCGGCTGCGCACCCTGCGCGGGCTGGAGCGCGGGGATGTGGCGGCGACGCCCGAGTCACTGAAGGCCGCCGTGCTCGAGGTGACGCGGGCTCCCGACGAGGCGTTCCTCACGTCGCTGGGGTTGTGGCTGCTCACCACGGTGGGGCTGGGGGCGTCGCTGTGGGGCCTGGCGGGGGCGGACGCGGACATGTCCCGGCGCATCGCGGGGCTGGGGTTCTTGTTCGGCCCGCTGACGTCGCTGCTGGTCCACTGTCTGGTCATCCTCCGCTCGCGCCAGGTGGTGCTGTGGCTGGGGGAGCTGGGCATGACGCATGCGCAGCTCATCGCGGCGATGCCTCGGCGGGCGGAGATTCGGGCGCGGCTGGTGGCGTTCGGCTTCATCTCCGTGGTGACGCCGGCGGTGCTGTCGGTGCAGCTCTCCTCGGCGCTGGGGGAGCGGGCGCTGGACCGGCTGGTGGCGAACGGGGCTCCGACGGCGGAGCTGGCGTCGACGCTGCGGCTGGAGGCGCTGGCTTCGGGCGGGCCGTTGGTGTTGCTCGTCTTCGGGCTCGCGCTGACGACGGCGTACCTGGGGGGCACGTTGCTGGGGCGGCCCCTGCGCGAGCTGTCGAACGAGGCCCGGCGCATCGCGGAGGGCGACCTGGCCAGTCCTCGCGTGGTGCCCGCGGAGGATGAAATCTGGGACGTGTCGGCCGCCTTCACCACGATGCGCGCGCACCTGGCGGACGTCATGTCGCAGCTCCAGCGCGCGGGGGCGCAGATCTCCGCGACCACGGAGGAGATTCTCACCACGTCGGGGCGCTACGAGGCGGGGGCCGCGGAGCAGGCGAGCTCGCTGGACGAGACGAGCGCGACGACGGAGGAGCTGGCGCGCTCGGCTCGGCAGATCGCGGAGAACGCGGGCTCGGTGGCGCAAATCGCTCAGCGCACGCTGGGGGCGGCGCAGCAGGGGCAGCGCAGCGCGGAGTCGTTCCTGGGGTCGATGGAGCGGATGCGCCAGGACAACGTGGCCATCGCCTCCGCGGTGGTGCGCCTCAACAAGCGCGTGCAGCAGATTGGGAAGATTGTCGCGTTCATCAATGGCGTGGCGGACAAGTCGGACCTGCTCGCCCTGAATGCCGAGCTGGAGGGCACCAAGGCGGCCGACGTGGGCCGAGGCTTCTCGCTGGTGGCCGCGGAGATGCGGCGGCTGGCGGAGAACGTGCTGGAGTCCACCAAGGAAATCGAGGGGCTCATCGAGGAGGTGCGTGAGGCCTCGGCGGCGGCGGTCTCCGCGACGGAAGGGGGCGTGAAGGCGGTGGAGACGGGGACCACGCTGGCGCAGCAGGTGTCGGAGTCGCTGCGGCAAATCACCCGGCTGGCGGGGAAGACGTCGGACGCCGTGCGCAGCATCTCGCTTGCCACGCAGCAGCAGCAGACGGGCACCGACCAGCTCGCGGAGACGATGGCGGACATCCTCCGCATCACGCAGCAGAGCCTCAATGCGACGAAGCAGGTGAGCTCGGCCAACACGGACCTGTTGGTGTTGGCGAGAGACCTGCGGGAGGTGGTGGAGCGGTTCCAGATTGGACGCGAGACGCTGCGGGAGGAGGGCGGGTGAACCCGAGCGAGCGCCTCCTCAGGCAGTTCCGGGACCTGGTGACGGTGCGTCTGGAGCGCATCAACCGGGCGCTCATGGAGTTGGAGGCGGGGGCGAACGTGGAGTCCGGGCGCGGGGCGCTGCGCGAGCTGCACGGGCTCAAGGGCGAGGCCCGGATGATGGGCTTCGACGACATCAACTCGCTGGTGCACGAGATGGAAGAGCTCGTGCGCTGCGCGGAGCCCAAGCGCTACCTGCTGTCCGCCGACTCCACGGATGCGCTGCTGAGCGCGGCGGATGCGGTGTTGCTGCTGTCGGGTGCGCCGCCGTCCTCGGGGACGACTTCGCCTGAAGTGGAGCGGCTGGTCGGGTGGCTCCAGGCGTGCATCCGCGCGGAGGCGGAGCGCCTGCCGCCCGGAGCGGCCGCACCCGAGGGAGGCGAGGCCAAGGCGAGGGACCTGAGTGCGTCGTCGGCCGCGCTCGCGCGCGCGGCGTCCGTGGGGGCCGAGGCGAAGCGCGTGGCTCCGCAGGGCGAAGGGGCAGGGGGGACGAGTGTCGAGCCTCCGGTTCAAGGCGAGCCAGGGACAGGCCCGGGACTCGGTCGCAAAGGCGGCATCGACGACGACGCTCGTCGAGCACGCGTGGTGGAGGGTGGTGGTGGGACGGCACGTGCTGGGACCATCCCTCCTGTCGTCACGCCGCGAAGCGAGGCGGGCGTTTCACTGACGACTCCAGGCACGTCGACGACGGCCGCGACGCGGGGCTGGCCCTCCGCGCCGAGAGCGGAGGCGACGCCCGCGCGAGGAACCCCAGCCCTGCCCGGCGCGGGGCTCCTGCTCACGACGACCCCCGTGTCCTCCCCGGGCGCGCGCACGTCCGCCACGAAGGCACACTCCGTCCCGAGGCAACCCGAGACGCGCCTGGACGCCGTGCGCATCGACGTGGCGAGCCTGGACCTGTTGACGAGCGCCGTGACGAACCTCTCCCAGATTGCGCGGCGGCGCGAGCGGGCCCACGCTCGACGGCTGGCCCTGGCCCGAGAGCTGGGACAGCTGGCTCGCGAAGCCGAGGACCTGGGGCCCGCCGCGGCGGCGCTGGTGGCGCGGCTGGGCACGGCCAAGGAGCTCGCCGCCGACCTCCACCGCGAATCCAAGCTCCTGTCCAACGAGGAGCTGAGAGACCTGGGGCAAGTCGTCGAAGAGGTGCAGGGCCTCCGGATGCTCCCGCTCTCCGTCCTCTTCGAGCCCTACCCGCGCATGGTCCGCGACCTCTCGCGCGCCCTGGGCAAGGAGGTGGAACTCGTCGTCGACGGCGAGGACACCCGCGCGGACCGGGCCGTCGTCGAAGCCTTGCGCGAGCCGCTCATGCACCTGGTGCGCAACGCCCTGGACCACGGCCTGGAGACCCGCGTCGACCGGGTGACCTCGGGAAAGCACCCGCGAGGCTGCCTCACGCTGCGCGCCGCGCGTGAGGGGAGTCGCATCATCCTCCGCGTCGAGGACGACGGCCTGGGCCTGGACCCCGCGGAGCTGCGCCGGGTGGCCGTCCGCCGGGGCATCCTCGACGAGAGCGCCGCCAACGCCCTCTCCGACGCCGCCACCCGTGAGCTCATCTTCCTGCCCGGCTTCACCTCCCGGGACGTCGTCACCGACCTGTCAGGCCGGGGCGTGGGGCTGGACGCGGTGCGCGCCTCCGTCCAGGGCCTGGGCGGGGATGTGGGCGTGGAGTCCGCCCCGGGCTGGGGCACCATCTTCGAGCTGCGCGTCCCCGTCTCCCTCACCGTGGCCCCCCTGCTCTTCGTCCAGGTGGGCCACGAGACACTCGCGCTGAGCGCCACCCACGTCTCCCGCGCCCTCAAGGTGGAGCCCCTGCACCTGTGCGAGGTGGCCGGCCGGCCCGCGCTCCTCGTGGAGGGGAGGGTGTTGCCCCTGGCCTCCCTGGGGGCGCTCCTGGGCCTCTCCCCGGAGCGGGAGGTGCGCGAGGGGGAGCTCGTCCTCGTGGTCCGAAGCCAGAGCGGGGCCGCCGCCGTCGTGGTGGACCGGGTGCTGGAGGAGCGCGTCCAGGCCATCCTCCCCCTGCGAGGCGTCCTCGCGCGCTTCGCCCACCTCACCGGGGCCACGTCCCTGGCGGACGGCCGGCTCGCGATGGTGCTGTCCGCCGCCTACCTCACGGCCAGCGCCCACGGGACATCCCCGGTGAAGCTGCCCCGCTCGACACCCGTGGAGCCCGAGTCCCGGCGCCGCCGGGTCCTGGTCGTGGACGACTCCCCGCTCACCCGGGAGCTCATCTCCAGCCTCCTGGAGGCGGTGGGGTACGACACCGTGGTGGCGGGCGATGGGGCGGAGGCGCTGGACGTGCTGGAGGGCCCTCCGGTGGACCTCGTCGTCACGGACCTGGAGATGCCGGGCATGGACGGGCTGGAGCTGACCCGGCGCCTCAAGGGGCATCCCACCCAGTCCCGGCTGCCCGTCGTCATCCTCACCACGCGTGGTGGCGAGGAGGACCGGCGGCGTGGGCTCTCGGCGGGGGCGGACGGCTACATCACCAAGGGGGACCTGGTGCGCCAGGACCTGGTGGATGTGGTGGGGCGACTGCTGTCCTGAAGGCAGTTCGCGCAACCTCCTGAGGACAGGACAGTGCATTGGCTATACTCGGCGCCTCGCGCACGGGGTATGGACAGGGCATGGGCAAGAAAGTGTCGGTGCTGGTGGTCGATGACTCACTCATCTGCCGACAGCTCATCTGCGAGGCGCTGAGCAAGGACCCCGACATCGAGGTGGTCGGTTCCTGCGCGGACGGCAAGCAGGCCGTGGAGATGACCAAGGAGCTGCGTCCCCACGTCATCACCATGGACGTGGACATGCCCGTCATGGACGGGCTCACGGCCACCGAGCACATCATGGCCGAGTGCCCCACGCCCATCCTGGTGCTGACGGCGGATCCTCGCTCGCAGGCGCCGGAGCTGACGTATC